>JBKPOX010000133.1:0-10523 GCA_046733335.1 Actinomycetota bacterium | reverse complement strand
CCGCCTTTGCCGATGACCGCCCCGATCTTCTCCGGGTCGATCTTGATCGACTCGATCGCCGGCGCGTGCGCGGAGAGCTTCTCCCGCGGCCCGTCGATCGCCTCGGCCATCTTGCCGAGGATGAACTGGCGGCCCTTCAGCGCCTGCTCCAGCGCGTCCTCGAGGATCTCGAAGGTGACGCCGGTGATCTTGATGTCCATCTGCAGGGCGGTGATCCCGTCCTTGGTGCCGGCGACCTTGAAGTCCATGTCGCCGAGGTGGTCCTCGACGCCGGCGATGTCGGTGAGGACGATGTAGTCGTCGCCCTCCTTGATCAGGCCCATCGCCACCCCGGCGACCGGGGCGCTGACCGGGACTCCCGCGGCCTGGAGGGCCATCGAGGAGGCGCAGACCGAGCCCATCGAGGAGGAGCCGTTGGACTCGAGCGTCTCGGACACCGCGCGGATCACGTACGGGAACGACTCTTCGTCGGGGATCGTCGCCAGCAGGGCGCGCTCGGCGAGGGCGCCGTGGCCGATGTCGCGGCGCTTCGGGCCGCGCATGAAGCCCGCCTCCCCGACCGAGAAGGGCGGGAAGTTGTAGTGGTGCCAGAACCGTTTCGTGGTCTGCAGGCCGAGCGTGTCGATCCGCATGTCCATCCGGGTCGTGCCGAGCGCGACGTTGGAGAGGATCTGGGTCTCGCCGCGGGTGAAGAGCGCCGAGCCGTGGACGCGCGGGGAGATGTCGACCTCGCACTCGATCGGCCGGATCTCGTCCTGGGCGCGGCCGTCGGGGCGCTTCTTTTCGACCGCGATCGCCTTGCGGATCGTGTCCTTCTCGATCGAGTCGATCGCGGCCTTGACCTCGGCGACGCGCTCGGCGTCGACCTCGCCCTCCTCGTGCGCGGCGGCGTAGTGCCCGACCACCTCGTCCTTGACCTTGTCGATCGCCTCGTAGCGCTCGAGCTTGCCCTCGGTGGCGATCGCGTCGACCAGCGCCTGGCCGTGGGAAGAGCGGATCTCGGCGAGCAGGCCCTCGTCGATCTGCGGGGGCTCGACCTCGATCTTCTCCTTGCCGGCCTTCTGCTGCAGCTCCTCCATCGCGGCGCAGAGCTTCTTGATCTCGCTGTGGGCGATGTCGAGGGCGTCGAGGATCTCGGCCTCGGTGACACCGCTGGCGCCGGCCTCGACCATCAGGATCGCCTCGGCGGTGCCGGCGACGATCAGGTCGAGTTCGAGCTCCTCGTGGGTCTCCTCGGGGGGATTGACGACGAAGTCGCCCTCGTGCTTGCCGATCCGGACCGCGCCGACGTGGTCGGCGACGGGGACGGGCGAGATCGCCAGCGCCGCGGAGGCGCCGTTCATCGCGAGGATGTCGTAGGGGTGGACCTGGTCGACCGACATCGGGATCGCGACCAGCTGGGTCTCGTAGTGCCAGCCCTTGGGGAAGAGCGGTCGGATCGGGCGATCGATCATGCGCGCGGTCAGCGTCGCCTTCTCGCTCGATTTACCCTCGCGGCGGAAGAACGAGCCGGGGATCTTGCCCGCGGCGTACATCCGCTCCTCGATGTCGACGGTGAGGGGAAGGAAGTCCACGTCGCGCAGGCTGCCGACGGTTGCCGTGCAGAGGACCATCGTGTCGCCGGCCTGGACCACGACCGCGCCACCCGCCTGCTTCGCGAGTTTTCCGGTCTCGAAGGAAATCTGGCTGTCGCCGACATCCGCCGAGACGCGGGTTACGTCAAACATGCTCATTTAGTTGTTTACCTCCGGCCGCCCGGTTGGCGACCCATTGCGTTCAGAACTCTCGTTCTCTGTCCCAGAGAGAGTACAAGGCCTTAGGGTGGAGGCGATGCGCAGTCGGAGCGAGAGGATCGCGGCGACCATGCTGGCGCAGGGAGCGCTTGCCCTGGCGGCGGCAGGCTCGGCCGCGGCGCTGCCGATCGGCAGCAACCTATATGCCGCTCCGAACGGCGGGGTCTGCCCGGTGGTCGGGAGGGGTGAAGCCTCCTGCACCTTCGTGCAAGTGGGGCTGGGCGACGGTCATGTCGCGCTCGACGGCGTGCAGCCCTCCGAGGCGGGTGTCGTCACCACCTGGAAGGTCTCGACCGGGGCGGCGACGCCCGCGACCACCGGCGTCGAAGTGCGGCTCCGGGGGCTCGAAGGAGGGGCCGCCGGCTTCGCCTTCGCCGCCTCGCCCTGGCAGAAGCTGCCGCTGGAGGAGCCCGGGGTCCATTCCTTCCCGGCGCGGCTGCCGCTGAGGGCGCGCCAGTACCTCGGCCTCGACACGGTCGTCGTCGGCCAGGGCGGCGGCGAAGCAGCCGCTCCCCTCGCCTACAGGGCAACCGGGGCCGGGAGCGTCTGGGCGTGGGTGCCGAGCCTGAGCGAAGGCCCCCTTCCGCGACCCGCCGGCGAGGGCAACCTCGAGCTCCTTCTCAACGCCCGTCTCGAGCCCGACGAGGACCGCGACGGCTATGGCGACACGACCCAGGACCGCTGCCCGGAGGACCCCAGGCGCCACAGCCGCTGCGACCGCGTCCCGCCGCGGGCGAAAGTCACCTACGCCCCCCGCCAGGACTTCCTCCGCAACGGGAAGATCGTCGTCTACGTGCGCGCGAACGAGGACGGCCGGGTGATCGCCGGCGGCCAGGTCGACATCGCAGACGTCGTCACCTGGGGTATCTACTCCGACCGGGCGGCGATCCGCCGGGGTCAGAAGCGAAAGCTCGTCCTCCGGGTTCCCGCCAGGGCCCGGGAATCCGCCGCCCGATCGCTGGCGCACGGGCGCCGGGTGACCGCGAGCGTCACCGCCTTCGCGATCGACGGCGCCGGCAACGAGAGCGGCGCCGCCGTCGCCGTGATCAGGCCGAAGCGCTAGCCCAGCCTCTGCCCACCCGCGTGGAAGAGCGCGGGCGTCGCCGTCACCCCGGCGCGGATCCCGGACTCGAAGTCGCGCCTGATCCGGGCCTCGACCTCGGCCGAGCGACGGTCGGCCTCGAACAGCTCGAGGTCGAGCCCGAACCGCTCGACCCGCTGCCAGAGGTGCGGGTCGTCGACCCGGCCGCGCTCGGCGTAGAGCGAGTCCACCATCTCGAAGAAGCGGCCCTGGCGGCCGGCGGCCTCGGCGGCGGCGTGGAGGGCGGGCGAGCGAGGGTGCCGGCTGGCGACCGGGAAGTGGCGGAAGACGAGCCGGCCGGGACCCTCGCGCAGCCGCGGCCACCCGGCGGCGCAACGCGGGCAGCCGAGGTCGGCGTAGGCGACGATCGCCTCCTCCCCCAGGCCGCAGACGTGGTCATCGGGCCCGATCGGCGGGAGCGAGGTGCTGGTCAGATCACCCATCCCCGAACTGCATCAAATTTCCGCTCTGAGAGGCCGGAAATTTGATGCAGTTCGCCGAGCGCGGCTAGGAGAGGGCGTCGAAGATGACGTTGGCGCCGGGGAACTCGCCCGGGTTGGGCGATTCGTAGGTCCAGGCGACCGTGCCGTCTTCGTCGACGAGGACGAGCGTGCGGTTGGCGGTCCCCGCCCGGTCGATGTAGGAGCCGTAGGCGCGGGCGACCTCTCCCTTCGGCTCGAAGTCGGAGAGCAGAATGAAGTCGAAGCCGAGCTTCTCGCGGAAGGCGCGGTGCGCCCAGGTGCTGTCGACGCTGACCCCGACCAGCTCGACCGCCTTCTCGTCGATCTCCCCCTTGACCTCCTGGTAGATCGAGAACTGGTCGCCGCAGACCGGGCTGAAATCGGCCGGGTAGAAGACGAGCATCAGCTTGCGGCCGCGGAAGTCGCCGAGCGAGACCTTCTCCCCGTCCTGGTTGCGGAGGGTGAAGTCGGGGGCCCGGTCCCCCACCGAGATCATCGCCGCAGGCCGAGCTCTTTGACCAGGGCGCGGTAGCGCTCGAGGTCGGTCCGTTCGAGGTAGCGCAGCATCCGCCGGCGCTTGCCGACCAGCATCAGCAGCCCGCGCCGCGAGTGGTGGTCTTTGGCGTGCGAGCGCAGGTGCTCGGTCAGCTCGTTGATGCGCTCGGTCAGCAGCGCAACCTGGACCTCGGCGGAGCCGGTGTCGCCTTCGCCACGGCCGTACTTGCCGATCAGCTCGCTCTTCTTCTCTTTGGTCAGGCTCATCTGGTGCCAGGGTAAAAAAAACCGCGCACTTCAGTGCGACGGCTGGCGCAAGGTAGCACAGAGAGCCGCCGCGGAGGGCCGGCCGCCGGCCCTCCGCAAGCTCCACCGAGCGCTACTGGTCAATGCAGAGAATGACCACGCTGAAGTTGTCAGCAAACCCGTTCTTGTTGACCCTGGCGGTCCAGCCGTTGGTGACCCCAGGCGATGGGAAGCTCTCCAGCAGGGTGGTGGTCGGTGCGATGTTCGCGGGACCGCCGGAGAGGAGCACGTCCCCGGCCAGGCAGGATTCGCTGATCACCTGCGTCGCGTCACCCAGCGTCGTTCCGGCTTCGACCGCCGACTCTTTCTTGTAGACGGTGCTGGAGAGGAACTGGGTGCTGGTCTTCCCCGCCAAGGTCGCCGCGCTGGGAACCTGACCCAACGTCGACTCGTCGATCTGGTTCCCCGTCAGCGAGTTGTCTGCGATATCGGCGCCTTTCAGGCTTTTGTCCTGCACTTTTGCGGAGTTGACCGAATTGTCGCCGAGCTTTGACGCGTTGACGGCGTTGTCGCCGAGCTTGGCAGAGCTGACAGCGTTGTCGGCGAGCTTGGCCGTGGAAATCGCCAGATTGGCGATGTCGCCGCCGCCGATCGACCCGTCGGCGAGATCGGCGCCCGTCAACGATCCGTCCGTCACCTTGGCGCCGTTGATCGCGCCGTTCTTGACTTTCGCCGTCGTCACCGCGTTCTTCTTCAACTGCATGCTGCCGACGCTGTTCTTGGCGAGCTTCGTCGCCGCAAAGGCAGCCCCGCCGCCGAGCACCAGAAACACGGCAAGGGTGGACATCACGTTTGCGTACGTCAATCGCTTCTTGATCGAAATAATCACAGGGTTCCTCCTGGTCGGTTCATCGAACGGTCGGAGGCTTGCACTTGACAGCGCAGATCGTCAACCGTCCATCCGGCCGAACAGCTGCGATCGAAGATCGCGACGGTCGCCTAAGGGGTCGTGAAGCTCGCGCACACGCGCCTGGCGTCCTCGACGTCGCGGCGCATCTGCTGGACGAGTTCCTCGACGTCGGGGTAGCTTCGCTCGCCGCGCAGGCGCTCGACGAAGGCGACGCGGAGTGTCCTGCCGTAGAGGTCCTCTTCGCGATCGATCAGGTAGGTCTCGATGAGGACGCCGCGGCCGCTCTCGAAGGTCGGGCGCACGCCGACGTTGACGGCGGCGGGAACGCCGTCGGCGAAGGCGGCGTAGACGCCGTGGCCGGGGATCGCGAGGCGGTCGTCGGGCACGATGTTCGCGGTCGGGAAGCCGAGCTCCCGCCCCCGCTGGTCGCCGCTGACCACCGTCCCCTCGACCATGAAGGGGGCGCCGAGGCAGCGGCGCGCGGCCTCCATCTCGCCGGCGGCGATCAAAGCGCGGATCCGCGTCGAGGAGACGGTTTCCCCGTCGACCTCGACCAGCGGCACCACCCGGGTCCGGAACTCCGGCCGCTCCCGCAGCATCGCCGGGTCCCCCTTCGCCCTGGCGCCGAAGCGGAAGTTCTCGCCAACCGAGACCTGCTTGGCGTCCAGTTTCTCGAGCAGCACGCGCTCGACGAAGTCCTCGGCGCTGCGGTGGGCGAACTCCTCGTCGAAGGGGATCACGACCAGCTCCTCGACGCCGAGCCCGTCGATCACGTCGCGCTTGACCCCGAACGGCATGATCAGCTTCGGCGTCGCCGGCGGGTGCAGGACTTCGAGCGGGTGCGGGTCGAAGGTCAGCACGGTGTCGGCGCCCTCGATCACCGCCCGGTGGCCGCGGTGGACGCCGTCGAAGGTCCCGATCGCGACGTTGCGCGGCCGCGGCTCGGCGTCGGGGAGTGAGGTGACGGCGATGCTCACCGCAGCGCCTCCGCCACCGCCGGCACCAGCTCGGCGACCCGCCCCAGCGGCAGCTCCTCCCCCGCCTCCTCGACCCGGAATGGGCCCACCGCGGTCCGCCGCAGAGCCTCGCAGTAGGCGTCGTCGAGGGTCTCGACCAGGGTCCGCACGTAGGTTCCCGCCGAGCACTCGATCTCGTAGTGGGCGCGCTCGCCGTCGCTGGAGAGCAGCTCGGCGCGGCGGACCTCGACGTCGCGCAGCGGCGTCTCCACCACCTCGCCGCGGTGGGCCTTCTTGTAGAGGCGCTCGCCGCCGACCCGGACCGCCGAGGTCATCGGCAGGCGCTGGCGCACGGTCCCCGTCGGCAGCGCGAGCGAAGCGGGGACGCAGCCGGTCTCCGTCAGCTCGCCGTCGGGGTCGCCGGTGCTCGATCGCCAGCCGAGCCGCGCCGTCGCCAGGTAGGTCTTCGGCAGCCCGACCAGGTGCTGCTGCAGGCGGGTGGCGCGGTCGAGCAGGATCAGCAGCAGCCCGGTCGCGAAGGGATCCAAGGTCCCGGCGTGGCCGGCCTTGCAGCCGCGCTCGCGGCGGACCGCGGCGACGACGTCGTGCGAGGTGACGCCCGCCGGCTTGTCGTAGAGCAGGAGCGTCCCGGGGCCGGCCGTCATGCTCAGGCGTCGAGTTGGGCGGAGACCTCGCGGGTGAGGAACTCGACCAGCTGCTCGAAGGCAAGGTCGGTCGAGAAGCCGGCGGCGCGCTTGTGGCCGCCGCCGCCGTTGAGCCGCGCGATCGCCGAGACGTCGACGTCGCCGGCGCTGGAGCGCAGGCTGACCTTGCGGGCGGAGCGGCCGCGGCTGCCGAGGTCGCGGATCACGGCGGCGACCTTGACGCCCTCGATCGAGCGCAGGTGGTCGATCAGGCCCTCGGTCATCTCCTCGCCGGCGCCGGTCGCCTCGTAGTCGGCGACGGTGATGTAGCTGATCGCCAGCCGCCCGTCGCAGTAGCTGGAGATCCCGTCGAGGGCGCGCGAGACGAGGCGCAGCTTCTCGATCGGCACGTGCTCGTAGAGCCGGCGGTAGGTGTCGTCGACGTTCACCCCGGCGTCGATCAGGTCGGCCGCCACCCGGTGGGTGTGGGCGTTGGTGTTCTCGTACATGAACTTGCCGGTGTCGGTGATCAGGCCGACGTAGAGCGCCGCGGCGATCTCCGGGGTGATCTTCGCCCCCAGCAGCAGCGCCAGGTCGTAGACGATCTCGGCGGTGCAGGAGGCTTCGACCTCAACCAGGTTGAAGTCGCCGAAGCAGGTGTTGTCGTGGTGGTGGTCGATGTTGATGACGTCGTTGCCGCCGGCGGTCAGCCACTCGACCGGCATCCGGTCGATGTTGCCGCAGTCGAGGAAGACGACGGTGCGGTCGGCCATGTCGGCGGGCGCCTCGTGGAAGACCTCCTCCAGGGGCAGGAAGCGGTACTCGATCGGCAGCGGGAACTCCTTCGCCGCCATGAACATCACCGAGTCCTTGCCGAGCTGGGTGAGGACTTCGTGCAGCCCCAGCAGCGAGCCGAGGGCGTCCCCGTCGGGCCCCTCGTGGGCCGTGAGCAGGAAGCGGTCGCGGTCGCGCAGCTCGGCGCCGACGCGCTCCAGGTCGGAGGGGGCGATGTTGGGGAGGGAGCTCAACCCTCGTCCTCGGGGTCGACCGGCTCGTCCTCGAGCAGGTGGGAGATCCTCACGGCCTTCTCGATCGTGTCGTCGTAGTGGAAGGTCAGGGTCGGGGTCCGCTTCATCCGCGTCTCGGTGGCGATCCGCGACTGGATCACCCCGTGCGAGGAGCGCAGGCCGCTCAGCGTCTCCTCCCGCTCCTCCTCGTCCCCGAGCACGCTGACGAACACCTTGGCGGTGCGCAGGTCGGTGCTGGTCTCGACTGAAGTCACGGTCACGAAGCCGATACGAGGATCGCTCAACTCGCTCGAAATTGCGGCCCCGACGACCTCGCGAAGCACCTCGTTGATGCGCCGCATGCGGGGTCCGGCCATGCTATTGGCTCACTCCAGGGTCTGCTCGACCTGTTTCGTCTGGAAGAACTCGAGCACGTCGTCCTCCTTGACGTCTGCGTACCCCTCGAGGACGATGCCGCACTCCTGGCCCTCCTCGACTTCCTGGACGTTGTCTTTGAAGCGGCGCAGGGACCCGAGCTGGCCGGTCCAGATCACCGTTCCCTCGCGGATCAGGCGGACGCTGGCGGTGCGGACGGCCTTGCCCTCGGCGACGATGCAGCCGGCGATGCGACCGACCTTGGAGGCTTTGAAGGTCTGTTTGACCAGCGCCTCGCCGATCGTCTCCTCGACCTCGACCGCCTCCAGCAGGCCCTCCATCGCGTTGCGCAGGTCTTCGGTGATTTTGTAGATGACCGAGTAGGTGCGGACGTCGACGCCCTCGCGCGCGGCGGCGCGTTTGGCGTCGAGCAGCGGCCGCACGTTGAAGCCGATGATGATCGCGTCGGAGGCCGAGGCCAGCATCACGTCGGACTCGTTGATGCCGCCGGTCTGCGAGTGGATGATGTTGATCGCCACCCGTTCCTGCGGCACCTTGGCCAGCTCGTCCTGCAGCGCCTCCAGGGAGCCGGCGACGTCCGCCTTGAGGACGATGTTGAGCTCCTTGATTTCGCCCTCCTGGGCGCGGGCGAAGACCTCGTCGAGGCTGACCTTTCGGCCCTGACGGCGTGCCAACGCCTCGGTTTTGAGTCGGTGGGCTCGCTCCCCCGCCATCTGGCGCGCCTGCCGGTCGTCGTCGACCGTCTGCACGAACTCGCCCGCATCGGCGACGCCATCAAAGCCAAGCACCTCGACCGGCATGCCCGGTACCGCCACCTCGACCGCTTTGCCGGTGAAGTCCTGCATCGCCCGGACCCGGCCCCACTGCGGCCCGGCAACGAGCGAGTCGCCGACGCGCAGGGTGCCGCGGGCGACCAGGACGGTGACGACCGGGCCGCGGCCGGGGTCGAGCTGGGACTCGATCACGTGCCCGGAAGCGGGCGCGTTCGGGTTGGCCGAGAGCTCCTCCAGCTCGGTGACGAGGAGGATCATGTCGAGCAGGTTGTCGAGGCCGTCCTTCGTCTTCGCCGAGACCTCGCAGAAGACGGTGTCGCCACCCCACTCCTCCGGGCTGATCTCCATCTGGGCGAGCTCGCTTCGGACTTTTTCCGGGTTGGCGCCCTCTTTGTCGATCTTGTTGACGGCGATCAGCATCGGCACGTCGGCGGCGCGAGCGTGGTCGATCGCCTCTTTGGTCTGCGGCATCACGCCGTCGTCGGCGGCGACGACCACGACGACGACGTCGGTGACCTTGGCGCCGCGCGCCCGCATCGCCGTGAAGGCGGCGTGGCCCGGGGTGTCGAGGAAGGTGATCGTCTTCTCGTCGTGGTGGACCTGGTAGGCGCCGATGTGCTGGGTGATCCCCCCGGCCTCGCCGGCGGCGACCTCGGTCTCGCGGATCGCGTCCAGGAGCGAGGTCTTGCCGTGGTCGACGTGGCCCATGATCGTGACCACCGGCGGCCGGTCGACCAGGTCCTCGTCGGCGTCGGAGAACTGCGGCTCCTCGGGCTCCTCGTCGGCGGCGTGGACGATTTCGATCTTGCGGTCGTACTCGTCGGCGATCGCCTTCACCGAATCGTCGGTGAGGGTCTGGGTGAGCGTCGCCATCTCCCCCATCATCATCAGTTTTTTGATCACCTCGGCCGGGGCGAGGCCGAGCGACTCGGCCAGCTCCCGCACGGTGGCTCCCGAGTTGACCTTGGTCGCCTCCGGCTCGGCCGGCGTCTCCGGTTTCGCCGGCGGCTCCTCGAGCAGCGGCTTGCGGCGGCGGCCCCCGCGGCGGCGCGGCGGCCGCTGCGGCGGCGGGCCTCCCTGCTGCTCGCGGCGCGAGGCTTGGGAATCGATCACGACCCGACGTTTTTTCGAGGCGGCGCTCCCACCCCCGCCGCTGCCCTGCTGGGCGCCGGAGGCACGCACCGGTTTGGTTGAGGTCTGCGACCCCTTCGGGGCGGGTTTGGCCGGCGGTTTGGCCGCGTCGGGGGCGGCTTTCTGCGGCGCCGGTGCCGGCGCTTTTTTCGTCGCTTCGGCGCCGCCGTTGCCTTTCGCGGCCGAGATCGCCTTCAACGCATCGGCCTCCTCGACGGTGGAGGCGGCGGCTTTCGCTTCGACGCCGGCCGCTTTGAGGGCGGCCAGCAGCTCTTTCGAGCTGACGCCTTGCGCTTTCGCGATCTCGTGAACCCGCTTCTTAGCCACTAGGCCTGCTCCGCCTCCTCGACAACCTCTTCGGCTTGCTCCGCGGGCGGTGCGGCCGCTTCGGGATCGTCGTCGAGCGTCTCGCCCTCGACTTCCTCGGCTTCGGTGGCCTCCTGCTGGATGTCCTCTTCGATCGCCTCCTCGGTGGCGACTTCATCCGCGGTCTCCTCCGCCGGCGCCTCCTCTGCCTCTTCAGGGGCCTCTTCCGGCTCGACGAAGTTGGCAGTGGCGCGGGCGACGACCTCTTCGACCTGGCCTTCGTCGGCATCCGGGTCGGCGAGGATCGCCAGCTCGGCCTCGGAG
>JBKPOX010000132.1:0-2903 GCA_046733335.1 Actinomycetota bacterium | reverse complement strand
TGTTCGATGTCTCCTCGGGCGAGGATCAGCTTGGCCATGCCGAGCACGTCGACGTTCCAGGGGCACTGTTTGGCCAGCTCGAGGATGCCAGCGACGACCGCCTTCGCCTCCCGTTCGCTGTAGCCGAGCGCCTTCGCCTCGACGAGGTAGGTCTCCCAGGCGACCTGCCGGCGCACCACGGCCGGGGGGACGAGCCCGAACGCGACCGCGAGACGGTTGACCGGTTTCATCGGCGGCCTACCCGGACTACGGTCACGCCGTCGGCGTCCGGCATGTACCGCCAGGGGTCGATGACGACGCTGCCGTGCGCGAACCGGAGCTCCGGGAACACTTCGTGCTTGGTCGCGACGACGAACACGGCCGGCTGATGCCAGGGCGGCTGCCGGTCGTCGACGTAGGGATCCCACCAGTCGGCCCGGACCTCGGGATTGCAGGCGTCCAGCTGGTGCACGAACAGCGCCGCCGGCGACCCGGCGGTCAGCGACGTCCCCGGCTTGTACGCCTTCCCAAGCACGACGACCGGGAGCCGGGTCAGCGCCGCCCATTCGCAGGTGAGTTCGGCCAGCCAGCGGGTCTGGGCGTCGCGGGCCTGCATGAGGGTGCCGAACAGGTCGAAACTCATCCCGAGCCGTCGGGCCAACCAGGACATGGCGAGCTGGTCGCGGGGGTGGCAGCCGCCGCCGTCGCCCATGCCGCCGGACAGGTACGCGGTCGACATGAGCCGGCGGCGGGCGTGGCCGAGGACGGCGGTGACCTCGTCGACATCGGCGCCGACGTCGTGGCAGACCTCCATGACGGCGTTGGCGAAGACGAGTTTGGCGCCGAGGAAGGTGTTGTAGGTGATCTTGACGACCTCGGCCGACACGACGCTAGTCCGCAGGACCGGAGCCGTACCAAGGTCGGGACCGATCCCGGTCCAGACTCGGGCAACATCCTTGTAGGCCTCGTCGTCGTCGGTGCCGACCAGCCGGAACTCGGGATCGAGAAAGTCAGGGATCGTCGTGCCCATGGCGATGAAGCTCGGGGTGTAGGCGAGCCGGAGCGGCGGCCGGATCAGCGGGGCCAGCAGCCGAGCGTAGGTGCCGGGCAGAACGGTCGAGACGACGGCGACGGTCAGGGACCGATCGCGTTGCTGGCGGGCCGCCTGAGCGGCGATATCCCGGACCGCCTGGACGAGAAACCCGTACTCGAAGTCCCGCGGCTCCTCCGGAGTGGGCTGGCTGCCGTCGTAGCCGGGCGCGTGTGGGGTCTGGACAGCAACGAAGACCACGTCGGCGTGGTGGACGACCTCGCCGAGGGTGCGGACCTGGAATCGGGGCTGCTGGCTAGGGTCGGTGGTGTTGTAGTCGTTCAGGAGGCCGAGGAGTCCCTGCTCGGTATGGGGCCAGACGCCGGTCTGGAGTGCCCGTGCGGCCTGCCCGTCGACGTCGTAGCCGAGGACGTCGTGGCCGCCGTGGGCGGCGAGGGCGAGCGCGCACGGGAAGCCGAGCTTGCCGAGCCCAACCCAGCCGATGTTCACCGTTTCCCCTTCGTCTTCGGTGTCAGGACCGCCGCCAGCAGGGTCCCGTCGGGGCCGACGTACTCGCAGCGGCTGATTCTGAACAGATCCTCGGTCCGGTGGGCAAGCCGGGCCGGGTCGTACCAGTCAGCGTAGCCGCCGGCCATGTCCATGTACGACGCGAACCGGTCCGCCTCGGGGTGGCCGGCGACCTGGTCGGGGGGGTCGGTGCCGGTGACCTGCCGCCACGCCCGGTCGGAGTAGACGAGCAGCCGCAGCTGCCCGCGAGTCTTGAGCCAGCGTCGGCAGTGGGCCAGGACCGGCGCCGGGTCGGGGATATGGTGGAGAACCCCGCTCATGTGGACCACGTCGAAGAACCCGGCCGGGAACGGCGGGTCGAGGTCGCCGTCCGGGCCGATCACCGCCCCCATTGGGTCCGGGTGGGCACCGTAGGCGAAGAACCCGAGGACCCGGAGGGCAAGCTCGACCGTCGCCGGATGCAGGTCGGCGACCGTGACCCGGTTCCCCGCCGCCGCGTACTGGCAGGCTTCCAGGCCGATCCCGCAGCCGTAGTCGAGGACGGTCTTGCCGCGGGTCACATCGAGGCCGAGGACGTCGCGCCAGCGGCCCTGGTGGTTCCGCCAGCCGAGGTAGCGGGCCTGCCCCATCCGGGCGACCAGCGCCCGCAGGTCGTCGTCGCGGTAGCCGAGGAGTTCCTCGGCGGTGAAGTAGCCGACGTCGTCGACCGGGATCCGCCGCCACAACTCCCGCAGGTCGGTCACCGGACCCTCCGCACGGCGACGTAGGCGTTATGCCGGGGCTCGGTGTCGTCCTGGACCTGCCAGAGCTCGAACCGGGGGCCGGCGCGGTCGCGGAACCCGAGCAGCCACGGCACCGCGGTCCCGCCCTTGCCGTCCCAACCGCCACCGGGGATACGCCAGGTGTCGTCGAACGCGACCGCTCCGCCGGACGCGACCCAGGGAGCCAGGAGCTGGGTGATGACAAGGTGCGACCGTTGGCTGGCCTCCTTGGACAGTTCCAGCCCGGCGGCCTCGTAGGCGGCCGTCTGCCGGCCCAGGACGTCCGGGGGGAGGTCGTCGTAGGGCCAGTCGTGGCCGTCGAGCCACGCGAAGCAGACCTGCCGGCCGCCGCCGATCAGGGGTTCGTGCCAGCGGGTCAGGAACTCCTCGGCCCGGCCGGCGTGGAACGCGACCCGGGCGTGTTCGAGGCCGGCGTGGACGGCCGGGTCGCGGTCGATCGAGATGACCTGCGGCCCCATCAGAGCCAGGAACCGGGTCGAGGTGCCGGCGCCGACCTCGACGATAACGCCGTCGGTGCAGGCGGATTCGGCGGCGAGCCGGTAGCCGTCACTCCCCACCGGTAGCCTCCTGGTCAACGGTCAAGT
>JBKPOX010000131.1:0-7911 GCA_046733335.1 Actinomycetota bacterium | reverse complement strand
CTTCAGGGCCGAGCCGGCGGAGAAGCGCGGAACTTTGCCGCCCGGGATGGTGATCCTTTCGCCCGTTCGCGGGTTGACGCCCTGGCGGGGGCCGCGCTCGGCGACGTGGAATTTGCCGAAGCCGGTGAATGCAACCTCCTCGCCTTTGCTCAGGGCGCCGGTGATGGCGTCGAGAACGGCGTCCACGGCGTCGCTAGCGGCTTTCTTACTGCCGAGCCGGTCATCGTTGGCAAGTTGGTCCAGAAACTCAGCCTTGGTCACGTCGTAAGTCCTCCTCGGGGTTTGAAGATCGGCGCAATCTAACAGCGGCTACGGCGTCACAGCTTGCGCTCTGGAGCCAGATGTCACGAACCGCTGATCGCCATCTCGCCGATCAGCAGCGGCGGGGTGCTGACCGAGGCCCCGAACGGGACCCAGCGGGGGTCCCCCCCGACGGCGCTGACGGAGCCCAGCATCGCCACCAGCTCGCCCGCGATCGTGAACTCCCGCACCGGCTCGGCAAGGGAGCCGCCCCGGATGATCCGTCCCGAGGCGCCGACCGAGAAGACGCCGGTGACCGGGTTGACGCCCGAGTGCAGTCCGGCCACGTCGGTGACGTAGATACCGTCGCCTGCCTCGGCCAGCAGCTGCTCGAGGGAGTGGGCGCCGGGGGCGACGACGAGGTTCGAGGCTGCGGCCGAGGGCAGGGAGCGGTAGCCCTGGCGCGAGGCGGAGCCCGTCGAGGCGCCGCCCGCGCGAGCCGCGGTATAGGTGTCGTGGAGGTAGGAGCGCAGCCGGCGTCCCTCGACCAGGGCGGTGCGGCGGCGCGGCACGCCCTCGGCGTCGAACGGCGCGGAGGCGGTGCCGTCCGGGGCGCGGCCGTCGTCGTTAAGGACGAAGGCCTCGCTCGCGACCTCCTCCTGCAGCCGCTCCGCCAGGGGCGAGCGGCCGCGCTGGACGGCGCGGGCGCTGAGGCCGGCGCCGACCAGGCCGACGAAGCTGGCGGCGACGGTCTCCTCGAGCACCACCGGGCAGGAGCGGGAGGCGGGCTTGCCGGCGCCGATCATCTCCAGCGCCCGCTGCGCCCCCTCGGCGCCGATCGCCTCGGGGTCGAGGCCGCGCGGCCCGCGGGCGACGCCGAAGCCGAGGCCGGTCTCGCGCGCGCCCTCCCCCTCGGCCAGCGCCTGCAGGTAGGCGTAGCAGCTCGAGGTCTCGTACTCGCCGGCGACGCCGGTCGAGGTGGCGATCGCCACCTGCTCCTCGGCGTCGGCGTAGACCGCCTGCTCCACCGCCACCAGGCGCGGGTCGGAGGCGAGCGCCGTGCGCTCGACCGCGATCGCCAGCTCCGCCACCCGCGAGGCCTCCCATTCGCCGATCGAGGGATCGCCGAGACCGGGCAGGGCCTCGAACCTGGCCGGCTGCGGCGGGGTCGCGAACTCATCCTCGTCGGCGGCCGCGGCGGCCTCGGCCGCGCGGGCGCCGATCGCCGCGATCCCGGCCGTGGAGAGGTCGGTCCCGAAGGCGTAGCCGACCCGGCGCCCGATCCAGGCGCGGATGCCGGCCCCGCTCTGGACCGCCGCGGTCAGGCTCTCCACCTCGCCGCCGTGGACGCGCACCTCGCGTCCGCGCTCGCGGGAGACGTAGGCCTCCGCGTCGCCAGCCCCGGCCGCGGTCGCCGCCTCGACGGCGCGGTGGGCGATGCCGCTCAGCTCGCTCACCGCTCGGTGCCCCCGACCGTGAGCGCCCGCAGGCGGACGTGTCCCTGGCCGGTGCCGACCGGGACTTTCTGCCCGCCCTTGCCGCAGATCCCGCTCTTCATGAAGAAGTCGTCGCCGACGGCGTCGATCGCGGCCAGGGCGTCGAGGCAGTTGCCGATCAGCGTCGCTCCCCGGCAGGGGCTGGTCACCCTGCCGCCCTCGATCAGGTAGCCCTCGGAGACGCCGAAGACGAAGTCGCCGGTGGCGGGGTCGACCTGACCGCCGCCGAAGGAGACGGCGTAGAAGCCGCGATCGACCTCGGCGATCATCTCCTCGGGGGTGGCCTCGCCGGGGGCGATGTAGGTGTTGGTCATGCGCGGGATCGGCAGGTGGCGGAAGCTCTCGCGGCGGCCGTTGCCGGTCGGCTCGGCGCCGGCGCGCTCGGCGGTGAGGCGGTCGTAGAGGTAGGAGGTGAGCCGGCCGTCCTCGATCACCTGCGTCTTCTGCGTCGGCTGCCCCTCGTCGTCGATCGCGTCGCTCCCCCACTCGCCGGGGAGGCGGCCGTCGTCGTAGGCGTTCAGCAGCGGCTCGGCGACCGCCTCGCCGAGCCTGTCCGCGTAGACGCTGGCGCCCTTCTGGACGTGGTCGGCCTCGAGGCCGTGGCCGGTCATCTCGTGGAAGAGGACCCCTCCGAAGCCACCCCCGACGACGACCGGCAGCGATCCCGACGGGGCCGGCACCGCGTCGAGCAGGGTCAGCGCCTTGGCGGCGGCCTGCTGGGCGATCTCCCCCGGGTCGCCTTCGAGCAGCTCGAAGCCGCGGTGGGCGCCGAGCGTCTCTGCCCCGGTCTCGACGGCGCCGTCCCGGCGGGCCACCGCCTGGACGCCGATGCGGACGCGGGTGCGGTCGTCGCCGGCGAGGAGGCCGTCGGAGTTGGCGACCGTGACCTGGCGGCGGGCCTCGGCGTAGGAGGCGGTGAGCTGGGCGATCTCCGGCCCCTTCGCCCGACCCCGCTCGTCGAGCTCCCGCAGCATCTCCGCCTTGCGGACCGCGGGGACGTCTTCGGGCCGGAGCTCGACCGGCAGCGGCGTGGCCTCCCGCGCCCGCAGCGGCCGCGGCTCGCGCCGCTCGCCCTTCAGCGCCGCCGCCGCTTCCCCGGCGGCGCGCTCGAGGTCGGCGGGGTCGAGGCCGTCGACGTGGGCGAAGTAGGAGGTGTTGCCGTCGACCACGCGGACGCCGGCGCCCTCCTCGGCGCCGGACTGCACCGACTCGATCCGCGACTCGTCGATCGCCAGCGTCTGGCCCCGGCGGCGTTCGGCGAAGACCTCGGCGAAGCGGCCGCCGTTGGCGAGCGCGCGGGCGAGGACCCGCTCGACGACGTCCCGCTCGAGCAGCCCGGTCATCCGCGCGGCTTCCCGGGCGGCCGATCCCGCTTCGCCCTGTCAGGACGCTCCCCCGCGCCCCGCCCCGCGACCTCGATCAACCGACCGGCGGCGACGAAGAGCTCGGCGCCGCTGGTCGTGTCCTGGGCGTGGTCGGCGCTGCGGCCGCCCGGGTAGTAGAGGCGCGCGAAGGGTCGCCGCGCGATCCGGCGCCGGCGCATGAAGGCGGCGGCTTCGTCGGCGTAGACGGAGACGCGCTCGAGCAGGATGCGGTGGGGCTTGGGCGCCATCAGTCCTCCCTCCGAGCTTCCGTCCCCTGTGGGGGCCCGAAGCTCGGAGCCGCCCCCGCCAGCTCGCGCAGCATCGAGCGCATGTCGAAGAGCATCAGCGAGGCGAGGGCGAAGCGCTCGGTGACCGAGACCGCGGAAAGCCCCCGGTTGCGGATCGCGAACACCTCGCCCTGCTCGGTGGCGATGTGGATCTGCTCGACGGGGGTTCCCTCCGCCGCGTCGGCGAGGGCGAAGAGGGCCGCGGCGTCCTCTCCCCAGCGCTCGGGCTCCTCGCCGCTGGCGGCCAGGACCCGCCCGTCGGGGCCGAGGATCGCCGCCCCTCGCAGGTCGGGCGACATCTCGCCGAGGAAGGCGAGCGCCGCCTCCGCGGACTCCCCGCTGGGGACGGTGGCTGCGGAGGCGTCCATCACCTGCGTGAAAATACCGACCGTGTCCCTCGCCCGAGCCTCCTGGATCACCGTCGTCGTCATCTGCGCGATCGCGGCGATCCTCTTCGCCTTCAGCGGCTACACCGGCTACGCGGTCACCCTCGTAGCCGTCGGGCTGGCGGCCGGCGTGAACCTCCTGCCTCCGCCTTAGCCGGCGGATCGACCCCGTGCAGTGCGCCTTTTCACCCCCATAGCGTGGAAAAGGAACACCGCTCGCGGGCGCAAGCCCGATCGGCGGGCCCCTCAGCCCGAGCGGTAGGGGCCTTCTTCGCGCTCGCGGAACGAGGTCTCGGGCTCAACGTGGATCAGGACCTCGGCCTGGGGCAGCGCCGCCTCGATCGACGCGCGCATCTCGTGCGCGAGCTCGTGCGCCCGCTCGAGGCTGGTGCCGGAGCGGTACTGGACGTGGAAGTCGATGTGGCGGCGGCTGCCGGCGCGGCGGGCGCGGAGCTTGTGGTACCCGGCGACCTCCGGGGTGCGGGCGGCGGCGATCGCCGCCTCGATCCGGTCCATCTCGGTGTCCGGCAGCACCTCATCGACGAGCACGCCGGACGAGCGGCGGACGATGCTGAGGCCGGCCCAGACGATCGCCGCGGCGACGAGGAGCGCGGTGATCGAGTCGAAGGCGGCGGCGCCGGTGATCTCGACCAGCGCCAGGCCGACGAGGACGCCGAGTGAGGTGAGGGCATCGGTCCGCAGGTGCGCGGCGTCCCCCTCCAGCGCCGGCGAGTCGGTCGCCCGCGCCTGCCGGTAGAGGTGGGTGGAGACGGCCAGGTTGGCGAGGACCGAGACGCCCATGACGGCGATGCCGACGCCGAGCGCCTCGACCGAGGAGCCGGCGACCAGCCGGTGGGTCGCCTCGTAGACGATCACCGCGGCGCCGACCAGGATCAGGATCCCCTCGATCGCCGCCGCCAGGTTCTCGACCTTCTCGTGCCCGTAGGGGTGCTCCTCGTCGGCGGGCTCGTCGGCTTTGCGGACCGAGACGAAGGCGATCACCGAGGCGACGAGGTCGATCAGGGAGTGGATCGCCTCGGTGATGATCGCGATCGAGCCGGTGATCGCGCCGGCGGCGAGCTTGAGCGCGATCAGGATCAAGTTGGAGGCGATCGAGAGCGCGGCGGCCCGGCTCTTGCCGGTCATCGCGCCGCCTCTGCCTCCAGGCCCAGGTGGCGGGCCAGCATCCGCGCCGCCTTGCCGCGATGGCTGATCGCGTGCTTCTCCTCGGGGCTCAGCTCGGCGAAGGTCCGCCGGTCCGCGGCGCCGGTCTCGTCGGCGACGAAGGCGGGGTCGTACCCGAAGCCGCCCGTGCCCCTCGCCTCCCGCAGCAGCGTCCCCTCGCAGCGGGCTTCGAAGACCTGCTCGTGGCCGCCCTCGTCGATCAGCGCGATCGCGCAGACGTAGGCGGCGCGGCGCCCCCCCTTGGCCGCGTCCACCTCCCGCAGCAGCTTCTCCAGGTTGGCCTCGTCGCTGGCGCCCTCGCCGGCGTAGCGGGCCGAGTAGATCCCGGGGGCGCCGCCGAGATCGGCGGCCTCGATCCCGGAGTCGTCGGCGATCGTCGCCCGGCCGGTGGCGGCGTGGGCGGCGCGCGCCTTGATCAGCGCGTTCGCCTCGAAGCTGTCCCCGGTCTCGGGGGGCAGCTCGACCTCGTCGGGCAGCGGCCTCAGCGCCACCCCGGGGAGCATCTCCGCCATCTCCCGCACCTTGTGGGGATTTCGGGTGGCGAGGACGAGCTCCGGTCCGGCCGCCGCTTCGCGACGGCTCACGAGGCGGCCCGCTCCTGCACCTCCCGCAGGCGGCCGATCCCCAGCTCGGCCAGGCCCAGCAGCTCGTCCAGCGAGGCGCGAGAGAGCGGCGTCCGCTCCGCCGTCGCCTGGACCTCGACCAGGCCGCCCTCGCCGGTCATCACCACGTTGGCGTCGACTTCGGCGTTGGAGTCCTCGCCGTAGTCGAGGTCGCAGAGGGCGCGGCCGTTGACGAGGCCGACGCTGACGGCGGCAACCGAGCCGGTCAGCGGCAGCGCCTCGAGGGCTTTCTTGTCGACGAGCTTCTGGAAGGCTTGGCGCAGGGCGACGAAGCCGCCGGTTATCGCCGCGCAGCGGGTGCCGCCGTCGGCTTCGAGCACGTCGCAGTCGACGTAGACGCTGCGTTCGCCCATCGCGCGGAAGTCCACCACGACCCGCAGCGAACGGCCGATCAGGCGCTGGATCTCGACCCCGCGGCCGTCCTGTTTGCCCTTGGCGATGTCGCGCTGCTTGCGGTCGCCGGTCGAGGCGGGCAGCATCGCGTACTCGGCGGTGACCCAGCCTTTCCCCTTGCCCATCATCCAGCGCGGCACCTGCTCGGAGACCGAGGCGGTGCAGATGACCCGCGTCCGCCCGAGCGAGATCAGCGCCGAGCCGTCCGCGCTTTCGACGAACCCCGGGTCGATCGTCACCGGCCGGATGTCAGCCGGCGCCCTGTCGTAGCTCCTGGAAGCTGGCATCGCGCGAGTCTCTCATGCAGGGGCGCCGAATGCCCCGCAAGCATGACTGCTACCAGGACAGGGAACGGACGATGCTGCGGAGGGTCAGGTCTTCGGCCTGGCCCCCGCCGGAGGAGTGGAAACGGGCGCGCAGCGCCCCGCAGGGGCGCCGCCCTCGACGCGCAGCGGCGATCCGCTTGGTCGTGACGGCCTTGGCGCCGCTGGCGCCGTAGGCGCGGGCCGAAACGGTGTAGGAAGGGGCGCAAGGCGCCTTGCCGGGCTTCAGGGTGAACCGTATGAGCTGGCCGTTCGCACTGCGCAGCAGGCGCCCGCCGAGCCACAGCTGAAGCCGCACCACGCCGGGATCGCGGCGAGCGTCGGCTTCGAGGCGGATCGCGCCGGCTGCGCCCAGGCGCCATCGCAGGGCCGGCTTGCGCGGGGAAGCCGGCCGGCTTCCGGCGGGGCCTTGGCTGGCACCGGCGGAGGCCTGGCCGGCGGGGGAGCCCGGGAGCGGCGGGGCGTCCACCGACACCGACGCCGGTGCGGAGTTTGGGCTGCGGTTGCCGGCGGCGTCTTCGGCAGAGACGACGTAGGTGTGCGTGCCCGGGACGGCACCGGTGTCGGTGAAAGTCGTGCTCGCGGTGGTGGCGATCGGAGTTCCGTCGCGCTGAACCAGGTAGCGGCTGACTCCGACCTCGTCGGAGCTGGGGTTCCAGCTCAGCGCGACTCCCGCCGGGGCGGCAGACGCGCTGAGATTCGCCGGAGCGGTGGGCGGCAGAAGGTCCTCCACCTCGACCACCGCCGTCGCCGACGGCGCGCTGGTGTTCCCGTTGGTGTCTTCGGCGTAGACGACGTAGACGTGCTGGCCCGGGGCCGCGCCGGCGTCGGTGAAGCTCGTGGCGGGAGCGATGCCGACGAGCCCCCTGTCGCGGAGCACCACGTAACGGCTGATCCCGTATTCGTCGCTGCTCGGCTGCCAGTGCAGTTTCACCCCGGCTGGGCCCTGGCCGGCCGAGAGGCCACCGGGAGCGCTGGGGGGCTCCCTGTCGAGCAGCTCCCCCTTTTTCACCGAGACGGTCGCGGTGCCGTCGCCGACCGAGAGCACGGTCACCCGGGCGGTGCCGCCGTCGAAAGTCTGACCTTCCGCCAGCGGCGCGTCGTAGAACCCTAGATCGTCGGAGGCGGTGTCTTCCGATGGCACGGCATCCAGCAAGTACGAGGGCGTCGAGCCTTCTTCCGAGCCGCTTTCAACCCTCCGGATTGAGACGCCGCTCATCGAGGGGTCGTCGAAGTTCTCGAACACTCCGCCTCTCTGGCGAATTTCCAGGTAGTACCAGCTGCCGGGGTTGCCTAAGAAGTTGAGGCTGGCAGGGATGCGCAGGGCGGTGGGAGACTCGGTTGGGTTCAGGGCGGAGGTGATCGTGTAGGTGCCGTTCTCCCAAACCGTCTCGACGTTCTGGGCGGTGAGGACGCCGAGCAGCCCCAGGCGCACCGTGATGTTGTGCCGAGGGGTGGGGGCGAGGCCGCCCATCGCGTCGAAATGGTCCCCGTACTCGTCACTGACGCACGAATCGCTCAGCGTGACTCGGCTACCGCTTTCGGTGCACACCAGGCTCGAGGCATGGAGAAAACCGAGGTTGTGACCGAGCTCGTGGCTGAAGATCATCGACG
>JBKPOX010000130.1:0-13718 GCA_046733335.1 Actinomycetota bacterium | reverse complement strand
ATGTGTATAAGAGACAGGGCTGGCCCTGGTCGGCCGCCTCGGCAGCGAGCGCCACGGCCGCGCCGTCTCCAGGGTCAGGTTCCGGCGCGGGGGAGGGAGGCTGACCGTGCGGCTGTCGCGGCCCGGGCGCTTCGAGCGGATCACCGCGGTCGCCGTCAACGCCGACGCGCGGACGCTCGGCTTCAGCGTCAGCCGCCTCGACTGGCTCTACCTGACCGACGGGCTGCCGTTCGAGATCAGCGGCTGGGTCGCCCGCTAGACAGGGGCGCGGCGCCGTTGCTCGAAGCGGCTGCCGCGGGTGCGCGGCGCTTCTTCGGCTTCCTCTTCGGCGCCGTCCCGACGACCTCCCGGGTGGCGGCCTCGAGGTCGAGGGCGAAGCTGTCGAGGTCGGCCATCGCGTCGAAGTCGCCGACGAGGCCGAAGTTGACCTGGCCGTTGTAGGACATGATCCCGACGCAGAGGGCCTGCCGGCGCGCCAGCGGCACCATCGGGTAGATCGACTCCATCTTGCGCCCCAGCACGTAGAGGGGGAACTGCGGCCCGGGGACGTTGGTGACGACCAGGTTGAAGAAGCGCTGCGCCGGCTGCAGGCGCGCCGCCTGAGAGGCGATAGTCGAGGGGGCGAAGTCGGTCAGCCTGGTGAGGATCTCGGCGCCCACCGCCTGCCCGGACGCCTTCAGGTCGCCCATCTCCCGGCTCATCAGGTGCAGGCGCTCGACCGGGTCCTCGCACCAGACCGGGAGCGGCGCCATCATCGCGGTGATCCGGTTGCCGAGGGCGCCGTGCTCCTCGGCGGCGCGGACGCTGACCGGCACCATCGCCCGCAGCTCCAGCCCGTCGGTGTCGTGGCCGCGGGCGCGCAGGTACCTGCCGAGGGCGCCGGTGACGATCGAGAGGATGACGTCGTTGACGGTGCCGCCGTGGGCGTCCTTGACCCGCTTCAGGTCGTCGAGGTCCGCCTGGGTCATCTGGAAGCGGCGGTGGGGGCCGATCTCGACGTTGAAGACGCTGTTGGGCGCCGAGATCCCCGCCGTGACCATCTTCGAGGTGGCGCCGAGCCCGCTGAGGACCTGGCGCGGCCCGCGCAGCGCCGCGCGGAAGCCGCGGTAGATCTCCTTCGGGCTGGTCAACCGCTCCTTCACGGCTTCGCTCAGCAGCTGCATGTCGGTCGGCTCGGGCGACGCGAGCCACGGCGGCGCCTTCTCGGGCGTGCCCTGCGGCTCGGGGTCGAGGTCGAAGAGGACGGTGGTGATGTCGACGCCGGAGACGCCGTCGACGAGGGCGTGGTGGCTCTTGCCGATGATCGCGAAGCGCTCGTCGGTCAGCCCCTCGACCAGCCACAGCTCCCAGAGGGGCTTGGAGCGGTCGAGCTGCTGGGAGAAGATCCGCGCGGCGAGGTTGCGCAGCTGCTCGTCGGAGCCGGGCGCGGGGAGGGCGGTCTGGCGCACGTGGTAGTCGAGGTTGAGGTGCGGGTCGTCGACCCAGACCGGGCGGCTCTGGTTGAGCGGGACGAAGCGCAGCTTCTGGCGGAAGCGCGGCACCAGGTGCAGCCGCGAGGCGATGTGGTCGCGGAACTCCGCGTGGGTGGGGGCCTCCCCGGCGAAGACGCTGACCGAGGCGACGTGCATGTGGGCGCCGGAGCGCTCCAGGTGGAGGAAGGAGGTGTCCAGGCCGCTCAGTCGTTCGGGTTTCGCCACGGGGGACATGTTCGCACAGCTGACGCCGAGCCTTTCCGCGGCTCTCAGCTCGCGAGCCCGAGCCGGAGCTGGCCGCCGGCCGGCTCGGGCTCGGCCGGCTCGGTGGCGCCGAAGGAGGCGACGCGGACGCCGAGCAGCCGCACCGGGCGCTGCGGGTCGTAGGAGCGCAGGAGATCGAGGGCGACCGGGCCGACGACGCCGGGATCGTTCGTCGGCTCCTCGACCGTGTGGGAGCGGGTGACGTTGGTCCAGTCGTCGAGCCGCACCTTGATCCCGATCGTCCGCCCCCGCAGCTCGCGCTTGCGCAGGCGCCGGCAGAGCTCCGCCGAGAGCTCGCCCAAGTGCCGCTCCAGCTCCTCGCGCCGGGTGACGTCGACGTCGAAGGTGGTCTCCGCCGACTGGGACTTGGTCTCGTGCTCGGGTGTGACCGGGGTCTCGTCGAGGAGGTTGCCGCGGGCGTGGAGCCAGGCGCCGGCGCGCGGGCCGAAGGTCGCTTCGAGTTCTCCCCGCTCGCGGCGGCGCAGCTCAGCGAGGGTGCGGACCCCAAGCGACTCGAGCCGCGCCACCGTCTTCGGCCCGATGCCGGGGATCAGGCCCGGGGAGTCCTCGGCGAAGCGCTCCAGCGCCTCCTTCCTGGAGAGGACGACGAGGCCCCGCGGCTTGCCGAGCTCGCTGGTGATCTTGGCGAGGAGGCGGGACTCGGAGATCCCGACCGAGCAGGTGAGCTGCGTTTCGGCCCTGATCTCGGCCGCGATCCGCCGCATCACCGCCTTCGGCGAGAAGAGCCCGGTGAGGTCGAGGTAGGCCTCGTCCAGGCCCACCACCTCGACGATCTCGACGTTGCCCCGCAGGACGTCCATCACCTGCGCCGAGGCCTCCCGGTAGGCCGGGAAGTCCGGCCGCAGGTACACCGCGTTCGGCAGCCGCCGCCGCGCCACCGCCGCCGGCATCGCGCTGTGGATGCCCGCCAGCTTCCGCGCCTCGTAGCTCGCCGTCGTCACCACCGCGCGCGGCCCGCTGCCGCAGACGACGACCGGCTTTCCCCTCAGCTCGGGCCGCCGCCGCAGCTCGACCGATGCGTAGAACGCGTCCATGTCGAGGTGGGCGACGGTCCGCTCGAAGGCCACCGAAAGATCGTAGGGCGGGGGAGGGACGGGACCCGCATAGAATCCGCGCGTGCCCGGAGCGAACGAGAGAGTTCCCGATACCGAGCCCGCCCGCCGCTGCTTCGTGGTCTCGGCCTTCGGCGCCGACCCCGAGGCGCAGAAGCGCCACAAGCAGGTCCTCCGTCACCTGGTCCAGCGGGTCCTCGGCGAGAAGTTCCAGGTCGTCCGCGCCGACGAAATCGACGACGAGGGGCTGATCACGAACCAGATCATCGAGCACCTGATCGAGGACGACCTGGTGGTCGCCGACCTCACCGGCCTCAACCCGAACGTCTTCTACGAGGTGGCGGTCCGGCACGCCGCCCGCAAACCGATCGTCCACCTGATCACCGCCGGCCAGGAGATCCCCTTCGACGTGGCCAACATGCGGGCCGTCCCCTACGCGCTCGACGACCCCGACGCGCTGGAGGCGGCGCAGGGGGAGCTGGAGCGCAAGGTGCGGGCGATCGAAGAGAGCGGCTGGAAGGCGGCGCCGAACCCGATCTCCGCCGCCCTGGACGTCTGGCTCCTGCAGGAGAGCGAGCAGCCGGAGGCGCGAGAGATGGGCGACATCCTCGCCGCCGTCGGCGAGCTGCGCGACGAGGTGCGGGCGCTGGCGCGGCGGGTTCCGTCGAGCGACGCGCCGAAGCAGCCGCTGAAGGAAGCGGTCGCCCGCTACCTGGTCGAAAGCGGGCCCAGCGTCGCGGCGGAAATGGCCGATTCCCTGGGGGCCTCCCAGGCGGCGACCAGGGAGGCGCTGCACCGCCTCGCGCAGGAGGGAAAAGTGACCCGCCGCGGCTCCGGCCTCTGGGAGGTCGCTCCCTTCTAGGCCGAGCCTGCCCCTCGGGGCCATAGACTTTCCGGCCATGGCATCGGCTGAGGCGAAGAACCTCGAGGCGATCTCGAAGGCGATCGACCAGCACAACCTGAACTGCCCCTTCCCGGCGGCGGAGGTGCGGATGAACCCCTACGAGGTCGAGCGCCTGGGCTGGGACACGATCCGCGGGCTGCCGCTGGTGCCTGACGGGGCGATCGGGACCGGGCGGTTCCGGATCGTCTGCTCGCGCGACCTCGAAGACGACGGCCTGGAGGTCGTCGAGGCGGTCGGGAAAGAGCTCGAGACGGCCGCACCGGCCCGCAACTGAAAGGCCGTAGGGCCAAGCAGGTCAAGGACGCAGGGAGGCCGGACAGCGCCGCTATCCGGGCCGACCGAGGACGCAGAGATGCGCCGGCCCTACGGCCTCTCAGACGTTGAAGAAGTCGAGGCCGGAGCCTTCCAGCCAAACCTGCAGCTCTGAGTTGAGGCGGGTCAGTTCGCCGTTGAGGATCAGGACTCCCATCACGATCAGGATCGCCCCGCCCACCGCGACGATCGCCTGGTAGTGGCGTTTGACGACGGCGAAGGCGGTGGTCATCCGGGAGAAGGCGAGCGCGGTGAGGAGGAAGGGGATCGCGAGGCCGGCGGAGTAGACGGCGAGGAGGAAGGCGCCTCGCCCGGCCGAGTCGGTCACCGCGGCGGCGGCGAGGATCGCCCCCAGGGTCGGGCCGATGCAAGGGCTCCAGGCGATAGCGAAGGCTGCGCCGGCGATGATCGGCCCGCCCTTCCCGGCTCGATCCATCAGCGCGTCGACCCGCCACTCGCGGTTCAGCCTGGTGACGAACAAGGAGGCGACGAACAGCACGCCCATCGCGATGATCAGCACTCCCGAGATCTTCGTCAGCAGCTGCTTGTGGTCCTGGAGCGTCGAGCCGAGCCCGGTCGCGGTCAGCCCGAGCAGGATGAAGATCGCCGAGAAGCTCGCCACGAAGAGGAGGCTCGGTCCGAGGACGCGGCGCCAGCCGGCGTCGTCGAGCTCGCTCGCCGAGACGCCGGTCACGGCCGAGAGGTAGCCCGGCACCAGCGGCAGCACGCAGGGGGAGAGGAAGGAGACGATGCCGGCGGCGAGAGCGGCGAGGATCCCCACCCCGGAGGCGGGGTCGGTGCTGACTGCGAGAGGGACCACTCCCACCAGATTACCGGCGAGATTCCGCGTCCACGGCCGCGGCGCGCTAGATTTGGCCAGCTAGCCAAACCGCCGCGCGGGAAGCGGGGGAGACAGGAGCGTGGAGTTGAGCGAGAGGACGTTCGTGATCGGGGTCGGGATGACCAAGTTCGAGAAGCCCGGCACGAAGGAGGGCGACTACCCGGACTGGGCCAAGGAGGCGGGGGAGAAGGCGCTCGCCGACGCCGGCATTCCCTACGCGGACGTCGAGCAGGCCTACGCGGGCTACTGCTACGGCGACTCCACCTACGGCCAGCGGGCGCTCTACCAGCTCGGCCTGACCGGTATCCCGGTCGTCAACGTCAACAACAACTGCTCGACCGGCTCCTCGGCGCTGTTCCTGGCGCGGCAGGCGGTCAAGGGCGGGCTCGCCGAGTGCGCGCTGGCGCTGGGCTTCGAGAAGATGGAGCCGGGCAGCCTCGGGGTCAAGTACACCGACCGCACCAACGCGCTCGACAAGCACGCGATGCGGATGTTCGAGCTCCGCGATCCCGAGCAGTCGCCGCCGGCGCCGCAGATGTTCGGCAACGCCGGCCGCGACCACATGCAGAAGTACGGCTCCGAACCGGATCACTACGCCTGGATCGGCTGGAAGAACCACAAGCACTCGGTCAACAACCCCTACGCCCAGTTCCAGGACGTATACAGCCTGTCGGAGATCAAGGCGGCGAAGATGATCCACGACCCGCTGACCAAGCTCCAGTGCTCGCCGACCTCCGACGGCTCGGCCTGCGCGATCGTGGCCTCCGGGCGCTACGTCGAGGCGCACGGCCTCTGGGGGCAGGCGGTCGAGATCGCCGGCCAGGCGATGGTCACCGACCTCAGCTCGACCTTCGACGAGAACGCCGACTGCATGACGATCGTCGGCTCCGAGATGTCGCGGGCGGCGGCCGACGCCGCCTACGCGGAGGCCGGGATCGACGCCGGGGAGGTCGACGTCTGCGAGCTGCACGACTGCTTCAGCGCCAACGAGCTGATCACCTACGAAGCGCTCGGGTTCGCCGCCGAGGGCGAGGCGCACAAGCTGGTCGAGGCCGAAGCGACCACCTACGGCGGCAGCGGCCCGGTGGTCAACCCCTCGGGCGGGCTGATCTCCAAGGGCCACCCGCTCGGCGCGACCGGGCTGGCGCAGTGCTCGGAACTGACCTGGCAGCTGCGGGGAGAAGCGGACAGGCGCCAGGTCGAGGGCGCGAAGACGGCCCTGCAGCACAACATCGGCCTCGGCGGCGCCGCCGTGGTCACGGTCTACAAGCCGGCCGCCTAGGGCGCGCCGCGACAGGAGGAGGAGCACGATGGCGAAGGAGCGGCGGTCACTGAGCGGCAAGGTCGTGGCGATCACCGGAGGAGCGCGGGGGATCGGCAAGGCGACCGCGAAGGCGCTGGTCGACAAGGGCTGCCGCGTCGCGATCGGCGACCTCGACCTCGAGCTGGCCGAGAAGAGCGCGGCGCAGCTCGGCGGCGGCACCGTGGCGCTGCCGCTCGACGTCACCGACCGCGCCTCCTTCAAGCGCTTCCTCGACGAGGCCGAGCGCCAGCTCGGGCCGCTCGACGCGGTCGTCAACAACGCCGGGATCATGCCCGTCACGCCGTTCGCCGAGGAGAGCGAGGACTCGATCCGCCGCCAGATCGAGATCAACCTCGTCGGCGTCATCACCGGCACCCAGCTGGCGATCGAGCGGCTGCGCCCCCGCGGCGGCGGCTGGATCGTCAACATCGCCTCGCAGGCGGGCAAAGCGGGGCTGCCCGGGATCGCCACCTACTCGGGGACCAAGCACGCCGTCGTCGGCCTCAGCGAGGCGGTGCGGGCGGAGCTGCGCGGCACCGGGGTCGAGGTCCTCTGCGTGATGCCGACCGTCGTCAACACCGAGCTGACCAGCGGCGTCGGGCAGCGGTGGGTGAAGCCGGTCGAGGCCGAGGACGTGGCGAAGGAGATCGCCGAGGCGATGGAGGTGCCGCGCTTCGACGTCTTCGTGCCGCGCGCCAACGGCGCCATCTACAAGTTCCTGGGGCCGCTGCCGCGCAGGTGGCGCGAGGCGATCGGCCGGGCGATGAAGATCGACAAGCTGATGACCGAGGTCGACCACGGCGCTCGGCGTGCCTACGAGGAGCGGGCGGCGGAGAGCAAGGCGGCAGACGAGGAGCCGGCGCGCCAGGACGCCGCCTGATGGGGAGGATCTACGACGCGACGTGGGGACGGGCCTTCTCCGCGCTGTACGACCGCGCCTTCGAGGCAAGCGAGGAGGCGGGCCTGCGCGAGATGCGCCGCGAACTGCTCGCGGGGGCGCGGGGGAGGGTGCTGGAGCTGGGCGCCGGGACCGGCCTCAACCTCGACCACTATCCGGAGGCGGTCGAGAGCCTGACCCTGGTCGAGCCCGACCCGCACATGACCAGGCAGCTGCGGGAGAAGCTCGGGCGCTCCGGCCGCGCGGCCGAGGTGGTCGAGGCGCCGGCCGAAGCGCTGCCCTTCGCGGACGGCTCCTTCGACACCGCGGCGGTGACGCTGGTGCTCTGCACGGTGCCCGACCCCAAGGCCGCCCTGGCCGAGATCAGGCGCGTCCTCACCCCCGGCGGGCAGCTGCTCTTCCTCGAGCACGTCCGCTCCCGCCACCCGGAGCTCTCCAGGTGGCAGGACCGCCTCGAGGGACCCTGGCGCTTCCTCGCCGACGGCTGCCACTGCAACCGCGACACGGTCGCGGCGATCAGCGCCGGTGGCTTCGACCTCGGCGAGGTCGAGCGGAGCAAGCTGCCGAAGGCGCCGCCGATCGTCCGGCCGCTGGCCACGGGTTCCGCTCAGAGGTAGACCCCCCAGTTATGTCTACTCCGGTGGATCGATGCCGTCCAGCCGTGACCGCTCATAGAACGCCGGGGGTCATCGCGACCGCCCGGCGCTCGTGGCCTCTAACGACTAGGCGTACCAGTAGACAGGGTTGCTGCTGGGGCTGAAGATTTCCCGTTCCCCTTCGACGACGACTTCGGTTCCGCAGAACATGCTGCTGCCCGCGTCCCTGGCGTAGTTCGCTTTCAGGTACTCGATAGCAGGGCTGCCGCCTTTGTAGGTGTGGGCGGTCTGGGTTCCGTAGAGCCATTTGCAGGTGAGGCCCGTGCATTTGAAAGTGATCGACTGGGCGGTGCTGGAGCTGCCGACGGTGCCGTCGCCGGGACTGCCGCTGTTCGCATACCAGTTGATGCTGGACGGGAACCCGCTTACTTCGGCCGTGCAATTGCCGAGTTCGACGCTCGTGCAGCCGTCGAAGGTTTCGCTCACCAGTCCGACGTTGACGGGAAGCCCTTTGAGCGTCTGGTTGGACGTCAGTGTGTCTTTGCGGGTGGAGATGGTGCAGGTGTAGTGGCGAAAGCCGTCAAACGTAAATTTCGTCCCGGATTTGATTTTCGCTTCGAACGCGGTGCCGACCGGCCAGGGGCTGGTCACGCAGCTGGGTTCTTTGGCTTTGCAGACTCTGTCCGCCGACGCCGCCGCGCTGCAGGTGAGCGCGACCGCTGCGACGCAGGCAGCGACGCCCAAGAGCTTGAGACTTCTCATTTCTTCCTCCGTTCGTAGCCCCGGTGGGGCGTATATAGAGGAAGAACAGCAGAGTTCTCAGGAATGTTCCAAATCTTACGGATTCAACGCACGATAATGGTGGTTATGTCAACTCAGGCGAGTTAACGGGCCTCTTCGATCGCCTCTTCTATATCTCCCGTCGAGCTGGGGGTTCCGAGCAGGTCTATCCCATCGCTGCCGGGCCCCTCGACGGCGAACGAGGGCGTGCCCTGCAGGCCGAGCTGGTGCGCTTCCTCAGTCGTCCTTTCGACCTTCGAGGTGAGGCTCGTGCGGTCCCGCTCCCAGCGGGAGAGGTCCTCGACCCCGGCGGCCTCGGCGACCGCCCGCAGGAAGGCGCCGTCGGCGTAGCCGGAGTTCTCTTCGCCCTGGTTGCGGTAGAAGAGCTCGACGTAGCTCCAGCCGCGGCCCTGCTCGCCCGCGGCGACGGCGGCCGCGCCGGCGTCGAGCGATTGCTCGCCGATGATCGTGAAGTTGCGGAAATCTATTTTGACCTCGCCGCGCCTCACCCGGCTCTCGATCAGCGGCGGCAGCACATCCTCCGCGTAGCCCCTGCAGACCGGGCACTGGAGGTCGCCGAACTCGACCAGCTTCACCGGCGCCTTCGGGTCGCCGAGGACGAGGCCGCGCTGCGGGATCCCGGCCAGCATCCGGTCGATCTCGGCCCTGCCCTCCAGGCTGGTGTCGCCGCCGCTGCCGCCGCCGGAGCTGGCGACGATCAGGACGGCGACGGCGACGGCCGAGAGGAAGACCGCGCCCCAGGCGAGCTGCAGCAGCCGCGCCCGGCGCCCGCCCTCAGCCGCCATCGGCCGCTACCTCGCCCTCCACCCCGGCGTAGCCGATCAGACGGGTCGCGTTCGCCAGGAAGAGGAGCGTCATCAGCACCGCGCTGGCGACGCACCACTGGCAGATCGCTTCGATCTTGAAGACCTCGATGTAGGTGAGGTAGACGCTGAACCCGAAGCCGCCGAGGGCGACGACGAAGCCGCCGAAGCGGGCCGGGTCGCCGGCGAGGAAGGCGCTCGCGAGCAGCAGCAGGTAGGCGACGATCCCGAAGACGGCGACGTCGACGCCGGCGAGGTGCGAGTAGGAGCTCTCCGCGACGGTCCGGCAGCCGCTGCCGCCGGCGAGGCAGACGGGCGCCCCGCCGCCCGAGTCGGCGATCGCGATGTAGGTGGCGACGCCGACGCCGAGCGCGGCGAGGAAGGCGACGATCCGCCGCAGGGTCCACTCGCTCGGGAAGCCCGTCGCGTTCGGGATGCTCATCGGGCGGACGATATGGCTTCGGCGTAAAACGCCGCTAAGGCGCGCGAGAGCCGGCCGCCCTGCCAGGCCAGCGGCGACTCCCCCTCCGCCTCGCTGACCAGCTCGGCCCGCGGCAGCGCCTCCGCGTAGGCCGCCGCGGCGGCGTAGGGATGCCCCGGGTCCGCCGCGTCGCCGCTGGCGACGACCAGCGCCGGCAGCTCGAGTGAGCGCAGCTCCTCCAGCGACCCGAAAGGCCGCGAGCGAGGCACCTCCCGCAGCAGCCGGGCAAGCGCCCGCGGGTGGCCCTGGCGCAGCAGCCGCTCCCGCGTGAAGCGCAGGACCGAGTCGCGCCAGCGCGGCTCGATCCCCTGCCTGGCGCCGACGTAGGCGACGAACCCGTCGACCCCTCCCTCTTCGAGGGCCGCCGCCAGCCCGTCCCAGTACTCGAGCGAGCCGGGCTCGATCGCCCCCACGTACACCGGCCCGATCACCGCCAGCCCCGCCAGTCGGCCCGGGTGCGCCAGCGCGTAGGCGACCGCGGTGTGGGCCCCCATCGAGTGGCCGGCGAGGAAGAAGCGCTCCTCCCCCACCAGCTCGCCCACCACCCGCTCCAGGTCGCCGACCAGGTGCGGGTATCCATAACCCTCGCCGGCCCCAGCCGGATCGGACTCGCCGTGCCCCCGCGCGTCGTAGGCGATCACCCGGTGGCCGGCGCGCGCCAGCGCCCGCGAGCCGTGCAGGACGTAGCGGCGGGTCGCGGTGATCCCGTGGCAGAGGACGACGGGCGGCCCCTCCCCTTCCGCCTCGCCGCGCAGGACGGGCGGCGGCCCGACCGCGAACGCGGCCGCCTCGGCACCCATCAGCCGAGCGAGGCGACCGCTCGTTCCAGGTCCCCGACCGACTCGTAGCTGCTGCCGGTGCGGGAGACGGTCCGGTGACGGACGATCCCGCCGCCGTCGACGACGAAGATCGCGCGCATCACGTAGCGCCCGCCGGGGGCGTCCTGCAGTTGGGTCAGCCGCGCCAGGGGGCCGATCCAGCCGGTGACGCCGTAGCGCCTCGCCACCGCCAGGTCCTCGTCGGCCAGCAGCGGCACGTTCAGTTCCTGCTCCTTCACCCAGTGCTCGTGCGAGTCGACCGATTGCGGCGAGATCCCGAGCACCTCGGCGTCGAGCGCGTCGAGGCGCTCGCCCTGATCGCGGTAGGAGCAGAACTGCTTGGTGCAGACGGCGGTGGCGTCGCCGGGGTAGAAGGCGAGGATCAGGTTTTGGCCCTCGTAGTCGGAGAGCCGGTAGGTCCTGCCGCCGGTCCCGGGCAGCTCGAAGTCGGGGGCGAGATCTCCTACGTCCACCTTGGCCACGTGGCCAGGTTAGCTGCCGGCCCCGGCGGGCGGGCGCTATCCCCCTTCGATCGTCACTTCTTCGATCAGGACCGTCTGTTTCGGTTTTTCTTCGGGGGTGCCGAGCTTCTCGATCCGGGCGACGGTCGAGTAGCCCTCGCTCACCCTGCCGACCAGCGCGTATTCCGGCGGCAGGCCGGCGTCGGGAGCGGTGACGACGTAGAACTGGCTGCCGGAGCGCCCGGGCGGCTCGGCCGAGCTCTTCGCCATCGCCACCACGCCCTTGGTGTAGGCGAGGTTCGACGGCGGTTTCTCGTCGACGCTGTAGCCGGGCCCGCCGGTGCCGGTGCCCTGCGGATCGCCGCCCTGGATGACGAAGCCCGGGGCGATCCGGTGGAAGGTGAGGTCGTCGTAGAAGCCTTCCTCGGCGAGGAAGGCGAAGGAGTTGGCGGTCTTCGGCGCCCGCTCGGTGTCGAGGGCGATCTCGAAGCTGCCGCAGGTGGTCTTCACCACCGCGGTGGCCTCCTCGCCGGGCGAGAGGACCTGCTTCGGCTTCCGGAAGCTGACGGTCTTGGGTTTGGGAGTCTCGACCTTCTTGCAACCGCCGCCGCTCGCCTCGCTCGACGCAGAGGAATCCTCGGAGCCGCCGCCGCGCGAGACCAGGACCGCGGCGACCACGCCGACGGCGATCAGCGCGAAGACGACGAGGACGATCCAGCGCCGGTCGGGTTGCTGCTCCATGGCGCGGAACCCTAGTCGACCGCCCGGAGCGAGGCGCGATCGCCGCCTACCATCCCTCCGTGCCCGCCGCTCCCCCGCTGACCCCGCTCGCCGCCGCCGTCCTCCACGTCGGCGAGCCGGAGCGGATCCTGCAGATCGAGTGCGGCGAGGGCGACGGCGTCCTCTTCCTCGCCCGCGAGTTCCCCCGCGCCCGGGTCCGCGGCGCCGACCGCTCGGCCGACGCGGTCCGCCGGGCGAGCGCCCGGGTCGGGCTCGATCCCGAGGGCCGGGTCGCCTTCAAACGCGGCGCCCCGTCCTCCCTCCCCTACCCTGCCGACCACTTCGACCTGCTGGCGGCCCTCGACGTCCGCCCCGCCGCTGCCGAGACGGCTCGGGTCCTCCGCCCAGGCGGCCTCCTCGCGCTCGCCGCGACCGCCGCTCCGGATGTCCTCGCCGGCATCCGCGGCAGGCTGCTGCAGCGGTCGCTGCGGCGGGCCGGCTTCGAGCCGGTTCGCTCCGAGCCGGCCGGCGCGGGCAGCTTCCTCCTCGCCCGTCTCCGCGGCGGCGGCAGCCGCGGCCCGGCCCTCTAGGCTGAGGCCGGATGGAGATCGCCGGCACGCCGCTGACCCTGATCGTCAACCCCACCTCCGCCGGGGGGAAGAGCCTCAAGGTCCTGCCCAGGGTCGAGGCGGCGCTGGACGCGCGCCGCGCTCCCTTCCGGGTCGAGCGGACGCGCAGCATCGAGCACGGGGTCGAGCTGGCCCTGCGGGCGGTCGAGCTGGGCGAGGTCCCGGTGGTCGTCAGCGGCGACGGGCTGCTCGGCGCCGTCGGCGGCGCGATGGCCGGCTCCGAGGCGCCGCTGGGGCTGATCCCGGCCGGCCGCGGCAACGACCTCGCGCGCGGCCTCGGCATCCCGACCGAGCCCGAGGCCGCGGTCGAGACGCTGCTCGCGGGCCGCAGCCGCCTGATCGACGTCGGCGAGGCCAACGGCAAGCGCTTCCTCGGCATCGCCAGCGTCGGCTTCGACTCCGAATGCAACCGCCTCGCCAACGAAACCCACTTCCTCCGCGGCAACCTCGTCTACGCCTACTCGATGCCCCGCACCCTGATCGGCTGGCGCTCGGCCCGGTTCTCGATCCGGGTCGGCGAGCGGCGCGAACGGATCAGCGGCTACTTCGTCGCGGTCGCCAACAACAGCGTCTACGGCGGCGGCATGTACATCGCCCCCGAGGCCGAGCTGGACGACGGGGAGTTCGACGTCGTCGCGATCGGCGAGGGGGGAAAGCTGCGCTTCCTCTGGGGCCTGCGCGACGTGCTCAGGGGGACCCACCTGGACAAGGAGGAGGTGAGCTGCTTCCGGGCACCGCGGCTCGAGCTCGACGCCAGCCGGCCCTTCCCCGTCTACGCCGACGGCGACCACCTCACCGACCTGCCGGTCTCGCTGCGGGTGCTGCCGCGCTGCCTCGAGATCGTCGTGCCGGCTGCCGAGCAGGCGGGATCGGGGTGACCGCCGGCGGGCGCTCGCCGGGGGCCCTGTTCGGCGCCAAGGTCGCGCTCTCGCGGACGATCGGCGCCGCCAGCCGCGCCAGCGGCCGCGGCGGCGGCACGACCCTGCCGGGCCGGGTGCTGCTGCGGATGGAGCCGGAGGCGATCGCCTCGCTCGGCGCCGCGCTGGGGCGCGGCTCGACGATCGTCAGCGCCACCAACGGCAAGACGACGACGGCCGGGATGATCGCCGCCGCCCTCGGGGCGGACGGCAGGCGGCCGGTCCACAACCGGGCCGGCTCGAACATGACCTGGGGGGTCGCCACGGCGCTGCTCGAGCAGGACGGCAGCGAGGGGCTGTTCGAGGTCGACGAGGCCTGGCTGCCGCGGGTGGTGCAGCAGCTCGACCCGGGCACGATCGTGCTCGGCAACCTCTTCCGCGACCAGCTCGACCGCTACGGGGAGATGGAGGCGCTGGCCGACGAG
>JBKPOX010000129.1:0-32135 GCA_046733335.1 Actinomycetota bacterium | reverse complement strand
CCATGTTGGTGCCGCCGGAGCCCGAGTAGCTCATGCACTCGGCGCGGACCAGCGAGTAGAAGTAGTCGCCGCCCTGGCCGCCGTACTCCTCGGGGAAGCAGAGGCCGAGGAAGCCGAGCTCGCCCGCTCGTTCCATCGCCGAGGTGGGCCAGTAGGTGTCCTCCCACTCGTTGCGGTGCGGCCAGAGCTCCTTTTTCACCCACGACTCCATCGACTCGCGCAGGTCTTCGTGCTCCTGGCTGAAGATGAAGTGCTTGCGCCCGGCTTCGTGGTCGGGCTTGATGACGCTGGAGCCGTCGCTGGTCGCGGTCGCCACTGTCTCTCTCCTCTGGTTCGTTCCCTCGATTTGGCCGGCGTTTCCGACTTTCTGCCCTCGTATGGATGCAAAAAGTCGGACACCCCCGAAGAGTGGACAGTAGCACTTCTCACTTTCAACGATGCTATGGTCCTGGCCGTGAGTCAGGGAGCTGATCGGTGGAGCGGCGAGAAGGTCGCCTACGGGGTGGCCGACGGCGTCGCCACGGTGACGCTGAACGACCCGGAGAAGCGCAACATGCTCTCCGGCCAGATGTTGGCCGAGCTGGTCGAGGCGATGAGGCGGGCCAAGGCCTCCGACGACGTGCGTGCCGTCGTCCTCACCGGCAAGGGCGACAAGGCCTTCTGCGCCGGCGCCGACCTCGGCGGCTTCGCCGCCGACGCGCCGCTGGTCGCCAAACACTTCGCCTCCGACCTCTTCCTCGAGTTTTTCCGGCTGATGCCGCGGCTCGGCAAGCCCTCGCTCTGCGCCGCCAACGGCCACACGCTGGCAGGGGGGATGGGCCTCGCGCTCTCCTGCGACCTGGTGATCGCCAAAGAGGGGGCGACCTTCGGCACGCCGGAGATCAACGTCGGCGCCTTCCCCTACATGATCATGTCGATCATCTACCGCAACGTCCCGCGCAAGAAGGTCAACGAGATGATGCTGCTGGGTGAGCGGCTCTCGGCCGAGCAGGCGGTCGAGTACGGCCTCGCCAACAAGGTGGTCCCCGCCGCCGAGTTCGACGCCGCGGTCGCCGATTGGGCGGGCAAGCTCGCCTCCAAGAGCCCGGTCCTGATGCGGCTCGGCCACGACGCGATGTACCGCCAGCAGGACATGGCGCTCGACGACGCGCTCGAGTTCCTGCGCTCGCAGCTCTCGCTCACCTTCACCACCGAGGACATCGTCGAGGGGGTAACCGCTTTCTTCGAGAAGCGCGACCCGCAGTGGAAGGGCAGGTAGGGATGGCGAGCACCGAAGAGCGTCCGGCCGGACACGAGGCCGAGGAGGCACGGAACCTCCTGCCGGGCACCGCCCCGCTCGCCGAGCTGACCGAGCAGCTGCACGAGCGCCGCGCCAAGGCGAGGCTCGGCGGCGGCGAGGCGAAGATCGCCAAGCAGCACGAGCGCGGCAAGCTGACCGCCCGCGAGCGGATCGACCTCCTGGTGGACGAAGGGACCTTCGTCGAGATGGGGATCCACGGCCGCCCGCACTTCGCGCAGCGGGCGATGGACGGGGTCGAGGCGCCGGCCGACGGCGTGATCACCGGCTGGGGCGACGTCGACGGCCGCGCGACCTGCATCGCCGCCTACGACTTCACCGTGATGGCCGGCTCGATGGGGATGACCGGCGAGCTCAAGGTCACCCGGCTGCGCGAGATGGCGCTGCAGAAGCGGATGCCGTTCATCTGGCTTCTGGACAGCGCCGGCGCCCGCATCCAGGAGGCGGCTGGCTCGCTCTTCGCCGGCTCCGGCCACCTCTTCCGCGAGGAGGTCGAAATGTCGGGCGTGATCCCGATGGTCGCCGCGATGATGGGCCCCTGCGCCGCCGGCACCGCCTACATCCCGGCGCTCTCGGACTTCGTGCCGATGGTCTCCGGCCAGGGCGCGATGGCGCTCGCCGGCCCGCACCTGACCAAGGCCGTGACCGGCGAGGAGATCTCGATGGAGGACCTCGGCGGCGCCAAGGTCCACTGCCGCAAGTCCGGCGTCGGGGACCTGGAGGTCGCCGACGACGAGGAGTGCGTCGCCGCCGTCAGGAAGTACCTCTCCTACTTCCCGGGCAACTGCGAGGAGCGGCCGCCGCTCGCCGAGCCCGCCGACCCGGTCGACCGCATGTCGGAGAAGCTGATGGAGATCGTCCCCGAGTCCTCGCGCCAGCCGTACGACATGTACGAGGTGATCCGAGAGATCGTCGACGACGGCGACTGGTTCGACCTGAAGCCGAAGTTCGCCAAGAACGTGATCACCTGCCTTGCCCGCTTCGGCGGCCAGCCGGCGGGGATCGTCGCCAACCAGCCCAAGCAGCTGGCCGGCGTCCTCGACAACGACTCCGCCGACAAGGCGGCCCGCTTCATCAACCTCTGCGACGCCTTCAACATCCCGCTCGTCTTCCTGCAGGACGTCCCCGGCTTCATGGTCGGCTCGAAGGTCGAGCACGCCGGGATCATCCGCCACGGCGCGAAGATGCTCTACGCGGTCAGCCGCGCCACGGTCCCGAAGGTGACGGTAGTCGTCCGCAAGGCCTACGGCGCCGGCTACTACGTCATGTGCGGCAAGGCCTACGAGCCGGACCTGATCGTCGCCTGGCCCGGAGCCGAGATCTCGGTGATGGGTGCCGAGGGCGCGGTCAACATCATCGGCCGCTCGGCGATCGAGGCCTCCGAGGACCCGGAGGCGACCAAGGAGGCGATGCTGAACGCGGTCCGCCAGCAGATCGATCCCTACATCGCCGCCGGCAACGCCGTGATCGACGACATCATCGACCCGCGCGAGACCCGCCCGACGATCGCCAAGGCGCTGCGGATGGCGCGCAACAAGCACGTCGAGAAGCCGAAGAAACGCCACGGGGTGATGCCCGTATGACCGGCGTGTCGAGTTATGGGTCGATACGGACGCAAGAGTCGACACTGGCAGGGGAGCGATGAGCTCGTTCGACGATCCGGTGATCATCAGCTGCTCGATCAGCGGCGTGATCGCCAACCGCGACCAGTGCCCGGCGATCCCCTACACGCCGGAGGAGTACGCCGCGGAGGCGCGCCGCGCGGTCGACGAGGGCGCCTCGCAGATCCACATCCACGCCCGCAGGCCCGACGGCACGCCCTCCTACGAGGTCGAGGACTTCAGGGCGATCACCGAGGCGATCCTGGCCGAGGTCGGCGACGTGATCGTCAACTACTCGACCGGGGCGATCGGGATCCCGATCGAGAAGCGGCTCGAGTACCTGCGCGCCTGCCGCCCCGACGTCGCCGCGCTCAACATGAGCTCGATGAACTACGCGAAGTACTCGAAGCGGCGCAAGGACTTCGTCTTCAAGACCGTCTTCGAGAACAGCTTCGACACGATCGTCGAGTTCCTCACCGCGATGCGCGACCTCGGGATCAAGCCCGAGCACGAGTGCTTCGACTCCGGCCACGTCGCCAACCTCGACCCGCTGATCGACATGGGGCTGCTGGAGCCGCCGCTGCAGATCTCGCTGGTGATGGGGGTGACCGGCGGCATCCGCCCGACCCCCCGCAACGTCAACCTGATGGCCGACCAGATCCCGGGCGGTCCCGAGGGCCCGAACCAGTGGCAGGTGATCGGCATCTCCCGCGACCAGTGGAAGCTGCTCGCCGCCTCCCTGGTGCTCGGCGGCAACGTCCGCGCCGGCGTCGAGGACAACCTCTACCTGCCGAGCGGCGAGATGGCGAAGTCGAACGGCGAGCTGATCGGCAAGGCACGGCAGATGGCGGAAGACATCGGTCGCCGGCCGGCCAGCGTCGCCGAGGCGCGCGAGCTGCTGGGAGTGCCGAGGCGGGCCGAGGTCTAGGCGATGGAGGCGTCGATCCACCGTGCCGGTGTCTCCTGGAACGGTGGCGAGGGCGATGACGCGCGGGCCCACGAGGTCCTGCTCGGCGCCCAGTCCCTGCCCAGCTCCTCGGCGCTCGAGTTCGGCGGCGACGACACCAAGTCGAATCCCGAGGCGCTGCTGGTCGGCGCGCTTTCGAGCTGCCACATGCTCTGGTTCCTCGCCCTGGCGCGGAAAAAGGGCTTCGAGGTCGCCTCTTACGAAGACGACGCCGACGGGATGCTCGACGGCAAGCGATTCGCCTCGGTGACGCTGCGCCCGCAGGTTCGCTGGGCCGGCGACCCGCCTGCTCCCGACGCGATCGAGGCGCTGCACCATCGGGCCCACCAGCTCTGCTTCATCGCCAACTCGGTCGACTTCCCCGTCGAGGTCGAGCCGGGATGAGCGACAACCTTCCCCTCAGCGACGTCAGGGTCCTCGACCTCACCCGCCTCCTCCCGGGCGGCTTCTGTTCGCTGCTGCTGGCCGACCTCGGCGCCGAGGTGCTGAAGGTCGAGGACACCGGCATGGGCGACTACATCCGCTGGGCGCCGCCCTACTACGGCGGCGACGAGCAGCAGGCGCTCGGCACCCGCTCCTCGCTCTACCTAGCGCTCAACCGCGGCAAGCGTTCGATCCGCCTCGACCTCAAGAGCGAGGCGGGGCGAGAGGCGCTCCTCCGCCTGGTCGCCGACCACGACGTCGTCCTCGACGGCTTCCGCCCCGGCGTCCTCGACAAGCTCGGGGTCGGCTACGAGCGCCTGCGCGAGGCCAACCCGCGGATCGTCTACTGCGCGATCACCGGCTACGGCCAGGACGGCCCCTACGCGCAGCGCGCCGGCCACGACATGAACTACCTCGGCCTCGTCGGACTGCTCGGCCTGACCGGCGCCAAGGGCGGGCCGCCGGTCCAGTCCGCCGGCCAGATCGCCGACCTCGGCGGCGGCGCCCTGATGGCCGCCTTCGGGGTGATGGCGGCGCTGCACGAGCGCGAGCGCTCGGGCGAGGGGCAGATGGTCGACGTCTCGATGGCCGACGGCGCCCTCTCCTGGCTGGCGATGGTCGCCGGCCGCTACTTCTGCGACGGCGAGGTGCCGCGGCGCGGCGAGCAGCAGCTCGCCGGCGGCCTGCTCTGCTACCTGCCCTACGAGGCCGCCGACGGCTGGGTCACCTGCGGCGCCCTGGAGCCGAAGTTCTGGGCCGCCTTCTGCGAGGGCGTCGACCGCCCCGACCTGGTCGAGAGGCAGTTCGAGGCGCCCGGCTCCGAGGCCTGGCGGCAGGTCGCCGAGGTGTTCCGCTCCCGCACCCGCGAGGAATGGCGCGCCTTCAACGACGAGCACGACTGCTGCATCGAGCCGGTCCTCGACCTCGACGAGGCGCTCGACTCGGAGCTGGTGCGGGCGCGGGGGATGGTGACCGAAATCGAGCAGCCGGAGCTGGGGACGGTGCGCCAGCTCGGCAGCCCGGTGCGTCTCTCCCGCACGCCCGCCGACCCGACCCGCCCGGCGCCCGCCTTCGGCGAGAACACCGACCAGGTTCTGGCCGAAGCCGGCTACTCGGCCGAGGAGATCGAGGCGATGAAGGAGTCAGGCGCCGCCGCCGGCCCCGCCGCCGAGCCGCAGGGGGAGTTCCGCGCGTGAGCTCCAACGGCGCCAACGGCGCCCCAGCCGCCGCCAACGGCCTGCTGCGGATGCGCGAGCTGGCCGAGGCTTCGGGCGTCCCGGCGCCGACGATCAAGCACTACCTGCGCGAGGGCCTCCTGCCCGAGCCGGTCAAGACCAGCCGCAACATGGCCTACTACCCACCCGAGTTCGTCGACCGGATCAAGCTGATCAAGCGCCTGCAGGAGGAGCGGTTCATGCCCCTCAGGGCGATCAAGGCGGTTCTCGACGAGGACCCGCGCCGCGCCGAGGCGATGCTGGAGCTGGAGGACCGGATCCTCGACCGCGCCCTCTCCGCCGAGCGCTCCCGCACCAGCGCCGCCGAGGCCCGCAGGCGCTACGGCGTCCCCAAGGAGGTGCTGGACCGGCTCGAGGAGCTGGAGGTCCTGAGCCCCAACAGCCGCGGCTACTCGCCCTCCGACGTGAAGATCATCGAGGCGATCAGCCGCTTCCGCGCCGGCGGCTACGACGAGCAGATCGGCTTCACCGTCTACGACACCCTCCGCTACAAGGCCGCCCTCGAAGAGCTGGTCCGGCAGGAGGTCGACGTCGTCATGGACCGCCTCGCCGGCGAAGTCCCGCCCGAGCGGGTGGTCGAGATGCTCGAAGCCGGCGCGCAGCCGCTCCAGGACCTGATCGCCGCCCTGCACACGAAGCTGATGGTGGCGGAGTTGGAGCGGCGCCGGGGTTGACCGGCGCCGCTCGAATCGACTAGCTGATCGTCACTTTGCCCAGGTTGTTGGTGAGGGCGAATTCGCCCTGCACGACCTCTGAGGTGGGGCATCCGGCCCCTTCCCCGCTGAGGGTCGAGCCGGGAACGCCGAGGACGCTGCTTTCGGCTTTGTAGGTGAAATTGAAGGTGCCGGTAAAGGTGCAGGTCAGCGGAATCGCGCCTTCGAGTTTTTCTTTGAACGAGAACGATCCCGTCCCTTTGCCCGCCGAGAGTTCGATCGGCGAGTAGAGCATGGCGCTGATGAGGTACACGGGGGAGTTGGCCGGTTTGAGCAGGCACGTCCCTCTCGTGATGGTGCCCGGGAAGAGCGACACTTTTTCGGGACCGTTTTGCGCCACTTCGTACCGCAGCACGACGTTGTTGCAGACAGTCGAGGAGGACGTGCCCGGGTACGTCGAGGTGAGGGTGGCGGCCGTGAGGGTGACGACGCTTCCCGTTTCAACCGCTTTGCCGTTGACGTCTTTGAGGGTGCTCGCCCCGGCGGTCGACGCCAGCCCCGAGACGAATAGGGAAATCAATCCGATGGTAAGAAACGCTTTAGTTTTCATGGCGCGCTAGCGAAACATGCTCCCTCGCCTCTGTCAAGGCTGGTACACAATTCCAGGTACATGGGTGTACTAGTCTGGTCCGGGTATTGCTGCTAGGAGCGCCGAACGGCTAATAGGCGCGGCCGGCGCCGCTCTCCAGCTGCTGGCGCTCGGCCTCGATGTCCATCAGCAGCGTCTTCGCGCCGGTCTCGCGGGCCACCCGCTCGGCCTCGGCGAAGGCCTCCTCGACGCCGTCGGCCCCCGCGGCCGCCCGCGCCCGGGCCAGGGTCAGCATCGCCACCGGGTAGGTCCAGAGCATCTCCCGCTCGCGCGAGATGCGCGCCGCCTCCTCGGCGACCTCGAGCGCCTCGGCCTCGCGGCCGACGAGGGCGAGGGCGCGGGCGCGCAGTTGCCCGCGCCAGGCCTCCATCTCGCCGCCGTTGTCCATCGCCTCGCGGTAGAGCCGGTCCGACTCCTCGATCGATTCCAGCGCCGCCTCGTGTTCGCCGGCGAGCAGCTGGGTCCAGGCGAGGTTGGAGAGGGCGAGGCTGCGCGAGAAGACGTCGCCGAGGCGGTCGGTCAGCTCGACGTTGCGGCGGGCGAGCGCCAGCGCCGCCTCCGGGTCCCTGCGGACCTCGAGGCTCGCCTGGTTGCTGCGGATCCAGCTCGCGGTCTCGGGGTCGTCCTCCTCCAGCGCGCTCTCCAGCGCCCGCTCGAAGAGCTCCTCGGCCTGGTCGAATTCGAGGCGCTCGCGCCGGATCATTCCCTTGCCCATCAGGCCCCAGGCGATCGGGCTGCCGAGCACGATTCCGGCGCCGATCGAGCCGTCGTCGCCGACGATCTCCAGCATCTCGTCGAGGATGCGCTCGAAGCCGTCGAAGTCGGCGTTGCAGAGGTAGGCGTAGGCGCCGGCGCCGCGCACCGCCGCCCGCAGGTGCCGGTCGCCGGAGCGGTCCGCCAGCTCGACGGTCTCCCGCACCGCCTCCAGCCAGGTCGGGCCGTGGTGGGGGAGGCCGGGGCGGACCGCGGTCGCGACCCTCAGCAGCGCCAGCGAGTGCAGGTCTTCCTGTCGCTGCGCGATCTCCTCCGCCTCCCGCGCCAGCCGCTCTTCCTCCTCCCGGGCCATGCCGACCCGCCAGGCGTACTGCAGCTGCAGCAGCCGCGAGTGCACGGCCATCGCCGCGGTCTCCTCGTCCTCCTCCAGCGCGTCGACCAGCTCCATCACCTGGTGCCAGAGGCGCAGCGCGTCGCGGGGCCGGGCGTGGCCGGCCCAGTAAGCGCCGCGGGCCGACCAGCGGGCGGCCTCGAGCGTCTCGCCGCCCTGGCGCAGGTGGTCGGCGATCAGCGCCGAGAGCTCGTCGTAGCGGTCGGAGGGGTTGAGCTCGATCAGCGCCCGCGCCGCCCTGGCGTGGGTCGCGGCGCGCTGCTCGGCCAGCTGGGTGCCGTAGGCGACCTCGCGGGTGAGCGGGTGGCGGAAGGCGAGCAGCCGCTGCGGGTAGAGCTCGGCTTCGTAGAGGAAGCCGCCCTCGATCAGCTCACGCAGGCAGGTCTCCATCCCGTCCTCCTCCAGCCCCGCCGCCATCCCCAGCGCCTCCGCGCTCACCTCCTTGCCGAGCACGGATGCGACCTGGAGCAGCTGCTTGGCGTCGGGCCCGAGGCGGTCGATCCGTGCCGCCAGCACCGCCTGCACGGTGACCGGCACGCCGGCGTCCTCGATCGGCCGGGCGAGGCGGTAGGCGCCGCGATCCCCCACGAGGTGGCCGGACTCGGCCAGCTCGCGGACGATCTCCTCGATGAAGAACGGGTTGCCGCCGGTGCGCTCGTGGATCGGCTCGTCGAGGCCGTCCAGCGAGGGGTCGTCACCGGCCAGGTCCCGCAGCAGCTCGTGCGTGTCCTCCTGGCGCAGCGGCGCCAGCTCGAGCGCCTGCCAGCAGGCGCTCTCGCTCCAGGGCGGCGTGTACTCGGGCCGGTAGTTGGCGAGGAGGAGCGTCCTCGTGCCGCCGAATCCCCCGATCAGCCCGTTCAGCATCGCCTGGCTGCCCTCGTCGACCCAGTGCAGATCCTCGAAGACGAGCAGCAGGGTCTTCTTCCGCGCCGGGTTGCCGACGAGGCGGCAGAGGACCTCCGCGAGCGCGCGCTGCCTCGCCTCGGGGCTCATCTGCGCCGCCGGCCGATCCGGATCGGGGACGCCGAGGAAGTCGAAGAGCAGCGGCAGGTCGTCGGCGAAGGAGGCGTCGAGCAGCAGCGCCCGCCCGGCGATCTTCTCCCGCGCCAGCTGCTCGGGGTCGCTGTCGGCGATCCCGAAGAAGGCCCGCAGCATCTGCAGGATCGGCATGAACGGGATCGTCTTGCCGTGGGCCTGCCCCTGCGCCTCGAAGACCTCGGTCCCCTCGCTGCGGCAGCGCTGGACGAACTCGTGGTAGAGGCGGCTCTTGCCGATCCCCGGCTCGGCGACGACGCCGATCGCGCTCGCCTCGCCCGCGTTCGCCCGCCGCAGCGCCTCCTGCAGCCGCCGCATCTCGCGCTCGCGGCCGACGAAGCGGGAGAAGCCGCGCTCGCGGGCGAGGTCGAGGCGGCTGCGCGCCCGGCCGACCCCCGCGAGCTCGAAGACCTGGACGGGGCGGCTGGCGCCCTTGATCTCGAACTCGCCGAGGTCGCGCAGGTCGAGGAAGCCGTGGGCGAGCTCGGCGGTGTGCTCGGTCACGTAGGCCTTGCCGGGCTCGGCCAACGCCTCCATCCGCTGCGCCAGGCCGACGGTGTGGCCGATCGCGGTGTAGGAGGAGCCGCCGCCCGCGCCGATCGCGCCGGCGACGACCTCGCCGGAGTTGATCCCGATCCGGGTCGAGAAGTTGAGCCCCCTGGCGCGGCGCAGCTCCCCCGCGTACTCGGCGACGTCGTCGAGCATCTGCAGGGCGGCGTAGCAGGCCCGCCGCGCGTGGTCCTCGTGGGCGACCGGAGCGCCGAAGATCGCCATGATCCCGTCGCCGGTGAACTTGTCGACGGTCCCCTCGAAGCGGGTGACCGTCTCGGCCAGCAGCGAGAAGAAGCGCTGCATGATCTTGCGCCACTCCTCGGGGTCCTCCTGCTCGGCGAGGTCCATCGAGCCGCTGACGTCGGCGAAGAGGACGGTGACCTGCTTGCGCTCAGCGTCGTCCGTAGCGTCTTTCACCACCTCACAAGGTTACGCCTCGCAAGCATCGCGATCGTCTTGACGAGGACGGCGCGGACGCGGCTCGCTTCGTAGCGGACCTCGTAGTGGGTGAAGCGCAGCGGGGTCATCCCGGCCATCACGTGGGCGCGGTCGCGGCGGGCGTCGCGGAGCTGGGCCGAAGGCGTGCGGTGGTAGCGGAGGCCGTCGGTCTCGACCACGAGCCCCAGATCGGGCCAGAAGAAGTCGACTTCGAAGTCATTGATCCACTGTTTGCTCAGCGGCATCGGCAGCCTCGCGTTCCTGACGATGCGGCGGAAGTAGATCTCCAGCTCGGAGTCCGAGAGTCGGAAGAAGAGCCTGTCGAGCAGGTGGCGAAGTGGCCGGATGCCGGGCGCGCCGGCGAACCGCGCGAGCTCATCCCGTAGGGATTCGGGGTCGATCAGGTCTCGCTTGTCGGCGTCGTTCACCGCCCGCTCGAGGCGGAGGGGGTCGAGCTCGGTGCCCAGGTCGACGAGGGTCTGCACCGGTGAGGTGACGGGGATGTCGTCCCGGAGAACGATCTCCTGCGGCGACAGGGTCGGGCGGCCCCGATATTGGACTCCAGCTCGTTGCAGTTCGCACCGCCGCCGCACGCTCACGTCGATCCTGTGGGCCTGCTCTCCGCCGATCTCCCAAAGGGCCGCGGCGCTGCGATGGCTCAGGGCGGCGCCCTCCCCTCCCGCAAGAACGGCCGCCATCCACTGCCGCTTTCGGCTGAGCGCCGGCCAGCCGACGGCGTAGACGCCGAGACCCACCGGGAAGAGGCGGCCTCGCTCGACTCGGTGCTGGATCGATCTCCGCCCGAATCCCAATGCCAGCAACTGCCGCCGAGTGACAATCCCATGCTGCCGTCCGGCGAGCTGCCATGCCTGGGCGCTGCGCGTATCCGATTCTCGACCCACCCTGCTGTGCCAAGAATCGGATAGGCGAATCTCTCCTCTTCGGCAGGCGGCAATCGCCCCGCGGCGGACTCCTCGAAGCGCCACCGGCGTTCATATACTTGGTTCGATTGACTGGTCAATCAACCGGAAGGACCTGGCGTAGTGCGCGTTGCCGCCGTACAGCTGAACTCGAACGGGGACAAGGAGCGGAACCTCGCCGCCGCGGAGCGGCTGGTCGGCGCGGCCACGGCCGACGGGGCCGAACTCGTCGCCCTGCCGGAGAAGTGGAACCTGCTGGCGGGAGGAGCCGAACTGGTGGCCGGCGCCGAGCCCCTCGACGGCCCCAGCCTAGAAGCGGCTCGGGGCTGGGCGCGCGACCACGGAATCCACCTGCTCGCCGGCAGCATCTCCGAGCGCGGCGAGGCGGGTCAGAAGGTTTCCAACACCTCGGTCCTGATCGGCCCCGACGGCGATGACCGCGCCGTCTACCGCAAGATCCACATGTTCGACGTCGACGCCGGCGGCGTCTCCTACCGCGAGTCCGAGCACGAGCGGCCCGGGACCGAGCCGGCCGCGGCGGCCGCCGGGGACCTGATGCTGGGGATGACCGTCTGCTACGACCTCCGCTTCCCGGAGCTGTTCCGGATCCTCGCCCTGCGCGGCGCCCGGGCGATCGCCGTCCCCTCCGCCTTCACCCTCGCCACCGGGCGCGACCACTGGGAAGTGCTGCTGCGGGCGCGGGCGATCGAGAACCAGCTCTTCGTGATCGCCCCCAACCAGGTCGGCGAGGCCCCGCCGCACTACAGCTCCTTCGGTCGCTCGATGATCGTCGACCCCTGGGGGGTCGTCCTCGCCACCGCCCCCGACGGCGAGGGCTTCGTCGCCGCCGAGCTCGACCTCGCCGCGCAGGACCGGGTGCGCGAGTCGCTGCCGTCCCTCGCCAACCGCCAGCCGGGCGCCTACCGCTGGCCGCAGCCGACGGAGAGCGGCGCCTGATGGCGCAGGCCCCGCCCGCCGACAAGCGGCGCCTGATCCTCGACGCCGCCGTCCGCGTCTTCGCCCGCCAGGGGTTCCACGCGACGCGGGTGTCGGACATCGCCGACGAGGCGGGGGTCGCCTACGGCCTCGTCTACCACTACTTCAGCTCCAAGGACGAGGTCCTGAACGAACTCTTCATCGAGCGCTGGTCGCTGCTGCTGGTGGCAATCGACGAGGCCGACCGCACCGGCGCCGGCCCGCGCGAGAAGCTCGGCGCGGTCGCCGGCTTCATCTTCGACTCCTACCGCCACGACCCGGAGCTGATGAAGGTGATCATCGTCGAGGTGACGCGGGCGGCGAACTCGTTCGGCCGCACCCACCTGGAGGAAATCCGCCGCGCCTACGAGGGGATCGCGAAGATCGTCGCCGAGGGGCAGGAGAGCGGCGCCCTGCGCGGCGACGTCGCCCCGATGTTCGCCTCGATGGCCTTCTACGGGGCGGTCGAGCAGCTGCTCTCGGGCTGGATCTTCGGCACGATCCCGGCGTCGGACACCGACTTCGACGAAGCGCGGGACCTGCTGGTGACGACGATCTGCGACGGATTGGACCCGCGGTGAAATAGGCTGGGCGCGAACGCCCACCGTCATCGCCTCGAGATGGTTTACTGCCGACCTCTGCAGGGGAAAGGTTTGAGCTGAGTGGACAACGAGCTGGTCAAGCGCCTCGTCTGGAGCGGCCTTCTGGCCGGCACCGGCGCCCTGGCGAGCATCCTTGCCACGCGCGCCGCGGCGATCGCCTTTCGCCGCATCTACGGCGAGGACCCTCCCGAGTAGGAGCGACAGATGGCTGAGCCGATCCAGAACCCGCCGCCGATCCCGCCCCCGGGACCGGTCCCGCCCTCCGACCAGGCGTCGCCCTCGGACCAGCGCTCGCTGGCCGACCTCGTCGTCAACGTCTCCGAAAGCGCCTCGACGCTTGTCCGGGAGGAGATCGAGCTCGCCAAGGCGGAGGTCTCCGAGAAAGTCACGAAGATCCTGCGCGGCTCGGCCGTCGGGCTCGCCGCCGGCACCTTCGCCTTCCTGGCGCTGATCCTGATCCTGCACGGCATTTCCTGGCTCCTCGGCGAAGAACTGTTCGACGGCAACATCTGGGCCGGGTACTTCGTCACCGCCGGGATCTTCCTGCTGATCGCCGCCCTCGCCGGCCTCATCGCCTTCCGGGCTCTCAGGGCGGGGGCGCCGCCCGTCCCCGAGCAGGCGATCGCGGAGGCGAAGCTGACCCGGGAGATGCTCGAAAGGGAGGCGTCGTGACCGGCGCGCCGGGACGCTCCCCGGCGGAGATCCGCCGCGACATCGACCTCGAGCGCCGCCGGCTCGGGACCTCGGTCGAGGCCCTGCGTGGCCGCGTCAACGAGCTGACCGACTGGCGCCGCCAGGTCGAGGAGCACAAGCCGCAGCTGATCGTGGGAGCGGCGGCCGTCGGCTTCCTGATCGGCGCGCGCGCAATGTTGCGCCGTAGGCGCAACCGCGGCTGAGGACCCCAGCCGCCCCTCCAGCTTCTAGGCGACCAGCTCGGTGCGGACGCTGCCGACGCCGAGCAGCCCGGGGCCGACGTGGGCGCCGAGGACGGGACCCACCTCGGAGATGAAGACCGGGTCGCAGCCGAAGATCTCGTAGCAGTCTTCGACCAGCGCGTCGGCGGTCTCCCTGTCCTGGATGTACTGGACGACCCAGCCGTTGGCGCCCGACTCGTGGCGCTGGCGGGCGTAGTCGCGCAGCCGCTCCAGCGAGCGGGCGCGGGTGCGGACCCGCTCGACCGGCGTGATCTCCTCTTCCAGGGTGAGGATCGGCTTGATCTTCAAGGCGCTGCCGATCCAGGCTCGGGCGCCGCCGATGCGACCGCCGCGCCGCAGGTACTCGAGGGTGTCGATCGCGAACCACATCTTCAGCGACTGGCGGGTCTCCTCGGCCCGCGCCAGCGTCCCCGCCGCGTCGGCCCCGGCCGCCGCCGCGGACGCGGCGCCGAGGGTGCAGAGGCCCATGCCGCCGGCGGCGGAGCGCGAGTCCATCAGGTGCAGGCGCTCGCCCCCCTTGCCCTCCTCGATCAGCCTCTCCCGCGCCTGGCCAGCGGCCTCGAAGGTGCCGGAGATGCCGGCGGAGATGTGGATCGAGACGACCTCCCTGCCTTCGCCGAGCAGGGGCTCGTAGACGGCCAGGAAGTCGCCGATCGAGGGCTGCGAGGTGGTCGCGCCGCTTTCCGAGGCCCGCAGCCGCTCGTAGAACTCGGCGAAATCCGCGACCTCCGACTCCTTTTCGAGCTGCTCGTCGACGGCGACGTAGAGGCTGATCGTCTCGATGCCGCGCTTCGCGAGGAGCTCGGTCGGCAGGTAGCCGGTCGTGTCGCAGACGACCGCGGTCTCGGCAGGCGAGCTCACGCCGGCGATTCTAGACGTGCTGTCGCATTGGACAGCGACGTATCCCGCTACACTTTCTGAAGTGACCGATACCCCGGGAGCAGCGATCACCCTCACCGACAAGGCCGCCGAGAAGATCGGCGAGCTGCTCGGTTCGCAGGCCGACGGCGCCGAGCAGGCGCTGCGGGTCGCTGTCCGCGGCGGCGGCTGCTCGGGCTTCCAGTACGCGCTCGCCTTCGACAAGGCGAAGGAGGACGACCACGTCTTCGAGGTCGACGGCGTCGCCGTGGTCGTCGACAAGGTCAGCATGCAGTTCGTCTTCGGCTCCGAGGTCGACTACGTCGAAGGCCTCCAAGGGGCCGGCTTCCAGGTCAACAACCCGAACGTGGTTGCAGCCTGCGGCTGCGGGTCGTCATTCCAGGTTAAAGAGGACGCCGCCGCCTCCGCCGTCTAGACCGGCGCATCTCGGCGTCCTCGGTCGTTCGGTTTCGGGTCACGCACTAAAGGTGCGCTCCCCTCACCTCTCTCCCTGCGTCCTTGACCTGCTTGGTCTATACGGCGGAGGAAGCGTTATTCGATCTGCAGCGGCGGTGACTGCTGCGGCGCGCTCTGCTCCGCCTGCGGCACCTTGGGGCTCTCGGGCTGCTCGGCGCCGAGGGCCTCGGCCAGCTCGCCGCTCTCGAACATCTCCTCGACGATGTCGCAACCGCCCAGCAGCTCGCCGTTGACGTAGAGCTGGGGGAAGGTCTCCCAATCGGAGATCTCCGCCGTCACCTCGCGCAGCGGCTGCAGCGCGGGGAGGACGTCGATCGCGCCGTAGTCGACGTCGATCTGGTCGAGCACCTGGACCACCCGCATCGAGAACCCGCAGCGCGGCATGTCCGGCGTCCCTTTCATGAACAGCAGGACGGGGTTGGCGGCGATCAGCTCTTCGATCTTCGACTTCAGCTCCGGGTCGGCCATGGGGGCATTGTAGGGAGGCGCGCCTGTGGGCCGCTGCAGGCTCTAGGTCTGGGTGATGATCAGCCCCGCAAGGCCCATGAAGCCGGTCGCCATGAGGACCACCAGGCCGATGAAGGCTTGAAGCATCGTGTGCTGCAGAGCGTCGATCCGGCTGGTCAGGCGCGTGTCCATCTCGCTGACCCGGTCGTTAAGCTCGTCAAGCCGGGAATCGGTCCAGGTGGATCTCAATCTCATCGCTCCAAGGTAAGGGGCAAGGTCGCGCGTGTGGCGCGCCAATGTAACATTTTGTCGTAGACGGACGCGCGGGTGGACTTCAGCCCGGGAGGCCGGTCTTGACCGACAGCGCGTGGATCGTGCCGTCGTCGAAGCGCTCTTTGACCGCCGCCTTGACCAGGCGGTGCTGGTCGATCCGCGAAAGGCCCTCGAACTGCGGGGCGACGACGGTCGCCCGTAGGTGGTCGCCGGTCCCGGTTTCGTCGATCACCTCGGCCTCGGCGCCGGGCAGCGCCGCCTCGATCATCCCCTCCAGCTCGGCGAGGTCGGCGGGCACTAGCTGGCGGCGGGCTCGCCGAGGGTCTCGAGCATCTCCTCGACCCGGACGAACTTGACGCGCGGGCGGCCATGCGGCTCGCCGCGGCCGATCTCGGCCTGGTCGATCGCCTGCCAGTCCTCGAAGCTGACGTAGCGGACGCCGCGCTCGCGCAGCAGATCCTCGACCGCGCTCGGCTCCGGCTTCGCCGGGCTCAGCAGCCGGGCCGCCTCGACGTCCTCGAGCAGGTGCTGGACGGTCTCGAGCGCGTCTTTCTTGTTCGTCCCGATCACGCCCGAGGGGCCGCGCTTGATCCAGCCGGCGGTGTAGTGGCCGACCTTGTGCCCGGCGTCGTGGGAGTCGAGGACGCGGCCGCCGTCGTTGAGGATCAGGCCGCGACGCTCGTCGAAGGGGACCCCCTCGATCGGGATCCCCGTGTAGCCGACCGAGCGCAGGACCAGCCCACACTCGAGCTCTTCGCGCTCGCCGGTGTCCTTGGCGCGATGCGTTCCGCCCTCCTCGACCAGCTCGTTGCGCCCGATCACGATCGATTCGACCCTGCCGTCGCCCTTGATCTCCACGGGCGAGGCGAGGAAACGGAGGACGATCCGCTGCTGCTTTCCCTCCGGCTGGCGCTGCGAGAACTCCTTCAGGGTCTCGACGTTGACCCGGGTCGTCTTGTCGGCTTCGTCCGATTCGAGGTAGGCCTGGCTGGCCGGGTCGAGCTCGACCTCCTGCGGGTCGACGATCACGTCGGCGTCCTCCATCTCCCCGAGCTCCTTGATCTCCGGGTTGGTGAAGGCGGCCTGGGCCGGCCCGCGGCGGCCGAGGACGACGATCTCGCGGATCTGCTTGCGGTCGAGGACCTCGATCGCGTGGTCGGCGGTGTCGGTCTGGCGCAGCTCTTGGTCGGTGAGGGCGAGCATCCGGGCGACGTCCATCGCCACGTTGCCGTTGCCGATCACCACCGCGCGCTCGCAGGAGAGGTCGAACTCGCGGTCGGCGTAGTCGGGATGGGCGTTGTACCAGCCGACGAAGGCGGTCGCGGCGTGGCTGCCGGGCAGCTCTTCGCCGGGGATCCCGAGCTGGCGATCGGTCTCGCACCCGACCGTGAAGACGATCGCGTGGTAGAGCCGCTCGAGCTCTTCGACCTCGAGGTCGTGGCCGATCTTGACGTTGCCGAAGAAGCGGAAGCCCTCGCGCGCCGCGGTTTTCTCGTAGACCCGGATCACCGACTTGATCTTCGGGTGGTCCGGCGCCACCCCGCCGCGGACCAGCCCGAAGGGCGTGGGGAGGCGGTCGAAGAGGTCGACCTGGGCGTGCAGGTCGCCGTCCTTGAGGATGTGCTCGGCGGCGTAGAAGCCGGATGGGCCGGCGCCGACGATGGCGACGCGCAGGGGGTTCTCTTCAGTTCCGATCTTGCTCATTGGAGCGCGAAAGAATAGGGAAACCAGGTCCTCAGCCGAGCGCCGGGGCGCCCGCGCCGACCGCGGCCGGGGTCCCGTCGAGCGCGTCCAGCGCCTTGGCGACCGACATCGCCACGCAGGTGAAGATCGGCGTCTCCCGCTCGGTGTACTCGCTCGACTCGGTCGGCCGCAGCTCGTTGACCAGGTCGAGGAATTCGCCGGGGTCGTCCCCCTCGAAGCAGACGACGAACTCCTGGTCGTCGATCCCGTAGGAGTAGGTCGTGTTGATCGTGATCTCGGGGTAGCGGCGGCCGACCTCGATGTGGCTTTTCATGATCCGGCCGCGCTCCTCCGCCGGCAGCCCGTACCAGCGCCGCTGCTTGACCATCGGGTAGAGGAAGAGGTACTTGCGCTCCGAGGTGCAGATCTCCGGCCTCGCGTCCTCCTCCGAGTAGGGCGAGCGTTTGGTCAGCGAGAGGAACGAGTGGGGGGTGCTCGCCCATTTCGCCAGCCCGCTCTGGCCGAGGACGACGTGGAAGGTGTGGATGTCGTCGAGGTTCGGGCTCTGGACGAGCAGCACCAGGTCGACGTCGCCCCGCGTGCCTATGGTTGAGTAGGCGCGCAGCGAGCGGTCGACGGCGAAGTCCTCGCAGGCGGCGAGGAACTCCCGCTTGTCGGCCGCGCGGAGCTCCGCGTCCCGACGGCGCCAGGCTGGATCGATCTTGAAGAAGCTGAACTTGGCGAAAGTGCGGTCGGCCATCGGGGCCACGATAGCGCTGCTCCTGCTGGGGCTGGCCCTGGCGCCTTCGTCGGCGGCGGCGGAGGGACGGGTGATCCTCGTCTGGCTGCCGAGCGAGACGACCGTGACCCAGCTGGCGGACGCCGGGCTCTCGCCCGGCGTGATGAGCGCGGGGCTCGGAACGGTGCCGCCGCAGCAGACCTACCTCGACATCGGCCAGGGCAATCGGGTCTTCGACTCGCTGTACGACGAGCCGCTGCCGGAGCGCGGCGGGGACCCGGCCCGCTGGTGGCGGGAAGTCGTCGAGCGGGCGGAATCGGCTCCGGCCGACATCGTCCCGGGCCTCCTCGCCTCGACCCTGGGGGCAGCCGGCGCCGCCGGCGCCCTCGAAGTCCGCCACGCCGCCCTCGATGGGATTCCACCGGCTGCGAGCTATGACCTGCTGATCGCGATCGCCACGCCCGGCGGCGAGACCGACGATCCGCTGCCGATCGGCATCGCCGGCGCCGGCTTCGGCGGCAACCTCACCTCCGACAGCACGCGGATGAGCGGCTACGTCCTCTCGACCGACGTGGCGCCGACGATCCTGCGGCGGTTCGGCGTCGAGGTTCCCGCCGAGATGTCGGGACAGCCGATCCGCTCGGAGGGGGCGGTCGACCCAGAGGGGGTCGAATCGCTGGCGGCGCGGATGGCCGTGATCTCCCCCCGGCGCGGGCCGGTTGTCGGGTTCAACGTCGTGATCTGGCTGGCGGTCCTGCTCCTGGTCGCCCTGCTCAGCCGCGGGCGGCTGGCGCCCGGTGCGGTGCGCCTCGCCGGGCTCGCGATCGTCTACCTGCCGCTGGCGCTCCTGCTCGGGGCGGCGCTCGAGCCGGGGGAGACGACGGAACGTCTGCTGGTGCTGCTGCTCCCGCCACTCCTCGCCGGGGCGACGCTCCTGGTTCTGTCGGGATACCGGTCGCTGGCGGCCGCCTCGGCGCTGACCGTCCTCGCCTATGCGGTCGACGTGGTCGCCGGCTCGCCGCTCACCGCGCTCTCGCTGCTCGGCCCCAACCCCGGCCTGGGAGTCCGCTTCTACGGGATCGGCAACGAGCTCGAGGCGGTGCTGGCGGTGCTGGTGGTGGCGGGGACCGGGGCGGCCCTGACCGGCTTCCTCGGCCGGGCCTCGCGGCGGACCCGAGCGGCCGCCTTCGTCGCCGTCGGCCTCCTCGCCGCCCTCGTCTTCGCCGCCGGCCGCTTCGGTGCCGACGTCGGCGCCGCGATCGTCTTCCCCGCCGGCGCCGCGGTCGCCGCGGCCTTCACCCTCGGACGCGGTAGGCGCTCGGCCCTGCCGGCCGTGATCGCCGCTCCCTTCCTCGTCCTCGCGCTGCTGGCGCTGGTCGACCTGCTCAGCGGCGCCGACGCTCACCTGACCCGCTCGGTCCTCGACGCCGGCGGGCTGGGAGACCTCGCCGACGTCGCCCAGCGCCGCCTCCAGCTCTCGGCCCACAGCTTCGGGCGGCCGGTGCTGCTGGCCTTCCTGCCGCTCGTCGCGGCGCTCGCGCTGCTCGCCTACCTGCGCCGCGACCGGCTGGGAGCCTGGCTGCAGGGGGTCCCGGCGATGCGAGCTGGGCTCCTCGGCGCGGCGGCCGCGACCGCGATCGGCACCGTTGCCAACGACTCCGGCGCCCTCCTGCTCGAGGTCGGCACCGCCTACCTGCTCGTCTTCGTCGGCTTCGTCTGGGCGGAAAACGATCCAAATTCCAGAGAAAGCAGGTCGACAGACGAAACATTACAATTCCGTGCGCCACACGTATGACTTTGATCCCTACGCTGGAGGCATGGAGGCGATGAGAATCAGCTGGACCGACTCCAGGCTCGACGACCTGAACGGCCGCGTCGAGAAGATCAGCGGCCGCGTCGAGAAGATCAGCGGCCGCGTCGAGAAGATCAGCGAAGACCTCTACGAGGTGCGCACCGACATGCGCGAAATGCGCGGAGAAATCGGAGCTCTGCAGCAGACGATCATCCAAGTCGGCGGCGGTCTCATCGGCACCCTCGTCGTCGCCTCTCTCGGCCTGATCGCGACCCAGCTCTAGCTTCCCTAGAGGCGCGGTGAGCCCTGGGCGCGCTCCGGGCGATGATCTACCCTTAATCCACCCGTGCGAATAGGTCTCGTCTCGCCATATTCCTGGTCCTACCAGGGCGGGGTGAACCGGCACGTCGAGGCTCTCGCCGAGGAGTTCCTTGGCCGAGGCCACGACGTCCGCGTCATCGCTCCCGTCGACCCGCCCGGGCGGGTCAGCCGAGCCCTGCACAGGGCCCCGGCCGAAGCGCGGGAGCTGCCCGAGTACCTGCTCCCGGTCGGTCGCACGATGGGCTTCGGCGCCAACGGATCGGTCTCCAACCTGGCCCCCTTCCCGATCGGCGGAGTCGTCGCGCCGCGGCGCCTCGTCCGGGCCGGCGGCTTCGACGTCATCCACGTCCACGAGCCCCTGGTGCCGCTGGTCGGCTGGAACGCCACCCTCGGCTCGCGCGCGCCCGTCGTCGGCACCTTCCACGCCTATTCGACGAAGTCGCTGCCGAACTACGTCGCCAACGCCGTCGGCGCGCGCCGGCTCTTCAACCGCCTCTCCGCTCGCATCGCGGTCTCCGAGGCCGCGGCCTGGACCGGCCGGCGCTGGTTCGGCGGCGAGTACACGATCATCCCCAACGGCGTCGACGTCGAGACAGCCCCAACCGACCCGGTCACCCCGAGCGAAGAGCTGAAGATCCTCTTCGTCGGCCGGCCCGAGGAGCGCAAGGGGTTGCCGATCCTGCTCACCGCCTTCAACGCCCTGGTCGAGCACGTTCCCTGCCGCCTGACCGTGATCGGCGCCGAACGGGAGGACGTCCTGCGCTACGTCGCCGACCCCGATCTGCTGCGGTTCATTGACGTCCGGGGCCGCGTCTCGGGCGAGGCGCTCTGGCGCGCGCTGCACGAGGCCGACGTCCTCTGCGCGCCCTCGCTCTCGGGCGAGAGCTTCGGCATGGTCCTGACCGAGGCCTTCGCCGCGGGCACGCCCGTGATCGCCTCGGCCATCGCCGGCTACAGCGACGTGGTCAGCGACGGGGTCGACGGGCTGCTGGTCCCCCCGGGCGATCCGCAGCGCCTCGCCGAGGAGCTGCAGCGGATCCACCACGAGCCGGAGCGGCTGCGGGAGATGGCGCTTGCCGCCCGCCGCAGTGCCCAGCGCTACGCGTGGCCCCGGGTCGCCGACCAGGTCACGGCGGTCTACGAGCGGGCGATCGAGGCGCCCCGGCCGGCGGGCGCGGGGGAGAAGTTCGCCCACTGGGCGGGCCTGCGGCCCGCCGACGGCAATCCGAAGCGGCCGGCGGAGCGCCTGCCCTCCCTCGATCCGCCGCTGGCGCAGGCGGGCGGGAAGGGGCGTGCGGTCGCCCGCCGGGTCGGCCTCGGGGTGGCCGGGGCGCTCGGCGTCGGCCTGACCCTCCTCGCCGCCCAGAAGATCGGCATCGACAACGTCGTCGAAAGCATCGTCCGCTCAAACCTGACCCTGGTCCTGATCGCCTGCGCGCTGATGGCGACCTCGCTCTTCTTCCGCGCCGCCTCCTGGTACTGGATCGCGCGCGCGGCGCTGCCCAACCGCCCGATCCGCCGCCGCGACGTGACCTCGGCGACGATGATCGGCGTGCTGATGTCGGCGACCCTGCCGGCGCGCCTGGGGGAGCCGGCCCGCGCCCTCACCTTGGCGCGGCGCAGCGGACGGATGCGGGAAACCTTCCCCGTCCTGCTCGGGACCCTGGTCTCGCAGACGATGCTGAACCTGGTCGCGCTGGTCCTGCTCGGCGTGATCATCGTCTCGACCACGCCGCTCTTCCACTCCGGGACCAAGCAGCTCTTCGCCTTCAGCCTCGTTCCCCTCCTCGTCCTGCTCGTCGTCCTCATCGCCCCGCTGCTGATGCGCCGCAACGGCAACGGCCGCCTCTCGCGCCTCGGCGCCTCGGTGCACCGGGCGCTGGTGCAGCTCCGTGCCGGTTTGTCCGTCTTCCGGGACCCGCGCCGGGGAACGGCGGCCGCGGCGGCGCAGCTCAGCGCCTGGGCGATCCAGCTCGGCGCCTGCTGGGCCCTGCTCTACGCCCTCGGGCTCGACAACCGGGCCGGGATCGGCGCCGCCGCGGCGGTCCTCTTCGCCGTCAACGTCACCGCCGTGGTGCCGGCGACGCCGTCCAACATCGGCGTCTTCCAGCTGGCGGTGATCAGCGTCCTGCACACGGGCTTCGGCGTCGGCACCGCCGACGCCCTCGCCTACGGGGTGATCCTGCAGGCGGTGGAGATCGCCACCGCCGTCGCCCTCGGCCTGCCGGCGCTGGTCCGCGAGGGCCTGACCTGGAGCGACCTGCGGGTGCAGGCGCTCTCGACCGCGCCGGTGCGGCTGGAGCCGAAGCCCGTGGCCCGGGGGAGCACGCCGAAACGCGAAGGCGTCGCGTAGGCGGATCCGAAGCAGAGGAAGGATTCTCCTTCTGATCAAAAAACCGCGATGTAATGGGTTAGGATCGGAGGCACGCCGGGCGGAAGCACGCCGGCCCGCCTTCTGCGCCGCTCCGCGTGACACCTTCGGCCATATCGGCTCAGTTCCTTGACGGCTCCCCAGTAATGTGCATAGAGTCGAGCAATCGGCCTAAGCACTCACGCGAACTCGGGAAGGGGAGCCGTGAGATACGACTCAGCAGTGATGGAGAGAGTCGCGCAACGCTTCCGGCGCGACATGTGGGACTCGGTGGTTCCGGAAGCAATCTCCGAATCCGGCGTTGAAGTAGAGCGATTCGGACCAGTGCAGGCGACCGCCTTCGGCGACCTGCCGGAAGTGCACCTGCTGCAGCAGATCCAGGGGGCGGCCGAGCCCGGCGCGGTTGCCGGCGGCCACCTCGCGGCGGCGGTGGAATGGATGCGCGCCCGCGAAGTCGACTACCGGATCCCGGTAGCGGCGAGTCGGCCCGGGGCGGCGGATGCCGAGGCCTGGCTCGACGAGCGGGGCTACGAGCGGGGAGCGGGATGGATCAAACTGGTCCGCGACGGCTCGCCGCCGGACTTCCACGTCGACCCCAGCATCGTCGTCTACCGCCTCGGGGAAGACGAAGCCGAAGGCGAAGGGTTGAGCACGATCGTGGCCGAAGCCCTCGAGATGCCGCTGGTGGCGGGGACGCTGTTCTTCTCGCTCCCCCAGCGGGACGGCTGGCACTGCTACACGGCGGCGCTCGGCCCGGAAGAGGTCCCGGTCGCGACCGGATCGATGCTGATAACCGATGGGGTCGCGCAGCTCGGCGCCGGACAGACGCTCGAGTATGCGCGGGGGCGCGGCTGCAACGCGGCGCTCCTGCACCAGCGTCTGCTCGACGCCCACCTGGCCGGCTGCCACACCGTCTTCGTCGAGGTTGGCGAATGCGACCTGGGGTCCTGGTCGGCGGTCGTCCGCAACATGCGGAGGGCCGGATTCGAGGAGGCATACGAGGGGCGCAACTGGCAGCGCCCGGCGCTGCACCCGGCCGAACTGCCGGAGCGCTTCAGCGGCTGAGCTCGGGGGCGGGGGCGTCCTCGGACCCCTCGCCCTCTGCGGCCGCCTCCGGGTCGGACTCCGGCGGCAGCTCACCGCCCCGGTCGGTGCCGGCGATCAGCTCGTCGGGCGACTTCTCCTCCGGGATGAAGCCCGACTTCATCCCGAAGTAGACCGCCTGCGGGTGGTGGGCGACGATCGCCACCGTCGACTGCTCGGGCATCACCGCGTAGCCGCCCGAGAGGGTCATCCCGATCTCCTCGAGGCCGAGCAGGCGCCAGACCTTCTCGTGCTCGGACTGATCCGGGCAGGCCGGGTATCCCCAGGAGTAGCGGCGGCCCTGGTCGAGGGCGATCCCCAGCTGGCGGCGGACCTCCGCGTGAAGCCACTCGGCCAGGCCCTCCGCGGCTTGGACGCCGAGGCCGTGGACGTAGAGCTGCTCGGCGAACTCGCCTTCGCTCTCGAGCCGCTCGATCAGCTCGGTCACCTCGGGCCCGACCGTCACCCCCTGCAGGGCGACGACGTCGCGCTCGCCGGTGTCGAGCGGCCGGTAGAAGTCGGCGAGGCAGATGCGGTCGTGGCGCGGCTGGCGGGGGAAGACGAGTCGCTCCAGCTCCCGCTCGGGGTCCTCGGGGTCGAAGACGATCAGCTCGTTCCCCTCGGCGTTGCAGGGGAAGTAGCCGAGGCGGGCGCGGGGGTCCAGGTAGTCCTGCTCGCGCCACATCCGCTCCAGGCGAGGGGCGAAGCCCTCCTCCTCGGCGGTCCCCTCGACCAGGGCCCGCCATGCCTCCCCCTTGACCCCGCGGCCCCCCCAGTGGAGCTTGAAGAGGACGTGGCGGTCGAGGTGGGGGAAGACCTCGTCGAGGTCCACGGCCGCGTCCCGCACCCCCCAGTACGGGGGCTGCGGGATCGGGACGTCGGTGCGGGCGCCGGAGCGGACGCTGTCGTCGGTGGTGGGCGGCGCGTCGTCGACCACCACCGGCTTCTCGCGCAGCTGCCTCGCCTCCGCCTTGATCCGCTCGAGCAGCGCCGCCCGCGCGTCGGAGTCGACCAGGGCGTCCATCGTGTCGAGCCCCTGGAAGGCGTCCTTGCAGTAGAAGACGCCGGGCTCGTAGACCTCGTCGGACTCCTTGCCCTTCGGGTAGAGCGTGCGGCGGCCGAAGTCGCGGTTGATCGCGGCGCCGCCGATCAGCACCGGGAACTCGAGCTGGCGCTGATGGAGCTCGGCGACGCACGTCGGCATCTGCTTGGAGGTGGAGACGAGCAGGGCGGAGAGCCCGATCGCATCGGCCTCGTTCTCGACCGCGGCCTCGATGATCGCGTCGACCGGGACCTGCTTGCCGAGGTCGATCACGGTGTAGCCGTTGTTGGTGAGGATCGTGTTGACGAGCGACTTGCCGATGTCGTGGACGTCGCCGAAGACGGTTGCGATCACGACCTTGCCCTTGGTGTGGCCCTCGATCCGGTCCAGGTAGTTCTCCAGCCGCGCGACCGCCCGCTTCATCACTTCCGCCGACTGCAGGACGAAGGGCAGGATCAGTTCGCCGGCGCCGAATTTGTCGCCGACCTCCTTCATCGCCGGCAGCAGCACCTCGTTGAGGGTGGGGACTGCGCCGATCTTCTCGACCGAGCGGTCGATCCAGTCCTCGACGCCGTCCTTCTTGCGGCGCAGGATGTGCCAGTGAAGGGCCTGCTCGGGCTCCATGCCCTCGGTCGGGTCGGCCGCCTCGGCCTCGGCCTCCTCGCCCTTCGACTCGAAGTGGGCGATGAAGCGCTCGAGCGCATCGTCGCGGCGGTTGAAGACGAGGTCGTCGGTCAGCTCCCGCTCCTCGTCGGGGATCTCGCCGTAGGGGGTGATGTGGTTGGGGTTGACCATCGCCAGGTCGAGCCCGGCCTCGACGCAGTGGTGGAGGAAGACCGAGTTGAGGACCGCGCGCGGCCGCGGAGAGACGCCGAAGGAGACGTTGGAGACCCCAAGCGACGTCTTGACCCCGGGGATCTCTGCCTTGATCCGGCGGATCCCCTCGATCGTCTCCACGGCCGAGGGCCTCCACTCCTCGTCGCCGGTGGTGAGGGTGAAGGTGAGGGCGTCGAAGATCAGCGCTTCGGGGTCGAGGCCGTGCTCACCGCAGGCGATGTCGCGGATGCGTTCGGCGATTTCGACCTTGCGCTCGGCGGTCTTCGCCATCCCCACCTCGTCGATCGTCAGCGCGATCAGCGCGGCGCCGTGTTCCCGCGCCAGCGGGATCACCGTGTCGGCCTTGTCGCGCCCCGCCTCGAGGTTGATCGAGTTGACGATCGCGCGGCCCGGGATCTGCTCGAGCGCGGCCTTGATCACCTCCGGTTCGGTCGAGTCGACCTGGATCGGCGCCGGCTGGGTAAGCGAGATCCGCTTCACGACCGCCTTCATCTGCTCGTCCTCGTCCTGGCGCTCGGTAAGGGCGACACACGTGTCGAGCACGTGGGCCCCGCCTTCGACCTGGTCTTCGGCGACCTGGACGAGGCCGTCGTAGTCGTCGGCCAGCAGCAGTTCCTTGGCCCTCTTCGAGCCCTGGGAGTTGACCCGCTCGCCGACCAGGGTCGGCCGCGGCTCCTGCACCAGCGGCGTCGAGGTCATCATCGAGGAGACCTCGATCGGCCCGGGCGCCGGGCGCTGGCCGGGAACGCGGCCCTCGACGCGCTCGCGGATCGCGGAGATGTGGGCGGGGGTGGTGCCGCAGCAGCCGCCGACGATGCCGACGCCGAAGCGCTCGACGAACTCGCCGAGGGTCGCCGCCAGCGGCTCGGGCTCTTCCGGGAAGATCGTCTCGCCGTCGGGTCCCTGGAAGGGCAGCCCGGCGTTGGGGATGCAGTGGACCGGCAGCGGCGAGGCCTCGCCGAGGAAGCGGATCGCGTCGCGCATGTCCTCCGGGCCGGTCGAGCAGTTGAGGCCGATGACGTCGATCTCGAGCGCGGTCAGCGTCGTCAGGACCGACCGGACATCGGTGCCGAGGAGCATCTTGCCGCCGTTCGGCAGCAGCGAGACGCTGCACTGGATCGGCAGCCTGCGGCCGGTCTGCTCGAAGGCCCGTCGGGCGCCGAAGATCGCCGCCTTGACCTCGAGAATGTCCTGGGCGGTCTCGATCATGATCAGGTCGGCGCCGCCTTCGACCAGCCCCTGCGCCTGCTCGGCGAAGACCTCGACGAGCCGGCCGAAGGAGATGTCCCCCAGGGTTGGATCGGTCGAGGCGGGGAGGAAGCCGGTGGGGCCGATCGAGCCGGCGACGAAGCGCCGCTCGCCGGCGGCGCGCCGGGCGATCTCGGCGGCCTTCGTGTTGATCTCGAGCGTCTGCTCGCCGAGCCCCCACTCCTCGAGCTTCAGCCGGGAGCCCTGGAAGGAGTCCGTCTCGATCACCTCGGCGCCGGCCTCGAGCATCGAGCTGTGGACGCCCTCGACCACGTCGGGACGGTTGAGCACAAGCGCCTCGTGGCACTTCCCCTGCAGCCCGCCGTAGTCCTCCGCGGTCAGGTCGAACTGCTCCAGGGTCGCACCCATGCCGCCGTCGAAGACGACGACGCGCTCCTGGGTCGCAACTATGTAGTCACGCTCCGGCATGAACCTAAAGAGGGTAAGGGGTCGGTGGGGTCGTTACCGGGAGGGGAGCCCGGTCATCCCCTGAGTGAATTTGTCGCGCCCCTCCCGGGGCAGCTCCGGAAGATCCTGCCCTCCTATGGAGGGCAGGAATCAGATTGCATATCGCCCGCTTCGCGGACATTCCCTCAGGGGACGACCGGGCTCCCCTTCGGCCCCCTCTACTGCCGAGCTTTCGTCGCTTACCGCTTCAGCCCGAGGCGGCGGCGCCAGTCGCGGGCGTTGAAGAGACGGGCGATGGGGCCGATCAGGGCGCGGCGGGACCTGCTGTAGGGGAACCACGTGGGCTCGCGCTTGCCGCCGAAGCGGGTGATCACCAGCGACTCGCTGCGGCAGTACTTCTTGATCCCGGGCTCGCCATGGCGGGAGCCGATCCCCGACTGCTTCCAGCCGCCCATCGGGACGTCGGTGGCGAAGTAGTTGACGAGGACGTCGTTGACGTTGATCGCCCCGCACTCGACCCGCCGCGCCACCCGCTCGGCTCGCCCGCGCTCGCCGAAGACCGCGCCCGAAAGCCCGTAGCGGCTGTCGTTCGCCAGCCGCACCGCCTCGTCGGCGTCGCGGACCTTCATCACCCCGACGACGGGGCCGAACGTCTCGTCGCGCATCACCTTCATCGAGTGGTCGACGCCGACGAGGACCGTCGGCTCGAAGTAGTCGCCCGGTCCCGGGAGCCGCCCCCCGCCGGTCAGCGCGCGGGCGCCGGCGGCCAGCGCCTCGGTCACATGGTCCTCGACGATCTCGATCTGGCGCGGCGAGGTCATCGCTCCAACCTCCTTGCGGCCGGAAGCGCCGTCGGCTCCCTGCCGCAGCCGGCCCACCTCCGCCGTCAGCTTGTCGACGAAGGCGTCGTAGGCCTGCTCCTCGACGTAGATCCGCTCGACCGACATGCAGATCTGGCCGGAGTTCATCATCCCGCCCCAGGCCGCGGCGTTGGCGGCGCGGTCGAGGTCGGCGTCGGCGAGGACGATCATCGGGTCCTTGCCACCGAGCTCCAGGCTGACCGGCGTCAGCGTCTCCGCCGCTCGCGCCATCACCTTGCGGCCGGTGCGGTCGGAGCCGGTGAACTGGACGAAGTCGACCGCGTCGACCAGCGCGCCGCCGGTCTCGCCGATCCCCTGGACGCAGTCGAAGACGTCCGGGCCGCCGATCTCCTCCTTCCAGGCTTCGACCACCTCGGCGATCCCGAGCGGCGTGAACTCAGACGGCTTGACCACGACCGCGCAGCCGGCCTGCAGCGCCGGCACCGCATCCCCCAGCGAGAGGATCAGCGGGAAGTTCCAGGGGCTGATGATCCCGACCACCGGGTGGGGGCGGTACTGGATCCGCAGCTTCTTGGCGGCGAGCAGGGGGGTGTGGGGCCGGACGCTCTCCTCGCCGATGTAGCGGGCCGCTCTGGCTCCGTAGAAGTTGATCAGGTCGGCGAGGTAGGTGGGCTCGTTCTCGGCGTCGGCCCGGACCTTGCCCGTCTCCCGCTGCATCGTGTCCAGCACCCGGTCCTGGTTGTCGAGCAGCCAGTCGCGCAGCTTGCCGAGCCAGCGATAGCGGCCCTCGATCCCGATCGCCTCCCACTCGGGCTGGTTGGCGCGAAGGCGCTCCACGGTTGCCGCAACCGCCTCCGGGGAATCCACCGGGACGTTCGCGATCACCTCGCCGCTCGCAGGGTTGTGGACCTCGATCGAGCCGTCTTCGGCCGAACCGCCGTTCACTGCGCTCCTCCCGGCACCGCGCGCCGCCGTTCCGATCTCCACCACCGCTCCCTTCGTCGCCCATTTGGCCACTCAGCCAAATGTACCCCGGCGGGGGATGGAAGCAAGCCTCAGCCGAGATAGTGGGTGGCGAGGAGGCCGATCAAGGAAGCGATCAAGGTATAGGTCAGCCTGTCGAACTTCGCGTCCATCTTTTCCCTGAGGTCTCGAATTTCGCCCCTGAGCTCCTCCCGGGTCGATCTGATCTCCGCCTTGACCCCACGAAAGCCGGCGTCCATGTGCTTCTGGAGATCGTCGAGCCGCTCGTCGGTCCAGGCTTCCCTCACCATGGTTTGCATGCCCGCCTCATAGCTGCGTTCCGATCAGGCCCATGAGGCCGACGAACATTGCCCCGATCAGGCCGCCCGCGATTTGGAGCGTGCGGTTCAGCGCTGCAAAGCCGACCTTCATTTCGCCTCGTAACTCCCCGACCTCTTCCCGGAGCTCGCCGACTTCTCCTTTCACGGAATCCAAGCCCTCTCGGAGCTTGCCGATATCCACCCGCACTTCGCGAATTTCGCCATTCACTTCGCCGAAGCCTTTGTTCACCTGCTCCTTGAGGTCGTCGAGGCGCTCGTCGGTCCAGGCTTCCCTCACCATGGTCGGCATGATGGCAACTGTAGACGATAGGTTGCAACGAGAGGCGCGCGGAATGTAACCTCTTCACGCAGCTCAGCGGGGCACCAGGCGGAAAACGGGGCCCTCCAGCGAGGCGACATAGAGGCGGTGCCGCTGATCTTCGCCGAAGGAGCTGGGCGTGGAGACGCGCACGCCGAGGCTGCGGTTGTTGCCGGCGCGCTTCAGGTGGGGGACCAGGCTCCGCAGCCGCCCGTCGCAGAGGTCCGCGTAGACGTAGCGCCCGCGCTGGCCCTGCAGGCGCGGGTCGCGGACGACGTAGCCGCCGATGATCGTGCAACCGCGGGCGCGGCCGTAGGCGAAGATCGGCTTGACGGTGCCGCCAGGGTCGGGCGTGCCGCTGCTTTCGTCGCCGTACTCGGAGAAGCCCTCGAAGGCGTCCCAGCCGAAGTTGGCGCCGCTCGCCGCGCCGACCGTGAGGTAATCGAGCTCCTCGAAGCGGTTCTGGCCGACGTCCCCGATCGCGATCCGCGGCCGCTTCGCCGTCGTCGTGTCGAACGAGAAGCGGAAGGGGTTGCGCAGCCCGTAGCTGTAGATCTCGTCGCGTCCGGGCCCGCCGACGAAGGGGTTGTCGGGGGGGACCGAGTAGGGCCTGCCGCCGGACGGGCGCGGGTCGATTCGCAGCAGCTTGCCCAGCAGCACGTCCCTGTTTTGGGCGTTGTTCGGCGGATCCCCGCCGGAGCCGCCGTCGCCCGTCCCGAAGTACAGGAGGTTGCCGAGGAACTGCAGCTGGCCGCCGTTGTGGTTCGAGTTGACGGGGTGGGGGATGACGATCACCTCGCGCCGCGAGGCCGGCGCCGCCCGGGTCGGGCTGGCGCGCCTGAATTCGTCGATGCGGATGTTCCCGGCTTGGTCCGTGTAATAGACGTAGAGACGCCCGCTGCGCGCGTAGTTCGGCGGGAAGGCGAGGGATAGGAGCCCGCGCTCGCCTCCGGTGGAGATCTCACCGCGCAGGTCGAGGAACGGCTTGCGGAGCCGCCGGCCGTCATGCAGGACCACGACCCGGCCCGGCTGCTCGACGACGAAGAGGAGCTTCGGGAATCCCGGCGCGCCGGCGACGTAGACCGGCGCGTCGAAGGTGCCGATCCGCTGCAGGGCGACGCCGCCACGATGCGGCCGAAGCGCGCCGGAGGCGGGGTCGCCGCCGCTGTCGCTCGCCGATCCGCAGGCGGGCAACGCCAGCGTCGCCAGGGCGACCCAGGCTGTCGCGAGCGAGGAGAGTCTGCGCATGCGGCAGCGCTACCCGCAGCCGCTAGGGCTTACTCCGGCGCTTCCCCTGCTGCTGTTCGACCTCGACGACTTCTCCGCTCGGAGTGACTTCGGTTTCCGGCAGCTCGTCGCCGATCTCGACCTCGAACGAGCCGCCCGGGGCGACGCCGCCCGTGGTCTCCGCCCGCACCCTGCCGCTGAGCCCGGCGTCGATGCGGTAGAGCAGGGTGAACCTCCCCGCCCGCACCGCGCTCAGCTTCCAGACCGCCTTCGTCGTCCGGCCCGGCTTCAGCTCCCCGAAGCTGAACGTCTTGCGGCTCGAGGTCGAGGCGCCGCCGGGGTCCGAGGAGCCGTGCAGTCGCGGGTAGGTCTGCGCCAGCACCCAGACCGGCCGGTCCGGCTGGGCGAGTTCGGGCTGAGGGTCGTTGACCCCGAAGGGCAGCGAGGAGTTGACCCCCTCCTTGCCGGCGATCGTGAAGCTGACGGTCAGCCCCGGCACCGCGCGCTTGCCGGTGTTGCGGATGCCGAGCCTGAGCAGCGAGGTCTGGCCGAGCACCTGGTCGGACGGGAAGCGCGCTTCGGTCACCTTGACGTGGAAGGTGCCCGAAGGCTCGTCGTCCGCGGAGGACGAGGAGCCGCCGCAGGCGGCCAGGAGCGCCGCCGCCGCCAGCGCGACGAGCCCGGTCGCGATGGCCTGGAGGCGGGCGCGCCGGGATTGTCGTCCGGTCCCCCGCAAAGCGGCCCGAACATAGCACGGGGTTTGGCCGCCCTCGCAGGCCTTTCGCGGTCGCCCGGCCGGTTAGCGCGATCTCAACACGGCCCCAACAGTGGGGGGTGGCCGATCCCCTAGACTCCCGCTCACCGAGTCGGGCGCCGCGCCCATGCGGGGCGGCTCGGACGGAGGAGCTGATGGTCGGATCCGCGGTCAACAGGGCGTTCCTGCCCGCCAAGTCGCTGTTCGAACAGGTGGGGGAGATGATGATCCTCACCGCGCGAACGATCGTCTCCGCGGTCAAACCCCCCTATCCCTACGGCGAGGAGTTCATCGGCCAGTTCCTCTTCGCCCTGCAGCTCTGCTGGTTCCCGCTCCTGGTCTCGACCGTCGCCTTCGGCTTCGGGGCGCCCGGGCTGCAGGCCGCCAACTTCCTCTCGCTCTTCGGCGCCCTCGACCGCCTCGGCGGCTTCTTCGTGCTCGCCTCGATCCGTGAGTTCGCGCCGTTCGTGACCGCCGTCGTCGTCGCCGGCGTCGCCGGCACGGCGATCACCGCCGACCTCGGCGCCCGCAAGATCCGCGAGGAGCTCGACGCCCTGCAGGTGCTCGGCGTCGACCCGATCAAGAACCTGGTCGTGCCGCGCTTCCTGGCGCTGATGCTGATCACGGGCCTGCTCGACATCTACGCGCTGGTCTTCGGGATCAGCGGCGGCATCCTCACCGAGATGCTCTACCACCAGCCGCTCGGCGGCTTCTTCGCCACGCTCTTCTCCAACGCCTCGATCACCGACCTCTGGGGCTCGGTGA
>JBKPOX010000128.1:0-3164 GCA_046733335.1 Actinomycetota bacterium | reverse complement strand
AGCTCCAGACCTCGTGCTCGACGCCCGTGCGCGAGGGAATGGTCGTCCACACCCGCACCGAGCAGGTGAAGGAGGCGCAGAGCGCGGTCGTCGAGTTCCTCCTCGTCAACCACCCGCTCGACTGCCCCGTCTGCGACAAAGGCGGCGAGTGCCCGCTGCAGGACATCTCCTACGGCTGGGGGCCGGGGAAGAGCCGGGTGATCGACGAAAAGCGCCACTTCGAGAAGCCGATCGAGCTCTCGCCGCTGGTCGCGATCGACCGCGAGCGCTGCATCCTCTGCTACCGCTGCGTCCGCTTCAGCCAGGAGGTCTCCGAGGACTCGCAGCTGCAGCTGCTGGAGCGCGGCGACCGCACCTACGTCGGCACCTTCGACGACCGCCCCTACGTGGCGCCCTTCCACGGGAACATCACCGACATCTGCCCGGTCGGGGCGCTGACCAGCTACACCTACCGCTTCCGCGCCCGGCCCTGGGACATCGAGCACGGAGGCTCGGTCTGCACGATCTGCCCGAGCCAGTGCAACGTCAGCTTCACCGTCCGCGACGAGAAGGTGAAACGGGTGATCGCCCGCGACAACGCCGAGGTGGACGACGGCTGGCTCTGCGACCGCGGGCGGTACGGCTTCGAGATGTTCGACGCGCCGGAGCGGATCGACGGGCCGCGGCTGAAGGGCGGCGAAGTGGTCGGCTGGGAGGAGGCGATCGCGAAGGTCGCGGAGGGGCTGCGCGCCGCAGGCCGGGGGGTCGCCGCGATCGTCGGCGACGCCTCCAACGAGGAGGGCTTCCTGCTGCAGCGGATCGTCCGCGAGGGGCTCGGCTCGCAGCACGTCGACTCGCGGCCCTCGCGCGGGCCGAGGGGCCAGGTGCTGCGGCGCCTGGCCGAGCCGGCGATCTCGGCGCGGGTGCGCGACATCGACGAGGCCGACGCGATCCTCGTCCTCGGCACCGACCCGCTGCACAGCTCGCCGATCCTCGACCTGCGCGTGCGCAAGGCGATCCGCCGCAACGGCGCCAGGCTCCTCGTCGCGACCGAGCGGCCGACCGCGCTCGACGGCGGCGCCGAGGAGATCGCCCGCTACGCGCCGGGCCAGGCCGCCCACTTCGTCGGCGAGCTGGCGAGCGCCGTCGACGGCGCCGACAACGTCGCCGCGCCGGTTGCCGGGACGCTGCGCGACGCCGAGACGGTCGTCGTCATCTGGGGCGAGCGAGTCGTCCGCGAGGAGGGCGCCGCCGAGGCCCTGCTCGAGGCCGCGGCCGCCCTCGGCATGGCGGCGACGGAGGGCTCGGGCCTGCTCGAGATCCCCGACACCACCAACGCCCGCGGCCTGCGCGAGGTCGGCTGCCTCCCCGACGCCGGCCCGGGACTCGCGGAGACGAGCGCCGGGATGGCGACCGAGGAGATCCGCCAGGCGCTGATCGACGGCGAGCTGAGCGGCCTGATCCTCTTCGGCGCCGACCCCCTCCGTGATTTCCCCGACACCCCCGCCTGGGAGGAGGCGCTGACCGCCGCCGACTTCGTCGTCTCCTTCTCGATGCACGAGAACGCGACCACGGCAAAGGCCGACGTGGTCCTCCCGCTGGAGACCCACGCCGAGAAAGACGGAACCGTCACCCACCCCGACGGCCGCCTCCAGCGCGTCCGCCCCAGCGCATCCCGCCCCGGCGACATCCGTTCGAACGTCCACGTCCTCTCCGAGCTCGCCCAGGCACTCGGCCTGGATACGGGAATCAACTCCCAACCCACCGCCTTCGCCGCCCTCACGGAAGCGGTCCCGTTCTACAACGGCATCGAGGACGCCGACATCGGCGGCCGCGGCATCCGCTGGCAGGACACCCCATCTGCAAACAACGTGCCGGAGGCGGGCAGGGCGCCCGAGGGTGGGTCGCCCGACACTGAGCCGGAGGCCCAACCCCGTAACTCGGAGACCGGCGACGATCCACGCCGAGCGGCGTCCGCCGACCCACCCTCGGGCGCCCCCCACGCCCTAGCCCTAGGTACGTATCGCGATCTGTGGGCCGGCCCCATAACGGAGCTGAACCCACCGCTGAAGTTCCTCACCCCTCAGCAACGTGTCGAGATCTCGTCGGTGGACGCCGAGCGTCTAAGCCTGAAGAGCGGGGACAAGGTTCTCGTCAACGGAATTGAGGCAGAAGTCCATGTCAAAGAGCGCGTCCCCGCCGGCGTGGTCTTCATGGCCGAGGGCGTCCTCGACGGCAACGCCAACGCCCTCCTCAACGGCGGCCCGGTCGAGGTGCAGATCGAGAAGCCGAGCGAAAGCCGCGCCTGATGCTGCCCCTCGCCGACACGACGCTCGGGGAAGCGACCTGGATCATGGTCCTCAAGAGCGTCGTCATCTTCGCCCTCGTCTTCGGCATCCTGCCGCTGCTCACCGTCCTCGAGCGGAAGCTGATCGGCCGCTTCCAGCACCGCTACGGCCCCAACCGGGTCGGCCCCTACGGCCTCCTGCAGCCGCTCGCCGACGTCGGCAAGCTGATCTCCAAGGAGTCGTTCCGGCCGGCGAACGCGATCCCGACCCTGTTCGTGCTGGGGCCGCTGCTGCCGGTGCTGGCCGGAGTGCTCTCGCTGGCGATCATCCCCTGGGGCGACGTCCAGGACGGGGTCGGCCTCTACGGCATCGACGTTCCGATCGGCATCCTCTACTTCTTCGCCGTCGGCTCGATCGCCTTCTACGGCCTCCTCCTCGGCGGCTGGTCCTCGGGCTCCAAATACAGCCTGCTCGGGGCGATGCGCTCGGCGGCGCAGCTGATCTCCTACGAGGTCTCGATGGGCCTGGCGCTGCTCGGCGTGGTGATGATGAGCGGCTCTCTCTCGCTGGTCTCGATCGTCCACTCGCAGGGCGAGCTGTGGTTCATCGTCCCCCAGTTCGTCGGCTTCCTGATCTTCATGCTCGCCGGCTTCGCCGAGACCAACCGCACCCCGTTCGACATGCCCGAGGCCGACGCCGAGCTGGTCCAGGGTTTCATGACCGAGTACGGCGGCATGCGCTTCGGCTCCTTCCTGCTCGTCGAATACATGGAGATCCTCGTCGTCTCCGGGATCGCCGCGGCGATGTTCCTCGGCGGCTGGATGGGCCCCGGCCCCAGCTTCCTCGACCCGATCTGGATGCTGGCGAAGATGCTCGGCCTCGTCCTCCTCTTCATCT
>JBKPOX010000127.1:0-5819 GCA_046733335.1 Actinomycetota bacterium | reverse complement strand
GGGTCACCCGCTGGAAGGTGGGCGACGAGGTCGTGATCCACTGCAACCAGGCGTCCTACGAGGACGTCGAGGTGCACGGGCTCGACCCGATGGCGGCGCCGAGCCAGCGGATCTGGGGCTACGAGACCACCTGGGGCTCCTTCGCCCAGTTCACCAAGGTGCAGGCGCAGCAGCTGCTGCCGAAGCCGCGGAACCTCTCCTGGGTCGACTCCTCCTCCTACGGGCTCACCTACTTCACCGCCTACCGGATGCTGATGGACCAGTGCAACCTGCAGGCCGGCCACAACGTCCTCATCTGGGGCGCGGCCGGCGGCCTCGGCGTCTTCGCCGTCCAGCTCTGCAAGGCGGCCGGGGCGAACGCGGTAGGCGTCGTCTCCTCCGACGAGAAGGGCGAGCTGGTCAAGCAGCTCGGCGCCGTCGACTACGTCAACCGCAACGAGTTCCGCGAGATGATGCGCACCGACGACAACCTCGCCGACCCGGCCGCCGACAAGGAGCGCTTCAAGGCCTCGCGCGGCTTCGCCAAGCGGGTCAAAGAGATCCTCGGCGACGCTCCCGACGTCGTCTTCGAGCACGTCGGCCGGGCGACCTTCCCGACCTCGGTCTTCACCGTCAAGCCGTTCGGCAAGGTCGTCATCTGCGGCGCCACCTCGGGCTACCAGCTCGACTTCGACGTCCGCTACCTGTGGATGAAGCAGAAGCAGATCATCGGCTCCCACTTCGCCAACGCGTACGAGTGCATGCGGGCCAACCAGCTGATGGCGGAGGGCAAGGTGCGGCCGGTGCTCTCGGAAACGATGGGCTTCGACGGCGTTCCCACGGCCCACCAGCTGATGCACGAAAACAAGCACCTCGGCAAGATCGCGATCCTCGTCGGCGCCGAGAGCGAGGACGAGGGCAAGCACGAGGAAGGCCCCGGGGCGATCCGGGCCGAGGTCGGCGCGTGAGCGGCGCGAGCAGGCGAGCGGAGGCGTCGAGCTGATGGAGATCTGCACCCTCGACTGGCACATCACCCCGCTGCGGGCGGACCGCTTCCTCGACCTCTGGGAACCGGCCGCGGCGAAGGCGCCGGCCTACGGGGCGAAGAGCTGGTCGCTGACCCGCTCCACCGACGATCCGCTCGCCTTCCGGCAGACGATGGCCTGGGAGAACCGCTCCGATTTCGAGCGCTACTGGTATTCGGACGAGATCGAGCACGCGCGCGCCGCGATCATCGACCTCCACGACATCCCGCTCCTGCCCGCCTGGCACATCCTGGTCGCGGCCGAATAGGCGGCGCTCAGCGACGGTCGGCCGCGCGCGGCTGGGCCCCCTTGGCGCCGGGCCCGCCGGCCCAGGCGACCAGCGCTTCGACGTGGATGTCCTGGATCCCCAGCGGCGACTCGGTCTCCATCAGCAGGGTCGGCTCGGGCCGGGCCCGGGCCCATTCGTAACAGCTCTCGTCGAGGCTGTCGTCGATCCAGGCCAGCGCCCGCCCCCGCGCGTACTCCTCCAGCGGCGCGAGCTTCCAGTCGGCCGATCCGAAGCGCGCCTTTCCTTCGAACGTCAGGTAGGGGTACTCGGGCAGCTCGAGGATCTCTGCGAGCCGGCCGGTCCGGTCCTCCCAGCCGCTTGCCCAGACGATGTCGTAGTACTCGCCGAGCTGACGCAGCCGCTGCCCCGCCGTGATCGAGAGGCAGTGGATCACCCCGTCGACCAGCTCGAACCGCGGCGCCGGCCCCTCGGGCGGGGTCTCGAAACCGAACAGCGACACCACTCCGTCGACGTCGACCGCGAGGAGGGGCTTCCGCGTCACCCTCGCTCCAGCGGCGCCATCGTCAGCCCGGCGTCGTCCAGCTGGCTCCAGTAGTGCTCCGCCGGCTCCCGTTGACCGCTCCAGACGATCGCCTGGCCGCCGTTGTGGATCTGCTCGGCGATCCGGTGGCCCTGCTCCAGGCTGATCCCGGGAAGGACCCTGCTGAGGGTCCGGGCGACGTGGTCGAAGGTGTTGTGGTTGTCGTTGCGCACGATCACGCGCCACAGCCCGCCCAGGCCAGAGCCTGGGCCGCGGAGACGCGGCCGCTCGACGGTGCTCGTCGACATCGTCCTCATTATGCAGGCCGACTTCCCGCGGGCCGCGCTCGAGGATTCGCTGCAGCCACCGCGCCCGCAAGGCGAATTCAGCAGCCGCTGACGAAGTGCTGGGTCCACACGTGGGCCTTCGCCGAGCCGTCGAGACTTCCCACCTCGAGGCCGACGCCGAGCTCGGCGAAACGACCGAGGATGTTCGCCCGGTGCCCCGGCGAAGCCAGCCAGGAGCGGAAGATCGAGCCCGCCCCGCCGAAGCTGCCCACGCCCCAGGCGAGGTTCTCGGCCGCGCGCCCGCAGCGCGACAGCGAGCCCACCCGCTCGATCCAGAAGGTGAAGTCGCGGCCGCAGGCGTAGTGGCTGAAGCTGTCGCAGCGCAGGATGTCGGCCGACTTGTCGGCGGCGGAGCGATGCAGCGTCGGCGGGTGAGCGAGCGGCCGCAACCCGGCGCGAGCCCTGGCGTAGTCGGTCATGCACAGCATCGTCTCTTCCTGGTCTGCGACCGTGGCGGTGGGGTCCGACTGGCCGGGACATGCAAGCGCAGGCGCGACCAGATGCGAGTCGTCGGCGCCAGCCGCGGGGGCCAGCGCCGCCAGAGCGAACACGACGATCGGCGCCGGCAGGAGAAGCTGTCTCAACCTCACCAGGTTTCTCTCGCCAATCGCGCCCCGCGGGCCTTAGCCGCTCGTCGCCGGCGGACGAATGTCCGAGGGCGCGGGCCGGGTCAGCGGCGGGCGCCGAAATCGAGCGTGTAGGTGGCGGCGCGGGCGCCGAGGCCGCCCGGGAACCCGCGGGCGACGCCGATCCCGAAATCGCGGAAGCCGGGGCTGAGGATGTTGGCGCGGTGCGACGGGCTCCGCATCCAGGCGCGGCAGACGGCCGCCGGCGACCCCAGCCTCCTCCCCATGCCGCCGCCGATGTTCTCGCCGACGAAGTAGGTGTTGACCCGGCTGAGGTAGCCCGCATGGGCGATGCGGTCGCCGAGGGTGCTGCCGTGGAGGCCGTCGTGGCCGAAGTAGTCGTGGACGACCATGTCGATCGAGTGGGCAGTGGCCGAGCGCCGCAGCTGCTCGCTGAATTCGAGCGGGCGGAGGTCGTGGTGCCGGCGGAGCCTGTTGACGACGCAGAGCACCGCGCTGCGCATCTGGTGCATCGTCAGCTGCCTAGGGGCCTTCCCCGCATCCGGGCAGCCGGCGTCCCAGCGCGCCTCCGCCCGCCCGCCGAGGGCGGCGGTCAGCGCGAGCGTCGCCGCCGAGGCGAGGCATGCGAGCAGGAGCGAACGCCCGAGAGGGTTTCGACTGGGGCTGCGCACAACGACGGCGCACTATATGGGGGCGAATTGCGGAAAATCGGCCGCCGCCGATTCGATTTCCCGGTCGTTGCGGGGACGCTGCAAGACTTACGCGCGTGAGGCGCGCCGGCCATTTCCTCTCGATCGTGCTCGTCACGGCCGGCCTCGTGGTCCTGCTCGACGCCGGCATCACGCTCGCCTACCGGGAGCCCCTGAGCTCGATCTACGGCTCGATCAAGCAGGGGGAAGCGGCGAGCCAGCTCGAGGACCTGGAAGCCACCTACCCGCGCGCGCCGGATCGCCGCGCCGTCGCCGGGGTGAGGAGCGCCAACCGCAGGATCGCGATCCTGGCCCGCCGCTTCGCCCGCGCGGTCGAGAGCGGGCAGGCGATCGGCCGGATCGAAGCCCCAGCGATGGACGGTCTCGACATGGTCTTCGTCGAGGGAACCGACAGCTCCAGCCTCGAGAAGGGCCCCGGCCACTACCCGGACACCTCCCTGCCCGGGGAGCGCGGCACGGTCGGGATCGCCGGCCATCGCACCACCTACCTCGCCCCCTTCCGCCACATCGACTCGATGCGGCCAGGCGACCCGATCACGCTGCGGATGCCCTACGGCGTCTTCCGCTACCGGGTCCAGAAGACCGAGGTGGTCGATCCGACCGCCGTGGAGGTCGTCGACCCGGTCGGCTACCCGCGCCTGGTCCTCAGCGCCTGCAACCCCCTCTACAGCGCCGCCGAGCGCTACATCGTCTTTGCCAAGCTCCGCGGCGTCCGGCCGGTGCGCGGATGAGCGGCGAGACGGCACCGCCGCGTCCCGGGGTCGAGCCGCCGCCGACCCCCACGCCCCGGCGGGAGCGCTGGAAGCCCCGCCGCCCGAAGCTGGAAACGCTGGTGGCGATCCTGGTCGGGATCGTGCTGGGGCTGCTCGTGGTCGCCGCCTTCGTCTTCACCGGCAGCGAAGAAGCGATCGACGCGCCCCGGCTCGGCGCGGCGGACGCGCACCGCGCGGTTAGCGCGCCGGCGACGCCGGCGGATCGCTAGCCGGCGCTAGAAGGGGCTCGGGACCCGGACGACGACGTCGTCGACACTGGCGACGATGCCGTTGCCGTTCTTGATCGTGCCGACGACGACGGCCGAGGCGCGCCCGGCGAGGTCGCCGGCTCCGTCGTCGGCCGCTTCGCCGACCAACTTCTTGCCGACGTAGGCGAAGAGGCGGGCCTCGCCCTTCTCGGGGCCGCTGGTGACGTTGACCGCCCGCAGCCGCAGCGTGTTCGCCTCGTTGATGCCGACGACTGCCTTCTCGTTCTTGGCGATCGCCAGGTACTTGGTCCCTCCCTCGGTCACCTTGATCAGCTGCGCCTTGCGTTGGCGCGGGAAGACCAGGAGCGCGTACTTGGCGCCGCCTCCCGCCCGCAGCTCCAGGCCTAGATAGGCCTTGCGCTGAAGCGCAGCCGGGGTGCCGCTGAGGAGGCGCTCGGTGGCGGCGATCTCCAGGTCGCGCCCGAGCACCGGCGTGCGGAACGAGCAGGAGCTCGTCGCCTTGCCGACCATGATCCGCATCGCCCCGCCCGCCCCGGCGCGATCGCAGTTGCGGCCGGCGAGCGCGACCAGCTGGCTGCGCTGCGCCAGCGACTCCAAGCCGTTGCGGTAGATCCCGATCATCGCCGCCCCCGCGACAGCGCAGCAGAGCAGGCCGACGGCAAGCGCGGCGAGGAGGACAGCTGGGAAGCGGAGCCTCATCGAGCTGCCAGCCTAAACACAGCCGGCACCGAAAGATGCGGGTCCCGGGGGCCTGAAAGGCGGATTTCGGCCCTCCCCCCCTCGGCGTTCGTCCTTTACTCGGCATATGCCCGTTAAAGGACGAACGCCGGATCCCAAATATCATTCAGCTCATGAGCGACCACCGACTTCCCCAGCCCGACCGCCCGTGGGTGATGCGCACCTACGCCGGCCACTCCGACGCCCGACGCTCCAACGAGCTCTACCGCCGCAACCTGGCCAAGGGCCAGACGGGGCTCTCGGTGGCCTTCGACCTGCCGACGCAGACCGGGTACGACCCCGACCACGTCCTCGCCCGCGGCGAGGTCGGCAAGGTCGGCGTCTCGGTCGCCCACAAAGGGGACATGCACCAGCTGCTGGACGGGATCCCGCTCGACGAGATGAACACCTCGATGACGATCAACGCCACCGCGGCCTGGCTGCTCGGCCTCTACGTCACCGTCGCCGAGGAGAACGGGGTCGACCGCGCCCAGCTCAAGGGGACCACCCAGAACGACATCATCAAGGAGTACCTCTCGCGGGGTACCTACGCCTTCCCGCCGGAGCCCTCGATGCGGCTGATCGCCGACATGGTCGCCTTCACCGTCAACGAGGTGCCGAGCTGGAACCCGACCAACATCTGCAGCTACCACCTGCAGGAGGCCGGGGCGACGCCGGTGCAGGAGATCGCCTACGCGCTCT
>JBKPOX010000126.1:0-14589 GCA_046733335.1 Actinomycetota bacterium | reverse complement strand
CGCCAGCAGCGCTTGCAGACCTCGCGCCGTATTCGGGGGGTCAAGAAGCAGCGCAGATGCCTAAAAAGGGCAGACATAGTTGTCCTTTCCCGAACCCCGCTCAGACAAACGGGCCGATGGTTCAAACTGACCCACTACCACCCGCGGGCGCCTGCGACAGCGGCGGGGTTGCCGCTCAAGTGTGGTCGCTGGAAGAGATCCCGGCGCTGCTGGACTGATTCTGAGCGCGGGGATAGGCTTTGCGGCAATGGCGAACGGAACCTCCTTGAGATCCACGTCTCGGCGCTGCCCGAGCTGGCGGCTGTGACCGCCGATCAGCTTATGCGCGCGGCCCAAGCCAAAGGCTACGAAATCAGGATGGGCAAGAGCATGGAGGGGATCAAAGCGGGAGATGGGTGGTTCGCCATCGACTACGGCAGCCAAGATCCTCAACAGGCCAAAGCGGAGATCGAGGAGATGATCGCCGCTATCAATGGCGGCCCTGACATGCTGAGCATCGGTGACAACGGCGGCCGCGGTTACGACTGGCAGTTGCAGGGCTGAGGCCCCCTCCTTCGCGGGACGGGTCAAACTGACCCACCACCACCCACGGATGCGTGCGATGGCGGCGGGGGGTTGCCAAGCACATCTGGACGGTGGAAGAAATCGCGGCGCTGCTGGACTAGCTGCTGGCGCGGCGCATCTGGCTAGCGGCACTGCGGAGCTTTTTGGACGCGCTCGCACTACTGCTTGAGACCCGCTTTCCGGCCTTCTGCATCCTGGCCACCCGCGCAGAGACTTTGCTCTTTTGACTACCGGCCATAGGCAGAGGATAACTACGGCTTAGGCCCATGCATAGGGTCTTCAATCTGCTGAAGCCTCTGATCCATTTCCTCAAAAGTCGCCTCCGCTTGCTCTCTCCATTCGCGGAAAGCCTCGCTTCCCTCCTCGATATCCCCCGCCGCCTCTTCCACATCCTCTGCGCCGGTTGCCTTGATCCCGGCCCCGGCAACGCTCAACTCGAAGAATCCCTTCCCGTGCCACGCGAGCCAGAGTGCGACACCGACCACATAGAGAACCGCCAGCGTGGCGAGGCCGATCTCCAACCGATAGACCAAATTGGAGTCGAGGGCGTAGCTTGGCGCTTGATCGTGCGCGGTGGCGAAAGCGGCGGCTCCACCCAGGACCGCGGGCAGAACGATCCAAAACAGGAGCGCCGGGTTATGAGCCTTGTCGTTGCTACTCGACATGGCCCGCAGCCTATCCCGCCGCCCCCCAACGCAACCGCCGCCGTACCTGTTCGATGTCGCCGCCGCCCGGCGACGGAAGGCGTCATCGATCTCTGTCAAAGATCGCCGTTCGAACTGACCCCCTACCCCTGCCAAGGCGCAGCACGGATTCGAAAGCGCCTGCTTTGGGCATGTAAAAGCCAGCTTGAAAGTTCGGCACGTCCGGCAAGATTCGATCGGAGGGAACTCGAATGAGAAAGACCCGGCTGGCCGCGTTCTTCGCGGTCCTCCTGCTCGCGCTGGCCTCGGTCGCGGCCGTGGGCTGCGGTGGCGGCGACGAGACGACCAGCGGCGGAGGCGGTGGCACCACCGGCGAAGGCGGTGGCGGCGAACCGCTGACCGTGGGCGCCGACATCCCCTATCCACCGTTCGAGCAGGGGAAACCCGGCAACTACACGGGCTTCGACATCGAGCTGATGGAGGCGATCGGCGAAAGGATGGGCCGCACGCCCGAATTCCAGGACACGTCGTTCGAAACGATCTTCCGCGACGTCGCCCAGGGCAAGTTCGAAGCGGTGATCTCGGCGGCGACGATCACCGAGGAACGCGAGAAGGCGGTCGACTTCTCCAACCCCTACTACCTCTCCGAACAGGCGGTCCTGGTCAAAGAGGGCAGCTCGATCGAATCGCTGAAAGACCTGGACGGGAAAACGGTCGCCGCCCAGCAGGGCACGACCGGCCTGGAACTGGCGAAGGAAGAACTCGGCGGCAGCGAAATCCGTCCCTACCCCGAAGGGCCTGACGCCGTCAACGCCCTCAAATCCGGCACCGTCGAAGGCGTGATCATCGACGCGCCGGTAGCGCAGAACGCGGTCGAAAAATCCGGCGGCATCGAAATCGCCGAGAAAGTGCCGACGGAAGAAACGTACGGAATCGCCGTCGCCCAGGGCGAAGAAGAGCTGCTCGACGAAATCAACAAGGCGCTGAAGGAAGTCGAGGACGACGGGACCTACAAGGCGATCTACGAAAAGTGGTTCCGGCTGGAGCCGCCGAAAGCGATCTTCTCGGCCACCCACGAAGCGGAATAGCCGCCGCCAGGTCGAGCGGAGGCCGAAGGGGCGCCATCGAGGCGCCCCTTCGCATTTCCGGGTAGAAGAAGCGCGGAAAGGGAAGCCCTCAGGAGCGAGAGATGAGCGAATTCTTCCACCAGTACTTCGACTTCACGGTGATGGGCGACCACTTCGGCGAAGTCCTCGACGGCTTCGTGAAAAACCTGCTCGTCTTCGCGGTCGCGGCGGTGCTGGCGCTCGTGTGGGGGCTGATCCTCGCCCTGATCCGCCAGCTCCCCGGGAGGAAGCTCATGCCCCTGAGGGGGGTCACCATCGCCTACATCGACGTCTTCCGTGCGGTTCCGATCCTGATCGTGATCCTGCTGATCTCGGGCAGCCTGCCGTTCCTCGAGTTCCTGCCGAAATCGATCCGCATTCCGCAGTGGCTCGGCCAGCCCGACCCCTACTGGTACGGAGTGATGGCGCTGACCCTGGTCTACGGCGCCTACATGGCCGAGGTCTACCGGGCGGGGATCGAAGCGGTGCCCCGCGGGCAGGTGGAGGCCGCTCGCTCGCTGGGGATGAGCCACGGGCAGGCGATGCGCCACGTCGTGGTGCCGCAGGCGGTGACGAAGATCCCGGCGCCGATGCTGAACGAATTGATCTCGCTGCTGAAGGACACTACCCTCGTCGGCGTGATCGCGCTCGGCGAGTCGGTCCTGATCGGCCGCGAAATCCAGTCCGAAACCTTCAACAGCTCGGCCTACATCCTCGCCGGCGTGATGTTCCTGGCGATCACGCTGCCGATGGCGCGGCTGGTCGACTACCTGATCAAACGTAACCGCGGCAAGATCACCCGGGGCTCCCACATCGAGGTCGCCTGATGGCGGAGCCGATGGTCAAGCTGGAAGGGATCTGCAAGCGCTTCGGAGCGCTCGAGGTCCTCAAGGGGGTCGACATCGAGGTCGCCAAGGGCGAAGTCGTCTGCGTCCTCGGCCCGAGCGGCTCGGGCAAGAGCACGCTGCTGCGCTGCGTCAACCTGCTCGAGCCCCCCGAGGAGGGCGAGATCTTCGTCGAAGGCAACGACATCTGCAAGGGGCCGGGGAGCGGCAGCGGCGAGCAGGGCTGGAAGCTCGACTTCGTCCGGCAGCGGGTCGGGATCGTCTTCCAGCAGTTCAACCTCTTCCCCCACAAGACCGCGCTGGAGAACGTGACCCTGGCCCAGGAACGGGTGCTCGGCCGCTCGCGGGAGGAGGCGCGGGCGAAGGCGAGCGACCTGTTGGAGCAGGTCGGCCTCGGCGACAAGCTGAACGCATATCCCGAAACCCTCTCCGGCGGTCAGCAGCAGCGGGTGGCGATAGCCCGGGCGCTGGCGATGGACCCGCAGGTGATGCTCTTCGACGAGGTGACCAGCGCGCTGGATCCCGAGCTGGTGAAGGAAGTCCTCGACACGATGCGCGAGCTCGCCGAGGAAGGGATGACGATGATGGTCGTCACCCACGAGCTCGGCTTCGCCCGCGAGGTCGCCGACCGGGTGATCTTCATGGACGGCGGCGTGATCGTCGAGGAAGGCCCGCCGGCCGAGGTGCTGGAGAGACCGCGCGAGGAGCGGACGAAGCAGTTCCTCGGGTTGGTGCTGGAGCGCTAGGGGCGGCTAGGCAGCGCCCCCGGCCATGGCCGGGAGGATGACGACCGTGTCGCCGTCCTTGACGCTCGTCTCGAGCCCCTGCAGGACTCGCACGTCCTCGTCGTTGAGGTAGACGTTGACGTAGCGGTTGAGCTCGCCCTCCTCGCCGAAGAGCTGCTCCCGGGTGTCCGGGAACTCACCGGTCAGCGAGCGCAGGACCTCGCCGACGTCGGCGCCGCCGGCCTCGACCTCGGCCTGACCGCCCGTCTTCGGGCGCAGCACTGGAGGGATGCGGACGGTCGCCATGAGGCGGTGATCCTAGTGGAGGGGGCGATTACGGCGTTGCCGCGCTTTGGCGATCTCCGCCCGCTCCCGCGCAGAAGGCGTCGTAGTCGGGGAACTTGCCCATCTCCGACTCCGGGATCTCCTCGGCGTTCTCGCCGCAGATCGGGCATTCGGGGTCGCGCCTCACCTTCAGCTCGGTGAAGCGGGTGCCGAGCGCCTCGTAGAGCAGCAGGCGCCCGACCAGCGGCTCGCCAGCGCCGATCACGAGCTTGATCACCTCGTTGGCCTGAAGCGTGCCCATCGTCCCGGCCATCACCCCGAGCACCCCGTTGGCGGAGCAGCTCGGCGCCAGCTCGGCCGGCGGCGGCGTCGGGTAGAGGCAGCGGTAGCAGGGCCCCTCGTATGGGACGAAGGTGGAGACCTGCCCGTCGAAGCCGAGGATCGAGGCCGAGACGACCGGCTTGCGCAGCCGCACCGAGGCGTCGTTCAGCAGGTATCGCGTGGGGAAGTTGTCGGCGCCGTCCACAACGATGTCGTAGTCGCCGATGACGTCGAGGATGTTCGAGGCGTCGAGACGGCCGTTGTGCTCGACGACGTTCACGTCGGGGTTCAGCGCTTCGATGAAGATGCGCGCCGAGGAGGTCTTCGGCATCCCGATCCGTTCGGTGTTGTGAATCACCTGGCGCTGCAGATTGGAGGCGTCGACCACGTCGTCGTCGACGAGACCGAGCGTGCCGACCCCGGCCGCGGCGAGGTAGAGCGCGGTCGGGGCGCCGAGGCCGCCGGCCCCGAGCAGCAGGACCTTGGCGTTCAGAAGCTTCACCTGGCCGTCGACGCCGACCTCGGGCAGCAGCGTGTGACGCGAGTAGCGCTCGCGCTGCTCGGGGGTCATGCCGGACGGGGAGACGACCGGCAGGCCCTGCTCCTGCCACTGGACGATGCCACCGCTCATCGAGGCGACGTTCTCGTAGCCCAGCTGCTGCAGCTGCGCGGCGGCGAGGGCGGAGCGGTTGCCGGAGCGGCAATAGAGGATCGTGCGGGCCGACTTGTCGGGCGCCGCCTGTCGGATCTCGTCGGCGATCAGGCCGGGTGGCACCAGCTTGCCCCGCTCGAGGTGAGCCTCCTGGTACTCGTGGGGCTCGCGGGTGTCGATCAGGACGACGTCGCCGCCCTCGATCTCTGCCGCCGCCTCGAAGGGTTCGATCTCCTCGATCGTCTGCATGCGCTCGGTGTCGATGGCCATCTGGAAGTAAATCCCCTAAATCGGATCAGCTTTACTTCAAAAACTATAGCGAGCCGGCCAAGAGGGCTTGAGCGGCCCGGGTGGAGCAGGCGCGCCGCCCCGTTGCGGATCCCTTTGTAGATAGTTGAGAAACGTGAGACTATCCAGTGAGGTACTGATCGATACTTAGGAGAGCCATGAAGATCCGCGCGTCTATTGCCGCTCTTGCGGCGTTCGTCTGCCTCGCCTTTGCCGCCCCGGGACCGGCCGCCGCCGCCGACAAGGACTGCTCCGACTTCAACAGCTGGCGCGAAGCTCAGCGCTTCTACAAGAACCACGGGGGCCCGCGGCGGGATCCGCACCGGCTCGACGCCGACCACGACGGCATCGCCTGCGAGGACCTGCGCTGAACAGAGGCGGCCCCGGGATCCCCCCCGGGGCCGCTCTGTCGATTGCAGCTGCGCGCCGAAGGGAGCGCGGCCGCCGGCGCTAGAGGCTGGGGCGCATCTGGCGCAGGCGGCGGACCCGCTCCTCGATCGGCGGGTGGGTCGAGAAGAGGCCGGCGATGCCCCCGCCCTTGAAGGGCTTGACGATGTAGAGGGGCTCGGCCGCCTGGTTGACTTTCATCGGGATCGCCTCCGCCCCCTGCTCGAGCCGCAGCAGCGCGCTGGCCAGGGACTCCGGGTTGCCGCAGATTTCCGCCCCGCCGGCGTCGGCCGCGTACTCGCGCTGGCGCGAGATCGAGAGCTGGATGATGCTCGCCGCGATCGGGGCGAGGATCACCATGCCGAGGGCGGCCACCAGCCCGAGGGGTCCGTTGTCCTCGTCGCCGCCGAAGAACATCAGCATGTAGGCGACGTAGGTGATCGCGGCGCCGATCGCCGAGGCGACCGACTGGATCAGGATGTCGCGGTGCTGGACGTGCGCGAGCTCGTGCGCGAGGACCCCGCGCAGCTCGTCCTCGGAGAGGAGCTTGGTGATGCCGCGGGTCACCGCCACCGCCGCGTGCTTGGGGTTGCGCCCGGTCGCGAAGGCGTTGGGCTGGTCCTGGGGGATCATGTAGAGGCGCGGCATCGGCAGGCCGGCGCGGGTCGAGAGTTCGCGCACGATCTGGTAGAGCCGCGGCGCCTCGGCCTCCTCGATCGGCTTGGCGCGGCTCATCGCCAGCGCCATTTTGTCGCTGAAGAAGTAGCTGAAGAAGTTGATCGCCAAGGCGACGAAGAGGAAGGTGAGGGCCATGCTCGGCCCCCCGATCAGGGCGCCGATCGCGACGAGAAGGCCGCCCAGAGTGGCCATCAAGATCGTGGTCCGCAGCGTCGCGCCCCAGGTGGACTGCTTGGTGGTGGTCATCGCGTATCTCGCTCCTGAGTTCGGGTTGGTCGCCCCAGTATGGGACGAAAGGGCGATTTCGCCTATAGGGGCTAGCCCCCCTCTACGCCGGGAGGAACCCCCATGCGATGAGCGCAATCGCCGAACTGCATCAAATTTCCAGCCTGGCGGCCCGGAAATTTGATGCAGTTCGGCTGGTCTTAGGCTGGGCGGATGACGTTTACCGTGATCGGGCTGGCGCTCGTCGTCCTGGCGCTCACGCTCGCGCTCGTGCGGGAGCGGCGGCGGCTGCGGCCGCTCGAGGACCTGGTCGAGGCGATGGAGAAGGTCGACCTCTCGAGCCCCCGCCCCCTCCTCCCCGCGTCGATCGACGGGGTGGCCGAGACCGAGGAGGTGGAGCGGATCGAGCTCGCCTTCCTGCGGATGATGCGGCGCCTGGAAGCCGAGCGGCGGCGGGCCGGCTCGGCGGCGCTGCACGCCCAGGAGGAGGAGCGGGCACGTGTGGCACGGGACCTCCACGACGAGGTCAACCAGTCGCTGACCGGGCTGCTGCTGCGCCTGGAGGCGGCGCGTGAGGCGGCGCCCCCGGAGCTGGAGGGTGAACTGGCGGAGACCAAGGCCCTGGCGAACCAGGCGATGACCGAGCTGCTCTCGCTGGCGCGGCAGCTGCGCCCGACGGCGCTCGACGACCTCGGGCTGGCAGCGGCGATCGAAGGCCAGCTCGACCGGCTCGGCGGCGAGATCGCGACGAGCCTTCAGGTCGAGGGCGACTTCTCCGCCCTCGGCGACGACGCGCAGCTGGTCGTCTACCGCGTCGCCCAGGAGGCGCTCTCCAACGCCGCCCGCCACAGCGGCGCCGGCCGGGTCGAGGTGCGGCTCCGGCGCACCGGCGACGGCGGCGTCGTCCTCGAGGTCGCCGACGACGGCCGCGGCTTCGCCTTCGACGAATCCCAGCGCGGCCTCGGGATCGGCGGCATGCGCGAGCGCGCCCTGCTGATCGGCGCCGAACTGACGATCGAGTCGGGGCCGGGCCGCGGGACCACGGTGCGCCTGCAGGTTGCTTGAGCGTCTTTAAGCAGTGATATAGATTCGAGCGTTGAGCAGCGCGCGCCAGATCCTCCGCTTCAGCATCCCAGGCTCCATTTTCCTCCTGCACGGAGCCGTCTGCTACCTCCTTTACCGCCGGATCCAGGGCGTCCCCGTCGTGGACGCCTCCAGCGTGATCCAGGACAACGTGGCGGGGGTGATCGCAGTCGCAGCAACCATCCCCGTCGGCTTCCTCGTGTACCAGCTCTATTACTTCAATTACGGACCGCTGCTGCATCCGTTTCTGTTGCCGTGGTCCGGCAAGCTGATGCCATGGCCTGGACGGTTGGTGCGCAAGGACCGTGGCGGGACGATCCTCCTAAAGCTCGAGGAGGATCAGCTGAGGAAGCTGGAGGAAACCTTCAAGTGCACGATCGACCGCGAGCCGATCCACAAGGTCGTGTCAGAGGAGGGATCCCCGATCCAGAAGCTGATGCACCGGAGCGGCGTCCTGCAGGTGTCAGATCCGATAGCTGCGCAAGCGACGAGCGACAAGGAGCTCCGGCAACTCTACGAAGACCGGTGGTACGTCCACTGGGATGTGTTGCGCTCGACCATGGACCTCGCCGCTTACACCAAAGAGCACGTGAAGAACGAGTACACGAGCCTCTCCGACATCTACCACTCTCTCGGCGCTGCCCGTACGGCGGTACTCACGGCATGGCTGGGCATCACCGCCGTCGCTCTATCTCACAGAGGCCGCATTGCCGAAGCGCCCGTCGAGGCGGTGGTCGGCCTGCTTGCGATTTTCGTCCTCTCGTTCGCGATCTACGTGGTGTTGCACGTCGCTCGCGGCCACACCTGGCGGACCGCCGAAGTCTGCCTCGTCTTCGGTCTGCGCTGGGTTCTCGGCCGGCACGGGCACGAGATCTGACCGAGGTTCCCGCGCGGCGTTCCGCCCGATCCGGCCCGCGATCGGAGAGAATCTGGACGTGCGCGTACTGATCGCCGACGACCACGGCATCGTCCGCTCCGGCATCCGGCTGCTGCTGGAGCGACAGCCGGACATCGAGGTCGTCGGCGAGGCGGCGGACGGCGCCGGGGCGCGGGACCTCGCGGTGCGGGAGCGGCCCGACCTGGCGATCCTCGATGTGAAGATGCCGAAGCTGACCGGGCTGCAAGCGACGCGGGAGATCAAGAAGCAGGCGCCGGAGGTGGCGGTGCTGATCCTCTCCATGCACGACGACGAGCGCTACCTGTTCGAGGCGCTGAAGGCGGGCGCCTCCGGCTACGTGCTGAAGGCGCAGGCGGACACCGACCTGTTGGCGGCGATCCGCGCGGTCGAGCGCGGCGAGCCGTTCCTCACCCCCGAGGCGCAGCGGACGCTGATCAAGGACGTCCTCGAGCGCGGCTCCAGCGGCGAGGAGGAGCTGACGCCGCGCGAGGAGGAGATCGTCAAGCTCGTCGCCGAGGCGAACACGACGAGGGAGATCGCCGAGGTCCTCCACCTCTCCGAGAAGACCGTCGAGAACCACCGCGCAAACGCGATGCGCAAGCTCGGGATGCGCGACCGGGTCGAGCTCGTCCGCTACGCGATCCGCCGCGGCCTGATCGAGCCGTAGGGTGGGCGGGCATAACCGACCGCTTCGGTAGGATTTAGATCGATGTTGTTCTCGACTAAAGCGGAGTACGGGGTGCGGCTGATGGTCGAGCTGGGGCGACAGCCCGGCTCGCAGCCGGTCTCGCTGGGCTCGGTCGCCGAAGCGGAGCGGCTCCCGCTCTCCTACCTGGAGCACCTGGTGGCGAAGCTGCGCAAGGCGGAGCTCGTCACCTCGACCCGCGGCGCCCACGGCGGCTACCGCCTGGCCAAGCCTGCCGCGGAGATCACGATGGACCAGGTGGTCGAGGCGCTGGAAGGGCAGATCGCCCCGATGGAGTGCTTCCACGACACGCCCGAGGGCAAGGTCCTCTGCTCGCACGAAGCCGACGGCGACCAGGGCTGCTCGACGAAGCTGCTGTGGATGCGCGTCCAGGGCGGGGTCAACCGGGCGCTGGCCGGCACGACTCTCGCCGAGCTGGTCGAGTTCTCCGCGCAGAGCGCCCCCTCCCGGGCCGCGGCGATCGGCAGCGCCGCGTAAGACCGGCGCCCGGCGAGACGCAAAAACTTCAACGCAAACCCAGAAACGGAGCGAAATTGGCTGAGCTGGAGATCCGCAACCTGCACGTGAAGGCCGAGGACAAGGAGATCCTCAGGGGCCTCGACCTCGACGTCGAGAAGGGCAAGGTCCACGCGCTGATGGGGCCGAACGGCTCCGGCAAGTCGACCCTCGCCAACGCGATCATGGGCCACCCGGCGCTCGAGGTCACCGAGGGGACGATCTTCTTCAAGGGCGAGGACATCACCGAGGCCGATCCCGAGGCCCGCTCGCGAGCCGGCCTCTTCATGGCCTTCCAGTACCCGGTCGCGATCCCCGGCGTCTCGGTCAGCAAGTACCTGCGGATGATCATCAACGCCCACCGCGAGGCGCGCGGCGAAGAGCAGATCAAGATCAAAGACTTCGCCAAGACCGCCCAGGAGGCGATGGAGCTGGCGAGCATCCCCAAAGACTTCTCCAGCCGCTACCTCAACGACGGTTTCTCCGGCGGCGAGAAGAAGCGGATGGAGCTGCTGCAGCTGGCGCTGCTGCGGCCGGAGATCGCGATCCTCGACGAGACCGACTCGGGCCTCGACATCGACGCGCTGCGCACGGTCGCCGAAGGCGTCAACAAGTTCGCCGGTCCCGAGATGGGCGTGCTGATCATCACCCACTACCAGCGCATCCTCCACATGGTCAAGCCCGACCAGGTCCACGTCATGTACCAGGGGCGGATCGTCAAGGAAGGCGGGCCGGAGCTGGTCGGCGTGCTGGAGGAGAAGGGCTACGGCTGGATCAAGGAGGAGGTCGAGGCGGCCGCCGCCGCCTGATGCCGCGATGGAGCCCGTGAGCGCCAAGAGCGGTGCGACTTATCCACGCTATGAGGGGAAAAGGCGCACCGCTCCGGCGGACCCGCTCGACATCGAGAAGGTCCGCGGCGCCTTTCCGGCGCTTGAGCGCGAGGTCCACGGGCGTCCCGTCGCCTACCTCGACAGCGGCGCCAGCGCCCAGCGGGTGCTGGCCTCGATCCAGGCGGTCGACCGCTACGAGCGCCGCCACCACTCCAACGTCCACCGCGGCTCCCACACCCTCTCGGCCGAGGCGACCGAAGCCTTCGAGGGGGCGCGGGCGACGGTCGCCGACCACATCGGCGCCGCCGACCGCCGCGAGGTGGTCTTCGTCCGCAACGCCACCGAGGCGATCAACCTGGTCGCCCGCGCCTGGGGCGACGCGAACGTCGGCGAGGGTGACCGCCTGCTCCTCACCGAGATGGAGCATCACTCCAACATCGTCCCCTGGCAGCAGCTGGCGGAGCGGGTTGGGGCCGAGATCGACTGGGCGCCGATCGACGAGGAGGGGCGGCTGGACCTGGACACCTACGCGGCGCTGCTCGAGCGCGGCCCGAAGCTGGTCGCGGTCACGCACGTTTCCAACGTCCTCGGGACCGAGAACCCGATCGCCGAGCTGGCGCGACTGGCGCACGAGGCCGGCGCTCTGGTGCTGGCCGACGGCGCCCAGGCGGCGCCGAAGCTGCCGCTCGACGTGGCCGCGCTGGGAGTCGACTTCTACGCGATCACCGGCCACAAGCTCTACGCGCCGACCGGGATCGGCGCGCTCTGGACCCGGCTGGAGGTGCTGCGGAAGATGCCGCCCTTCCTCGGCGGCGGCTCGATGATCCGCAAGGTGACCACGGAGGGCACCACCTACGCCGACCCGCCGGCGCGCTTCGAGGCGGGGACGCCGGCGATCACCCAGGCGATCGGGATGGCCTCGGCGATGCGCTGGCTCGACATGGTCGGGATGGAGCCGGTGCGCGCGCACGAGGAGGCGGTGGCCGACTACGCGCTCGAGCGCCTCGCCGAGGTGCCGGGTCTGCGCGTCTTCGGGCCGCCGCGCGGCGACGGCCGCCTCGGCCCCGTCTCCTTCGAGATCGAGGGGATCCACGCCCACGACGTCTCCGAGATCCTCGACCGCCACGGCGTCGCCGTCCGCGCCGGCCACCACTGCGCCCAGCCGCTGATGGACCGGCTCGGGATCGCCGCCACCGCCCGCGCCAGCTTCGGCGTCTACACGACGACCGAGGAGATCGACCGCTTGGTCGACGGCCTCGAAGACGCGCGTAAGGTGTTCGGTCTCTGATGGACGAGCTCTACCGCGACCAGATCCTCGAGCACTACAAGCGGCCACACAACTTCGGCCGGATCGAGGACGCCGACCTCGAGTTCGAGGACACCAACCCCTTCTGCGGCGACGAGCAGCACGTGACGATCCGCCTCGACTCCGACGACCGGGTGGCCGAGATCGCCTTCGACGGCAAGGGCTGCGCGATCTCCACCGCCGCCACCTCGCTGCTGACCGACGAGCTGGTCGGCAAGAGCCGCCAGGAGCTCCTTCTTCTCCCGAAAGACTTCGTCCTCGAGCTGCTCGGGATCGAGATCTCGGCGACGCGGATGAAGTGCGCGATGCTCGGCCTCAAGGTGGTCAAGAGCGCCTCCCTCGGCAAGCCCGCCGAATGGGAGGACGAGGGCGAGGCCGGCGACCCCGCCGAAGCGGTCGCCGACCTCGGGCAGCTCTAGCGAGTCCGCGAAAACCCGTACAGAGGCAGGGTTTTCGCGGACTCGTGATCAGGCGAGGCCCTGCTCGCGGGCCCGCGCGAGCGTCTGCTCGCTTGGCCGCATCACCGCGAAGGCGGCGCCCTGAGGGTCGGCGACCATCGCGAAGCGGCCGGCGGGGATGTCGACCGGGCCGAACATGACCTGGCCGCCCAGCTGCTCGATCTTGCCGACCGCCTCGTCGGTGTCGACGCTGCCGAAGTAGACCATCCAGTGCGCTGGGACCTCGTCGGGCACGCGGCCGCGGATGTCGGCCATCCCGCCGACGGCCCTGCCCGCGACCTGCCACTCGGTGTAGGTCATCTCGCCCATCTCGTGGTCCTCGAACTCCCAGCCGAAGACGGCGCCGTAGAACCGTTTTGCTCCCTCGGGGTCGCGGCTCTCGAGCTCGTTCCAGCCGAAGGCGCCTTTCTCGTTCACCAGTTCGGCGCCCGGGAAGTCGGCTGGCTCCCAGATCCCGAAGAAGGCGCCCTCGGGGTCGGTGAAGAGCGCGAGCCGGCCGTACTCCGAGACTTCCATCGGCTCGGCGACCATCGTGCCGCCGTTTTCCTGGATCGCGCGGGCGATCGCGTCGGCGTCGTCGACCGATATGTAGGTGCTCCAGGCGGGCGGCTGGCCCTCCTGCATCAGCGGCATCACCCCGGCGACGTCGCGGCCGCCCATTTTCGCCCGCCGGTAGCCCCCCATTTCGGCCGAGTTGGGCAGCTCCGGGACCTCCCAGCCGAACAGCTCGCCGTAGAAGCGCTCCGCCGCCTCGATGTCCGGGGTCGCCAGGTCAACCCAGCAGGGGGTGCCGGGCACGTAACTGGTCCTCTCGCTCATCTTCGAAATCCTTTCGTCAACGGGTTGCTGTAGATAAGACCAGACCAGCGGCGCAGATTCATCGCCAAGCCGTGAAGCCGACCAGGGCACCCCGCTAAAATCCGACCTTGGAAGTAGGATTAAGTTTCAAGCCGCACTAGGCCGCGAGAGCGGCGACTGGAGCACCCCACCCTCTTGACCGACACCGCAGGAACCAAGATCGCAGTCTGCCCGGCAGCCGAGCTGCCGCCAGGCGGAATGCGCCTGGTTGAGCACGAGGGGCTGAAGATCGGCGTCTTCAACTGCGACGGCAGCTATTACGCGATCGAGGACCGGTGCTCGCACGACAACGGGCCGCTCGCCGAGGGCGAGCTCGACGCCGCCGCCTGCACGGTCGAGTGCCCCCGCCACGGATCCCTCTTCGACCTCAGCACCGGCAGGCCGAAGACGCTCCCCGCGTTCCAGCCGGTCCAGACGTTCCCGGTAGCGATCGAGGACGACACGATCACTTTGGAGGTCAACTGACATGGCAACGCCCGAGGTTCTCGCCGAGAAACGCGAGCTGGCCGGCATCAACGCCGACTACAAGGAGAAGTTCGGCTTCAACGACCCCGAGACCGGCTACGCCTACAAAGCGCCGAAGGGGCTCTCGCGCGAGGTCGTCGAAACGATCTCCGACTTCAAGGACGAGCCGCAGTGGATGCGGGACTTCCGGCTCAAGGCCTTGGAGCATTTCGAAAGCCGGCCGACGCCGAAATGGGGCGGCGACCTCGACCAGATCGACTTCGACGACATCCATTACTTCGTCCGCGCCTCGGACAAGAACAGCCGCGACTGGAGCGAGGTTCCGGACGACATCAAAAACACCTTCGACCGCCTCGGCATCCCCGAGGCCGAGCGCAAATTCCTCGCCGGGGTGGGCGCCCAGTACGAGTCCGAGGTCGTCTACCACCAGGTGAACGAGAAGCTCGAGGCCCAGGGCGTGATCTTCACCGACATGGACACCGCCCTGCGCGAGCACGAGGACCTGGTGCGCGAGCACTGGGCGACGATCATCCCGCCCAACGACAACAAACTGGCGGCGCTGAACAGCGCCGTCTGGTCGGGCGGCTCCTTCGTCTACGTCCCGGCCGGGGTCAAGGTCGAGATGCCGCTGCAGGCCTACTTCCGGATCAACACCGAGAACATGGGCCAGTTCGAGCGGACGCTGATCATCTGCGAGGAGGGCGCCGACGTCCACTACATCGAGGGCTGCACGGCGCCGGTCTACTCCAGCGACTCGCTGCACTCGGCGG
>JBKPOX010000125.1:0-5127 GCA_046733335.1 Actinomycetota bacterium | reverse complement strand
CCTCCGGCCCTCGGAGCGGCGAGGCCGGTGGCTCGACCTGAACCCTCAGATGCCGGCGCGGGCGGGCCTGCGGCGGCGAGCGCCGCGTCCGCAGCCACGAGCGCCCAGACCTCCTCCTCGGGTTCCGGGGGCCTGCCTTGGCCGGTCTGGATCCTCTGCGGGCTGCTTTTCCTGGGCGCGCTGGGGCTCCTGCTGGGCGAAACCGACATCCGGTTCCGCTCGGCGCGGGGCCCGTCACTCCCGGCCTGGAACGCCGCTTCAGCTCCCGCGCAGCGGTCCCAGCCAGTCGGCGGGCAGCACGGCCGGCATCCGGCCGGGGTAGCTGGGGACGATTCGCCTCGCTAGCGCCCCGGCGGGCCGGCTCTCGATCATCGGCCGCAGGTCGTCGAGGGTGAGCGCCAAACCGATGCTGGGGGCGATCTGGAAGTCGGCGGCGTTGGGTTGCCTGCCGCCGAGGACGCCCGCCTCGACGTAGGAATCGACGCGGTCGAGAAGCGCGGGCAGCTGCTCGAGCGCCCTGCGGACGTTCTCGTCGTCGGCCCCGTTGAAGCGGGCGGAGAGCGCGACGACCGGCGCCGCCGTCTTCACCAGCAGCCCGATCGGCGCGCCGAGCCGGGCGCCCTCCGAATAGCTGCGGAGCGGCGCGCGGTCCTGCTTCATCCCCCACCAGAGGATCTGGCGGATCGGGTGCTGCAGCTCCTCGTCGCCGAAGCGCTCGGCCTCCTCGACGGCCGCCCGTTGCTCGGGATCGGCGGGGAAGAGGGGCGGCTCGGGCCGCAGCCGCTCGAGCTCACGGGCGATCGGCCGCGAGCCCTGCACCTTCTCGCCCTCGATCTTCAGCGCGGGCACCGTGACGCCGGGGAAGCCGACTGCCCGCAGCGCCCCCTTCGAGACCACCGGCAGAAGGTCGGTCCGCTTGTAGGGGATGCCCTTGTGCTCGAGCATCAGCTCGACCGCGATGCTCGGGTGCGAGGCGGGAATGACGTAGAGGCGGGCGGTCACCGGGCGATCCTATGCGTATCCGCCCCGGTTTGGCTACCCAGCCAGTCGAGCCCAGCGATAATCCGCCCATGCTCCTCGCGGTCGACGTCGGCAACACGCAGACCCACCTGGGCGCCTTCGACGGCGAGGCGCTGGTCGAGCACTGGCGTTTCCAGACCCGATCGGGGGCGACCGGCGACGAGCTGGCGGAGCGGATCGCCGGCCTCTTCTCGCTCAGCGGCCTCTCCTTCGGGGAGATCGACGCGACCTGCGTCTCCTCGGTCGTGCCGCCGCTCGGCAACCAGTTCGAGGAAATGGCCCGGCGCTACCTCGAGGCCGACTGCCTGACGATCGGCCCCGGGGTCAAGACCGGGATGCCGATCCGGATCGAGAACCCGCTTGAGGTCGGCGCCGACCGGCTCGTCAACGCGATCGCCGCCTACGAGCGCTTCGGCGAGGCCTGCGTCTCGGTCGACTTCGGGACCGGCATCAACATCGACGCCGTCTCCGCCGAGGGCGAGTACCTCGGCGGCGCGATCGGCCCCGGCCTTGCGCCCTCGCTCAGCGCCCTGATCGAACGGGCGGCGCGGATCACCCGGATGGACCTGGAAGAGCCGCAGGAAGCGATCGGCCGCTCCACCCGCGCCGCGATCAACTCCGGCTTCATCTTCGGCTTCGCCGGCCTGATCGACGGCATCGTCCGGAGGATCGAAGACGAGCTTCCCCACCCCCATCTCCTCGCCACGGGCGGCTATGCCGCCGCGGTCGTCCCCTTCACCGAGACGATCGACGAGGTCGACGATCTGCTGACCCTGAAGGGACTGCGACTGATCCATGAGCGCAACCGGTGAGGACGGGAGCGCCCGCCCGGCGCTGACCGACCCCTTCGAGATCGGCGGGGTGCGGATCGCCAACCGCGTCCTGCTGGCGCCGCTGGCCGGGATCGGCAACTGGTTCGTGCGCCTGCAGGCCAAGCGCCACGGCGCCGGCCTCGCCGTCTCGGAGATGGTCTCCAGCTTCGCCCTCCACTACCGCAACGAGCGCACGCTGCGCGAGCTGATGCGGATCCACCCCGACGAGCATCCCGTCTCGATCCAGCTCTTCGGCCACGACCCCGAGGTGATGCGCTCGGGCGCCGAGACCGCCGCCCGGGCCGGCGCCGACCTGATCGACATCAACATGGGCTGCCCGGTGCCCAAGGTGCGCAAGACCGGGGCAGGGGCCCAGCTCCTGCGCGACCCCGAGCTGGCCCTCGCCCTCGCCCGCGCCGCCGCCGCCGGCAGCGGCCTGCCGGTGACCGTGAAGCTGCGCTCGGGGATCGAGGCAGGAGACCGATCCGGCTTCGACCTGGCGATCCGCCTGGCCGAGGAGGCGGGGGTGGCGGCGATCGCCTTCCACCCCCGGGCCGCCACCAAGGGCCACAAGGGCTCGCCCGACTACGCCCTCACCCGCGAGCTGGTCGCGCGCCTCGAGGTCCCGGTGATCGTCTCCGGCGGCCTCTCCAGCGCCGCCGCCGCCCGCCGCGCCTACGAGGAGTCCGGCGCCGACGCCGTGATGGTCGCCCGCGGCTCGTTCGGCAACCCCTGGGTCTTCGAGGAGCTGACGGGGCGCCGGCGGGAGCCGCCGAGCCGGGAGGAGATCGTCGCCGAGTGGCTCTGGGTGCTCGACCGCGCCGAGGAGCATCTCGGGACCGAGCGGGCGACGCGCTACCTGCGCAAATTCCACCCCTGGTACGCGGAGCGCCTGGAGGCGCCGCGGGAGGTCGCGGAGGAGCTGCAGCGCAGCGACGACCCCGCCCGGGTGCGGGCGCTGGTCGCCGGCCTCGCCGCCCCCGCCGGGGTCGTCTGAGACTCCCTTTGGCCGGTCAGCCACCCCCGCTATAATCCCGCGACTCCGTGCCGGGTGTGCCTGTCTCAGGGCCGCATCGGGCGCGTTTTTTTAGGTCTTTGGGAGACCGGCCAGGTTCCCGTTCAAGCAAAGCGAGGTCGTTCAAGTGCGTCAGGCCGTCATTACCCCTGAGGGGTTGGAGAAGCTGAAAGAGGAGATCGAGTTCCTCTCGACGACCAAGCGCCGCGAGGTCGCCGCCCGGATCAAGGAGGCGCGCGAATTCGGCGACATCTCCGAGAACGCCGAATACGACGACGCGAAGAACGAACAGGCTCTGCTCGAGGGGCGGATCGCCCAGCTCGAAGAGAAACTGCGCCGCGCCCAGGTGATCGACGAGAAGTCGCTCGGCACCGACGAGGTCGGCTTCGGCTCGATCGTCCACGTCAAAGACCAGAAAACGGGCGACTCGCAGAAATTCCAGATCGTCGGCTCGACCGAGGCGAACCCGCTGGAGCACAAGCTCTCCAACGAGTCGCCGATCGGCAAAGCGCTGATCGGCAGGAAGCGCAACGACATCGTCGAGGTCGAGGTCCCGCGCGGGCCGAAGAAAAAGCTGAAAATCACGAAAATCGAGAAAGCCTGAGGGACGGTAGGCTCGCTGCCTCGATGAGCGAGCCCCCCCAGGAGCAGCAGCAGGACCTCTCCCAGGTCCTCGAGGACCGCCGCGAGAAGCTCGAGCGCATCAGGGAGGCGGGGATCGAGCCGTTCCCGCACGAGTTCTCCGAGCGCGAGGACATCGCCGAGGTCCGGGCCGCGCACGAGGGGCTGGCGCCCGGGATGGAGACCGAGTCGCGGCACCGGGTCGCGGGCCGGATCGTCGCCCGCCGCGGCCACGGCAAGGCGTGCTTCATCGACGTCCGCGACGGCAGCGGCCAGATCCAGCTGCACGCGCGGCAGGACCTGCTCGGTGAGGAGGCCTACGCGCTCCTGGTCGACCTCGACCTCGGCGACATCCTCGGCGCCGAGGGGACGGCGATGGCGACCCGCCGCGGCGGCGAGCTCTCGCTCTCGATCGACCACTGGCGGCTGCTCGCCAAGAGCCTGCGCCCGCCGCCCGACAAGTTCCACGGCCTCGAGGACACCGAGACGCGCTTCCGCCGCCGCGAGCTCGACCTGATCGCCAACGAGGAGAGCCGCCGCGCCTTCCGCCTCCGCGCCCGCACGATCTCCGAGATCCGCCGCTGGTTCGACGAGCACGGCTTCGTCGAGGTCGAGACGCCGGTCCTGCAGCCGCTCTACGGCGGCGCCCTGGCGCGGCCGTTCGTCACCCACCACAACGCGCTCGACCGCGACTTCTACCTGCGGATCGCGACCGAGCTCTACCTGAAGCGGCTCGTCGTCGGCGGGATCGACCGCGTATACGAGCTCGGCAAGGACTTCCGCAACGAGGGGGTGTCCCACAAGCACAATCCCGAGTTCACGATGCTCGAGTGGTACGAGGCCTACGCCGACTACGAGAAGACGGCCCACGACCTCGAGCTGCTGGTCGCCGAGGTGGCCGAGCGGGTGCTCGGGACCACCAAGGTCATGCGCGGCGAGGTCGAGATCGACTTCGCGCCGCCCTGGCGGCGGATCACCCTGCGCGAGGCGATCCTGGAGCGGGCCGGGATCGACGTCGCCGAGCACCCGACCCGGGAGGCGCTGGCGCAGGCGATGGGGAGCGAGCCCGACCCGAAGGAGGGATGGGGCAAGCTGGTCGACGGGCTGCTCTCGCGCGAGGTCGAGCCGGGGCTGGTCCAGCCGACCTTCGTTTTCGACTACCCGGTCGAGCTATCCCCCTTCGCCAAGCGCCACCGCTCCGAGGAGGGGATGGTGGAGCGCTGGGAGGCCTTTGCCGGCGGCGTCGAGATCGCCAACTCGTTCACCGAGCTCAACGACCCCGACGAGCAGCGCCGCCGCTTCGAGCAGCAGGCGGCCGAGGTCGCGCGCGGCGACGAGGAGGCCCACCGGTTCGACGAGGCATTCGTCGAAGCCCTCGAACAGGGGATGCCGCCGACCGGCGGCGTCGGCCTCGGCGTCGACCGCCTGGTGATGATGCTCACCGGGGCCAAGACGCTGCGGGAAGTACTGCTCTTCCCGGCGATGCGCACCTGAGGAGCGAGCGGCGAGGGCGGCGGGGCAGCGGGCCGGCCCGCCCGTGACGACCCGGTTCATACGGGAACGTGACGATTCTCGCCTGAAATCTCGCTCTTAGCGCCCTAACCGCACCGCAAGCCGGACTTTCGCGCCCGGTAGAGTAGAGAGACAGATGGCCGCCTC
>JBKPOX010000124.1:0-1931 GCA_046733335.1 Actinomycetota bacterium | reverse complement strand
GGCCGGCCGGGCCGGCGACGAAGCCGCCGCCGCCCATCACGACGTCCGCCCGGCGGCGGCGCAGCGCCCCGCGCGCGGCCGCGACCGCGACCAGCGCCTCGATCCCGGCCCTTGCCGCCTTCAGCGGGTTGCGGCGGTCGATCCCCCTCACCTCGACGAAGTCGATCTCGTAGCCCGCCGCCGGCGCCAGCTCCGCCTCGATCCGCTCGCGCGTGCCCAGGAAGCTGACCTCGGCCCCGCTAGCCCGAAGCTCGTCGGCGACCGCCATGGCGGGCACCACGTGACCCGCGGTTCCCCCCGCCGCCACGACCACCCTCGGCTTTCCGCCCTGCACCTTTCGCTCGGCTCCTTTGGCTCGCGGGCGCGCGCCCGCCTTGGACGACGCGCAGTTTGCCAGCGCCGGAGGGCGTCGAAGCGCGCGCCGCCCGGGCCCGGCCGCCGCGGGCGACGTTGAGGATCAGGCCGACGGCGAACAGGGTGGCCATCAGGCTGCTGTTGCCGTAGGAGACGAAGGGCAGCGGCACGCCGGTCAGCGGCGCCAGACCCATCACCGCGAAGAGGTTGATCGCCGCCTGCACGAGGACGAGCGAGGTGAGCCCGGCGACCAGCAGCTTCGAGTAGGTGTCCCTCGCCTTCTGCGCGGTTTTCAGCCCGGCGTAGCCGAACATCGAGAAGAGGCCGACGACGGCGGCGATCCCGATCAGCCCCAGCTCCTCGCCGATCACGGCGGAGATCATGTCGGTGTGCGCCTCGGGCAGGTAGAAGGCCTTCTGCACCCCGTTGCCGATCCCGACCCCGAAGAGGCCGCCCGAGCCGAGCGCGATCTTCGCCTGCGCCGCCTGGAAGCCGGCGCCGGAGGGGTCAGCGGAGGGGTCGAGGAAGGCGGTCAGCCGCGCCATCCGGTAAGGCTCGATGACCGCCATCAGCAGCGCCAGGCCGCCGATCACCAGCGCGATCTTCCCCAGATCGACCGGCCGCGCCCCGGCCGCGACCAGCGTCGCGGCGACCGAGAACGCGATCACCATCGTCGTCCCCATGTCGGGCTGGAGCATGATCAGCAGGCAGGAGGCGCCGGCGACGAGGAGGAAGGGCATCATCCCCTCCAGCGAGCGGACCCGCTTCGGCTTGCGGGCCAGCAGGTCGGCGCCGTAGAGGATCAGGGCGACCTTCGCCAGCTCCGAGGGCTGGATCTGCAGGAAGCCGCCGCCGAGCCAGCGGCTGGCGCCGTTGACTTCGGTGCCGACGGCGAGGACCGCGAGGAGGAGGAAGATCGAGACGGCGAGGAGGGCCGGGGTGAGGCGGCGGACCGCCTGCAGGCCGTGGCGCGCGGCGAGGTGCATGATCACCAGCCCGACGACGCCGAACATCAGCGTCCGCTTCAGGTAGAAGGCGCTGTCGGAGAGGCCGCCGTCCTGGAGGACCCGGGTGGTCGAGCTGGCGGAGAAGACCATCACCGCCCCCAGCGCCAGCAGGCAGAGCGTCGCCGTCAGCAGCAGGTTGTACTCGGGGGAGACGCGGGCGCGCGAGCGCTTCCTGGCGGGCTTGCGGCGGCCCCGGCGCGAGGGCGGCGCGGCTCTCACGCCCCCAGCTCCCCGACGATCGCGCGGAAGCGCTCGCCCCGCTGCTCGAAGTTCGCGAAGGCGTCGAAGCTTGCGCAGGCGGGCGAGAGCAGGACGACCTCGCCGGGAGCGGCGGCGGCGGCGGCGCGCCGCACCGCCTCCTCGAGGCCGGCGCAGCGGTGCAGCTCGACCCCCGCCTCGAGCACCGGCGCCAGTTCGCGCGCCATCCGCTCGCCCGTGGCGCCAATCAGGTAGCAGGCGCGGGCTCGCTCGCGGAGCGGGTCGATCAGCGGCGTGAACGGCTCATTCTTCTCGCTGCCGCCGAGGATCGCGTGGACGCCCCCGTCGAAGGCGCGGATCCCGACCGTGGCG
>JBKPOX010000123.1:0-8075 GCA_046733335.1 Actinomycetota bacterium | reverse complement strand
GCCGAGGGCCTGCTCGGCGAGCGCCACCGCGAGGCGCTGCGGGCGCGCCTGGCGGCCGGCGAGGGGCTGCTCGACGACGTCCGCTCGGCGCTGAAGGCGGCCGAGGCGGCCGGGGCGGCGATCCGCGGCCGGGTCGAGCGGATCGAGCGGAAGGTGGTCGGCGGCGAGGGCGATGGCGACGAGATCGCCGAGGAGCTCCGCGCCTGCTCGCAGCAGGAGTTCGAGCTGCAGGGCGAGATGAAGAGGACCTCCGACGAGCTGACGCGGGCCGAGGTCGAGGCCGCTCACCTCGGCGACCGGCGGGCGGAGGCGGAGCGCGAGCTGGCGGCGATCGCCGAGCGCCTCGGCGAGGAGATCCCCCCGGCGGAGGAGGCGCTGGGCGACGAGGCGCGGGAGGAGATCGACAGGCGGTTGCAGCGGCTGGAGCGGCGGCGGGCGCAGATCGGCCCGGTGAACCCGCTCGCCGAGCAGGAGTACGAGGAGGCGCGCGAGCACGTCGAGGCCCTGCAGGTCCAGCGCGAGGACATCGAGCGCTCGATGCGCGAGCTGGAGTCGCTGATCGGCGACATCGACGAGGAGATCGAGCGCGCCTTCGAGCAGACCTTCGCGGCGACCGCGAAGAACTTCGAGGAGATGGTCGAGCACCTGTTCCCTGGAGGGCGCGGGCGCCTGCGGCGGGTCAGCCTGCGGCCGGTGCGCGACGAGGAGCGCCCGGCGGGCGAGCAGGAGGCGCCGACCGACGCCGAGCCCGAGCCCGAGCCCGAGGAGGAGGAAGAGGAGCGCGACGAGCTCGGGGTCGAGATCGAGGTGACGCCGGCGGGCAAGTCGACGCGGAAGCTGTCGTTGCTCTCGGGCGGCGAGAAGTCGCTGGTGGCGCTGGCCTTCGTCTTCGCCGTCTTCCTCGCCCGGCCCTGTCCCTTCTACATCCTCGACGAGGTAGAGGCGGCGCTCGACGACGCCAATATCGATCGCTTCCTGCAGCTGATCCGGCGCTTCTCCGACCGCGCCCAGTTCGTCATCGTCACCCACCAGAAACGGACGATGGACGCCGCCGACGTGCTCTACGGGGTCAGCATGGGGGGGGACGGCGTCACCAAGGTGGTTTCGCGGCGGCTGCCGCGCGAAGTCGGCGAGGATGCCGAGGACGAAGCCCCGGGGCTTTCAGCAGTGGCCTGAGCCCCTCCTGCGACACGGTGTCACGGCTCGCTACCGTTCCTCGCCGTGGCTACTAGCTGGCAGGAGATAGTTGATCTGGGGGGGCGGCAGCCGGCGGGTGCCGTTGCGGTTGAGGAGGAGCCTGAGCAGCGGCGGGGGGTGTTCAAGCGGCTGCGGGAGAGCTTGTCGAAAAGCCGGCAGGCGCTGACGGAGGAGATCTCGGCGAGTCTGTTCGACCGGATCGACGAGGAGACCTGGGAGCTGCTGGAGGAGGCGCTGATCCTCGCCGATGTCGGCGCGCCGACTACCGCGGCGGTGGTGGAGCGGCTCGAGCACGAGGTCGAGTCCGGCGCCGTTCCCGCCGACGGCGTCGCCGTGCGCGACCGCCTGATCGAGATCCTCGCCGAAGTCGCCTCGACCGGCCGCGCCCCGATCGACCTCAGCGGCGAGCCCGCCGTCCTGATGATGGTCGGCGTCAACGGCACCGGCAAGACGACGACGATCGGCAAGATCGCCTGGCACCTGAGCAGGGAGATGGGCCTGAACGTGATCGTGGCCGCCGCCGACACCTACCGTGCCGCCGCCGCCGAGCAGCTCGAAACCTGGGCCGAGCGCGCGGGCGCCGCCCTGGTCCGCGGCGAAGAGGGCTCGGACCCCGGCGCCGTCGCCTACGACGCCGTCAACGCGGCCCGTGCCCGCGGCGCCGACGTCGTCATCGTCGACACCGCCGGCCGCCTCCACACCCAGGGCAACCTGATGGACGAGCTCACCAAGGTCCGCCGCGTGATCCAAAAGCAGATGCCCGATGCCCCGCACGAGACGCTGATCTCGATCGACGCGACCACCGGCCAGAACGGCCTGCGCCAGGCGAAGGTCTTCTCCGAGGCCGTCGAGGTCGACGGCGTCGTCCTCACCAAGCTCGACGGAACCGCCCGCGGCGGCATCGCCCTGGCGATCGCCTCCGACCTGGGGATGCCGGTGAAGCTGATCGGCGTCGGCGAGACGCTCGAGGACCTGCGCCCCTTCGACCCAGGCGAATACGCGAAAGCGCTGCTCGCCGAGTAGCGGCGTTCGTCCTTTATCGGGAATAGCCCGACGAAGGACGAACGCCGTAAGCTGATTCGGGATGTTCGACCAGCTCTCCGAACGCCTGCAGTCGACCCTCTCCGACGTCCGCTCGCGCGGGAAGCTCGGCGAGGCCGACGTCGACGCGGCGATGCGCGAGATCCGCCTCGCCCTGCTCGAGGCCGACGTCAACTTCAAAGTCGTCAAAGCGTTCACGAAGACGCTGAAGGAGCGCTGCCTCGGCTCCGAGGTGCTGGAGAGCCTGGATCCGGGCCAGCAGGTGGTGAAGATCGTCAACGAGGAGCTGGCCGGTCTGATGGGCGGCACCGGCTCGGAGCTGGCGATGGCCTCCAGCGGACCGACCGTGATCCTGATGGCGGGCCTGCAGGGCTCCGGCAAGACGACCGCCTGCGCGAAGCTGGCCCAGTTCTTCGGCAAGCAGGGCAAGGACGTGGCCCTCGCCGCCTGCGACGTATACCGGCCCGCCGCGGTCGAGCAGCTGGTGACGATGGGCAGGCGCGCCGGCGCCCACGTCTACGAGCGCGGGACCGAGGCCGACCCGGTCGAGATCGCCTCCTGGGCGCTCGACGAAGCCCGCGCCGAGCGCCGCGACGTGCTCATCGTCGACACGGCCGGCCGCCTCCACATCGACGAGGACCTGATGGCCGAGCTGGCGAAGATCCGCAAGCAGACGCGTCCGCACGACGTCCTCCTCGTGGTCGACGCGATGACCGGCCAGGACGCCGTCGGCGTCGCCGAATCCTTCGCCGAGGTGGCCGAGTTCGACGGCGTCGTGATGACCAAGCTCGACGGCGACGCCCGCGGCGGCGCCGCCCTCTCGGTCAAAGCCGTCACCGGCAAGCCGATCCTCTTCGCCTCCACCGGCGAGAAGATCGAGGACTTCGACAAGTTCCATCCCGACCGGATGGCCCAGCGGATCCTCGGCATGGGCGACGTGCTCAGCCTGATCGAGAAGGCCGAGCAGCAGGTCGACGAGGAGGAAGCGGAGGCGCTGCAGGAGAAGATGCGGCGCGACCAGTTCACGCTCGAGGACTTCCTCAAGCAGATGAAGCAGGTCCGCAAAATGGGCCCCCTGAGCGGGATCCTCGGAATGCTGCCCGGGATGGGGGCGATGAAGCAGCTGAAGAACGCCGACGTCGACGAGCGGGAGCTCGACCGCGTCGAGGCGATCATCCTCTCGATGACGCCCCAGGAGCGGGCCAACCCGGGCGTGATCAACGGCTCCCGGCGCAAACGGATCGCCGCCGGCTCGGGGACCAAGGTTCAGCAGGTGAACCAGCTGGTCAAGCAGTTCGACCAGATGAAAGTGATGATGAAAGCGATGGCCAACGGGCGGATGCCGACGCCCCAGCAGATGGCCCAGCTGGCGGGCGGCGGCCAGCGCGCAACGCGTCCGAAGATGCGAAGACGCTAACCTGCCGGGCCGCTATGGCAGTGAGAATCAGACTCAGACGGGTGGGCTCGAAGAAGAACCCGATCTGGCGCATCGTCGTCGCCGACAAACGCTCGCCGCGCGACGGGCGCACGATCGAGACGATCGGCCAGTACAACCCGCAGACCGAGCCCTCGACGATCAACATCGACGAGGAGCGCGCGCGCCACTGGCTCGAGCACGGCGCCCAGCCCTCGGAGACCGTCGCCGGCCTCCTGCGCACCAAGGGCATCAAAGCCTCCGGCACCTGAGACCCTGCCGATGACGGAGCTGCTCGAGTTCCTCGTCAAGGCCCTCGTCGAGGAGCCCGAGGCGGTCGTGGTCGAGGAGCTGGAAGAGGACGGCGACCTCGTCTACGAGATCAGCGTCGCCGAGGGCGACCTCGGCCGCGTGATCGGCAAGGGCGGGAGGATCGCCAACGCGATCCGCACGATCGCCAAGGCCGCCGCGGTGCGTATCGACCGCCGGGTGATCGTCGACATCCTCGACTGAGCCCAGCCCGGAACCGACCATCTAGAGTCGCCGCGTGCGGCTCGACGTCTTCACCCTCTTCCCGCAGGCCTTCGACTGGTTCCGGTCGCAGCGCTCGGTCCAGAACGCGCTGCGCGAAGGCAACGAGCTCAACCTCTTCGACTACCGCCAGACGACGCCGCTGGGCGCGGGGCAGGTCGACGACTCCCCCTACGGCGGCGGCGCCGGGATGGTGCTGCGGGTCGACGTCGTCGACGCCGCGCTGGAGGCCGCCTACGGCGAAGGGCCGCGGCCGCGGATCGTCCTCCTCTCGCCGACCGGCCCGGTGCTGAGCGACCGGATCGCCGACCGGCTCGTCGCCGAGCCCCACGTCGCCCTGCTCTGCGGCCGCTACGAGGGCTTCGACGACCGCGTCCACCGCCATCTCGCCGACGAGGAGCTTTCGATCGGCCGCTACGTCCTCGCCGGCGGCGAGCTGCCGGCGATGGTCGTCGCCGACGTGATCATGCGCAAGCTCCCCGGCGCCCTCGGCCACGCCGATTCCGCCGTCGAGGAGTCCTTCTCGCAGAGCCTGGAGGGAATGCCCGAGTACCCGCACTTCACCCGCCCGCCCAGCTACCGCGGCTGGGAGGTGCCGGAGGTCCTGCTCTCCGGCGACCACGAGAAGGTGCGCCGGTGGCGGCTCGAGCAGAGCCGCCTGCGGGCCGGGCAGTTCGAAAAGGACGCGGAATAGCTACCATTCCGCGACCGCGCGGTTCCCGCACCTGGGTCCGGCGGTTTTTTCTCGCAAGGATCCCTTCCCATGAGCTCCGTAATCGACAGCATCGAGCGCGCCCAGCTGAAGCAGGGCCTTCCCAACTTCGAGCCGGGCGATCGCGTTCGCGTCCACTTCCAGGTGATCGAGGGAAACCGGAAACGGACCCAGGTCTTCGAGGGCGTGGTGCTGCGGCGCCAGGGCTCCGGCGTGCGCGAGACCTTCACCGTGCGCAAGCAGTCCTTCGGCGTCGGCGTCGAGCGAACCTTCCCGCTGCACTCGCCGAAGATCGAGAAACTCGAGGTCGCGGCGCGCGGTGACGTCCGCCGGGCCAAGCTCTACTACCTGCGCGGTCGCATCGGCAAGGCCGCCCGCGTCGCCGAGCGGCGCTGGGGGATCGACGACGACGTGGTCGCGGCGCCGGCTGCCTCGGCGGAGCAGAGCACCGCGGTGGACGCCGAGGGCGTCAGCCAGGACGAGGCGATGCCGGAGGCGGCGCCGGTCGAGGGCGAGGGCGGCGACGAGAGCGCGGCGGAGACCGAGGCGCCGGCCGAGGCCGAGGCAGCGGATCAGCCCGAGGCCGAGGCCAGCGCGGAGGCCGAGGCGGTGTCCGAGACCGACGCGGAGGCCCCCGACGCGGATTCGTCTGAGTCCGGGGATACCGAGGACACTCCAGCGCCTGAGGACGCCGAGGACGAGAAGCCGGCAGCGTCCGGCGACTCCGACGAGGACTCGGCAGCCTGACCCCCCGTATCCCGAAGCCGGAGAGCAGAGGCGGCGGGCTCGTCGAGTTGGCCGTCATCGTCGCCCTGGCTCTGGGGCTGGCGCTGGCGATCCAGGCCTGGCTGATCAAGCCGTACCAGATCCCCTCCGAATCGATGGAGCCGACCCTCGACGTCGGCCAGCGCGTCCTCGTCAACCGCTTCCTCTACCACTTCAAGGACCCCCAGGTGGGCGACATCGTCGTCTTCCACCCGCCGGCCGGCGCCGACAACGGCACCGAATGCGGGGTGCAGCCGAAACCCGGTGAACCGTGTCCGAAGCCGACCCCCGGGGAGTCCGACCAGAACTTCATCAAGCGGATCGTCGCCGGGCCGGGAGACACCCTCGCGGTGAAAGACGGCCACCCCGTCCTCAACGGGGAGGTGCAGACGGACGAGCCCTACATCAACCCGTGTGGCAGCGTCGGGGCCTGCACCATGCCGAGGCAGATCACGATTCCACCCGACCACTACTTCATGATGGGCGACAACCGTGGGGCGAGCGACGACAGCCGTTTCTGGGGTCCCGTCCCCCGAGACTGGATCATCGGAGAGGCCTTTGCCACCTACTGGCCCCCGGACCGCATCGGCGGGCTCTAGACCCGCCGGAGGGAAGCACCACCGGCGCCGGCTGGCCCGCAGCCGCCGCCTGTTCGCCTTCGACCGCGGCCTCGGCAGCCGCTACGTAGCCGGTGCCGACGAGGCCGGCCGCGGCTGCCTCGCCGGACCCCTGGTCGCCGCCGCCGTCCTCCTCGACTACGAGTCCCTCTTGCATTCGGACCGCCGCGCCCTCAGCGGCCTGCACGACTCCAAGCAGATGACCGAGGAGCGGCGCTGGGAGATGTACCCGTGCGTGCTGCGGGCGGCGGAGCGGGTGAGCGTGGTCGTCCGCTGCGCGGCAGGGATCGACCGCCGGGGCCTGCACGTCACCAACGTCGAAGCGCTGGCGCTGGCCCTGGAGCGGCTGGCGCCGCCCGAGGACGAGGCGATCTGCCTCGTCGACGGCTTCCGCCTCCCCAGCTGCGCGGTAGCCCATCGGCGCGTGGTGAAGGGCGATGCGACCAGCGCCGCGATCGCCGCCGCCTCGGTGATCGCCAAGGTGACCCGCGACCGCTACATGCGCGAGGTCGCCCACCTGCATCCGGGCTGGGGCTTCGAGGAGCACGTCGGCTACTCGACCCCGGAGCACCGCCAGGCGATCGAGGAGATCGGGATCTCGCCGCTGCACCGCCGCTCGTTCCAGTCGGTTGCGTATTCGCAGCTCGAGCTGGGCTGAGACTAGAAGGCGCCCTCGAGGTGCTCGACCTCGACCGCGTTCCCGGCCCGGTCGAGGGTGACGCCGATCGCGTCGAAGCGAATCTCGTCGAAGGGCGGGAGGTCCCGTTCGCACATCCAGTGGGTGCCGAGCCGGCGGACGCGTCGCTGCTTGCGGAAGTCGATCGAGAGGATCGGCTTCTCGGGGCCGAAGCGAGTGCCGGGGCGCGCCGCCTTCACCTCGACGAAGACGAGGACCCGGCCGTCGAGGGCGACGATGTCGAGCTCCCCGTGGCGGGTGCGGGCGTTGCGCTCGACGATCTTCCAGCCCGCCGCGGCCAGGATCCCGGCGACGAGGTCCTCGGCGATCTGGCCGGTGCGGCGGCGGGCGAGGGTCATGTTGCCCCAAGAGGCGGAAAGGCACGAACTCTCCCCACCTCCGGCTGAGATGATTTGAGCTCTGGGAGCCACGCGTGCGACCTGCCGCCGTAGCGTCGCTCCCGTGCTCGCCACCGCCCGCACCTTCACCCTCGACGGCATTTCGGCCCGGCCGGTGCAGGTCGAGGTCGACGTCCACCGCGGCCTGCCGAACTTCACGATCGTCGGCCTGCCCGACGCCGCGGTGCGGGAGGCGCGCGAGCGGGTGCGCGCGGCGCTGGTCAACTGCGGCTTCGAGTTCCCGCTGCGGCGGATCGTCGTCAACCTGGCGCCCGCGAGCCTGCGCAAGGCCGGCCCGGGGATGGACCTGGCGATCGCGGCGGCGCTGCTGAGCGCCTCGGGGCAGCTGGAGTGGGAGGGGCTGGCGCGGGTGACGCTGGCGGGGGAGCTGGCGCTGGACGGCTCGACGCGGCCGGTGCAGGGGGCGCTGGCGATGGCGGAGGCGGCGCGGGAGGGCGGGGCCGAGGCGATCGTCCTGCCGGCGGAGAACGGGTCGGAGGCGGCTCTCGCCGAGGGGATCGACGTAGTCCCGGTCGAAGCGCTGGGGCAGCTGCCGTCCCTGGCCGGGGGCGAGTGGCGGCCGGCGCGGCCGCAGCCGCTGCCGCTTCGGCGCGAGCCGGCCCCCGGCGCTCCCGACCTCTCCGACCTGCGGGGACAGCCACACCTGCGGCATGCGCTGGAGGTCGCGGCGGCGGGCGGCCACTCGTTGCTGATGGTGGGCCCG
>JBKPOX010000122.1:0-37881 GCA_046733335.1 Actinomycetota bacterium | reverse complement strand
AGATGTGTATAAGAGACAGGTCGAGGAGCTGGCCGACGGCGCCGTCGTCGTCGAGCTTCCATACGCCGGCAAGTCCTGGCTGGTACGGGAGATCCTGCGCGGCGCCGGCGACCTCGTCGTCCTCGAACCCCGGGACGCGCGCGAGGCGATCGCCAAAGAGGTCGAGGCCGCCTCCAACTGAGGCCACCACTGACGGGTCGAATTCAGCGGGCGCTGAATAAGCGCCCCTATAGGGGCCAAAATTCAGCGATCGCTGAAAATGGCCGCCATGGATGAGGCACCCGGTCATCCCGAGGTCCTGAAGATCGTCGCCCCGAACCCGGGGGCGATGACGCTGGAAGGCACCAACACCTACGTCTACGGGAGCGACCCCTGCGTCGTGATCGATCCGGGCTCCGAGGACGCCGGCCACTTGAAGGCGATCCGCGCCGCTGCCGTCGAGCGCGGAGGGATCGGGCTCGTTCTCCTCACCCACTCCCACGGCGACCACACCGCCGGGGCCGACCGGCTCGGGGCCGAGGTGGTGCTCCCGTCGGGGGGAGAGGTCCACCGCGGCCTGCGCGCCCTCGCCACCCCCGGCCACGCCGAGGACCACGTCTGCTTCCTCGGTGAGGAGGGCGTCTGCTTCAGCGGCGACCTCGTCCTCGGGCTCGGCTCGACGATCGTGCCGCCGGGCGGCAACGCCCTTGCCGCCTTCATGGACTCGCTGGCACTGCTGCAGTCAGAGGAGATCGACCTGATCGCGCCCGGCCACGGTCCCTGGATCACTGACCCCGCTGCCAAGCTCGCCGAATACGTGGAGCACCGCCAGATGCGCGAGCGCCGCCTGCTGGAGACCCTCGCGGCCGGCGAGCGCTCCCGCGCCGCCCTCCTCGCCACCGTCTGGGACGACATCCCGATCGAGCTGCTGCCGATGGCGGCGATGGCGATGGAGGCCCACCTCGAAAAGCTCGAGGCAGAGGGGCGGCTGCCGGGGGATCTAAGCGAGTAGCGCCCAAGCTGACCGCGGATCACTGGCCAAGGTAACGGGCGAAAGCAACCCCGTAGCCGCGGCCGAACGTTTTGTCCAAGTGCCCCGCGTCCGCCCGGGCGGCAGGGGGAATGAACGAGGTGAGTACTGCTAGGAGCCCCGGCAGTTTCTGGTTCACACCTCGGCCAAACCAAGGTAATACCCGAAGTTTCGGAGCAAAATCCTGGCCAGCTGGCCAAACCTGATACACAGTCGCCATGGGTAGGCGGCGAGAGATGCGCGGGTTCGAGAAGGCGGGATTGATCGGCGCCGCGGTCTCGGCGGGTCTGGTCGGCTCCGCCGCGGCGGTCCTCTGGCACCGCTTCGCCCGGCGGCCGCTGCCGCAGGTGAAGGGGACGATCGAGGTCGAGGGGCTGCGCGGCCCGGTGCGGGTGCGGCGCGACCGCTGGGGCGTGCCCCACGTCGAGGCCGACATCGGGGAGGACCTCTACTTCGCGCAGGGCTACTGCCACGGGCAGGACCGGCTCTGGCAGATGGACTTCTACCGCCGGGTCGTCGAGGGGCGGATCTCGGAGATGGCGGGCGAGGAGGGCCTGCCGGTCGATCGGCTGATGCGGACGCTGGGCGTCCGGCGAATCGCCCGTCGCGAGGTGGAGCAGCTGGAGCCCGGGTTGCGCGCGCAGTTGGAGCGCTTCTGCGCCGGCGTCAACCGGGCGGCCGCCGACGCGCGCGCCCTGCCGTTCGAGCTGCAGGTGCTGCGCCAGGGCTTCGAGCCGTGGACGCCGCTCGACATCCTCAGCCTCGGCAAGCTGCTCGCCTTCGGCCTCTCCACCAACTGGGAGCGGGAGCTGCTGCGCGCCGACATGGTCCGCGAGCTGGGCCCGGAGCTGGCGGCGCGGCTGGATCCGGTCTATCCCGCCGACAACCCCGTCGTCGCCCGGAGCCTGGAAGCCTGGAGCGGCGAAGGGATGCCGCTGGTCGAGCAGATCGACGCGGTGCGCCGCTCGATCGGCCTCGCCGCCGAGGCCTCGGGCTCCAACAACTGGGCCGTCAGCGGCGGCCGGTCGGCCACCGGCTCGCCGCTGATCGCCGGCGACCCGCACCTGCCCCCGAGCATGCCGGGCATCTGGTACGAGGTCGAGCTGCGCCACGGTGGCCGCTTCGTCCGCGGCGCCTCGATGCCGGGGATGCCCGGCGTCTACATGGGCCAGAACGACGACGTCTGCTGGACCTTCACCAACGTCATGGCCGATACCCAGGACCTCTTCGTAGAGCGGGTCGAGGGCGACGCCTACCTGTTCGAAGACGAGTGGCGGCCGCTGGAGAGGGCGCGCGAGGAGATCGTCGTCAAGGGGCGCAAGCGGCCGGTTGAGCTGGAGATCCGTTGCACCCACCACGGCCCGATCGTCAACGAGGCGCTCGGCGCCGACAGCGGCGAGCCGCTCGCCCTGGCCTGGCAGACCCTCGCCGAACCGACCGCCTTCGCCGGCATGTTCGAGCTGCTCGAGATCGGCTCGGGACCGGAGCTGGTCGCGAAGCTGGAGGGCCACACCTCGCCGGCCTCGAACCTGATCTGGGCCGACCGCCACGGCTCGATCGGCTACAAGCTGATCGGCCGCCTGCCGCGGCGGCGCGGCGGCTGCCCCGACCTGCCGAAGCCGGGGTGGAGCGGCGAGTTCGAGTGGGAGGGGACGGTGCCCTACGCCGAGCTGCCGGAGGTCGTCGATCCCGAGAGCGGCTACCTGGTCACCGCCAACAACCGCATCGTCGGCGACGAGTACCCGCACCACATCACCAGCGAATGGCTCGACGGCTTCCGGGCGCGCCGGATCGAGGAGCTGATCGAGGAGACCGAGAAACACGACCTCGAGAGCTTCGAGGCGATCCAGTCCGACAACTACTCGATCCCCGGCGCCGAGGCGGCGCGGCGGCTGGCCCGCCTGCACCCCCGCGGCCAGCGCGAGCGCAGCGCGATCGAGCGGCTGCGCAGCTGGGACGGGCGGCTTGACCCCGGCACCGTCGCCGGGACCATCTACCAGGCGTTCCTGCTGCGGCTCGCCCGCGAGGTCGCCCGCTGCGCGATCGGCGACCGCGACCTCTGCGCCCGCTGGCTCGACCGCGCCGACAACGGCTTCACCCCGCACGTCACCTCGCCCTGGCGCTGGCACTCGCACCTGATGGCGCTCTGGGAGGAAGGCGACGAGGAGCTGATCGGCCGCCCCTGGGAGGAGCTCGTGCTGGGGGCGCTGGCGGGGGCGCTCGACGACCTCACCGACCGCTTCGGGCCCGATCCCGACGGGTGGCGCTGGGGCCACGTCCACGAGATGAAGTTCCCGCACCCGCTGGGGGACGCGAACCCCCTCTTCGACCGGCTGCTCAACCGCCGCCTCCGCGCCGGCGGGGCTCAGGAGACCGTGAGCCAGATCGCCTACGACCCGAACGACCCCTACAACGCGGTCTGGGCGCCGAGCTGGCGGATGATCGCCGACCCGGCCGACCCCGACCGCTCGCGCTGGCAGATGTTCACCGGTCAGTCTGGGCACCCCGCGAGCCCCCACTACGACGACCTGCAGCCGGACTGGCTGGAGGGGCGGACGCAGCCGATGCGCGGCGAGGGGCCGTGGTCGGAGCTGGAGCTGCTGCCCGTTTCCTAGGCGGCGCCGGAGCTGCCCGTTTCGCCGCCGCTCGGCCGCGACTTGCGGGCGCGCGGCGGGTTCTCGCAGGGATGCGACGGGCATGCGCCCATCTCACCCTTTGGCTGATCGTCTTGGCCTTGGCGCCGGCGAGCGCGGCGGCGCTGCCGCGCGGCTTCTTCGGGATCGCCCCGCAGACGGCGATCGGCAAGGCCGACACGGCGCGGATGCGGAGCGGCGGCGTCGAGACGATCCGGACGATGGTCTCCTGGAGCGCGATCCAGCAGGAGCCGGAAGGCGCCTACGACTGGGGCGGGCTGGACCGGACCGTGGCGCTCGCGGCCGAAGACCGGCTCGAAGTGCTGCCCTTCCTGATCTCGACCCCGCACTGGCTCTCCCACAACTGGCGGGTGCTGCCGGTCGACAACGCCCGCCAGCGGCGGACCTGGGCCGAATTCGTCGGCGCCGCGGTCGAGCGCTACGGCCATCGCGGCACCTTCTGGCGCGAACACGGCCCGGGCTCGGCCCGGCCGCTCCCGCGGCTGCCGATCAGGGCCTGGCAGATCTGGAACGAGGAGAACTTCTTCTACTTCGCCAAGCCGGCCTCGCCGACTCGCTATGCGCGCCTGCTGGCGGTCACCCACCGGGCGATGCACCGGGCCGACCCGCGGGCCGACCTCGTCCTCGGCGGTCTCTTCGGCGATCCGGGGCAGGGGCCGCCGCGGGCGCGCGACGCGGTCGAATTCCTCGACCGGCTCTACCGCGTACGCGGGATCAAGGCGGACTTCGAGGGGGTTGCGCTCCATCCCTACGCCGCCGACGTCGGCGTCTTGCGCTCCCTCGTCGAGGCGGTGCGGGGGACCATGGTCCGCCACGGCGACCGCCGCGCCGGCCTGTACCTGACCGAGCTGGGGTGGGGGTCGCAGTACGACCCGCAGGTCGTCGCCTTCGAGGTGGGGCTGCGCGGGCAGGCCCGCGAACTGCGCTCGGCCTACCGCTACCTGATCTCCAACCGCCGCCGGCTGGGGCTGCGCCAGGTCGACTGGTTCACCTGGAAGGACGCGCCCGGCGCCTGCAGCTTCTGCGACTCAGCCGGCCTCTTCCGCCGTGGCGGCCACTTCCGGCCGAAGCCGGCCTGGCACGCCTTCGTCAGCGTCGCGCGGCGGCGCTGAGAGCCTCGACGATCGCGGCGGGCGCCTTCTGCGGCGAGCCGGCGTCGAACGGCGGGCTCGGGTCGTACTCGATGCCCAGCTGCACCGCTTCGGCGACCTCGGGCCCCGCCTGGCGGCCGACGAGGTGGAGCGCCATGTCGATGCCGGCCGAGACCCCAGCCGCGGTGATCACCTTGCCGTCCTCGACGTAGCGGCCGCCGACCGGCTCGGCGCCGTAGGCGCGCAGGTACTCGAGGTACAGCCAGTGGCCGGTCGCCCGCCGCCCCTCGAGCAGCCCGGCCGCTCCCAGGACCAGCGAGCCGGTGCAGACCGAGGTCGTCCAGGTGGTCCCCTGGTCGATCCGCCGCAGCCACCCCAGGACCTCCTCGTCCCCGAGCAGCGGCCGGTTGCCCTCGCCGCCGGGGACGAGCACGACGTCGGCGCCCTCGACCTCGTCCAGGCTCCGGTCGGCGCCCAGCCCGAGGGCGCCGCTGTCGGTGCGGACCTGGCCGCGCTCCTTGCCGACGAACTCGACCTCCCATCCCGGCACCGACCGCAGCACCTCGTAGGGCCCGATCGCGTCGAGCGCGGTCACCCCCTCGAAGAGAAGAATCGAAGTCTTCACAAACGTCACGTTCTCACGATGGGGTGTCTGACTTCAAGGCCCCCTATTTGGGGGTCGAAGTCAGACACCCCTGTCGTAGGGTGGCCGGGTGAGCCGGCGGGACCAGATCAAGCTCAGCGACCGGGAGCTGCGCGAGCTGCTGGAGGAGGAGCGGGTCGCGGTGGTCTCGAGCATCGGCCCGCGCGGCTGGCCGCACTCGATGCCGCTGTGGTTCGTGCCGCGCGACGACGCCGTCTGGATCTGGACCTACGCGAAATCGCAGAAGGTGCGCAACCTGGAACGGGACCCCCGGGCGACGGTCCTGGTCGAGACCGGCCACTCCTACGGCGAGCTGCGGGGGGCGATGATCGAGGCCGAGGCGTTGATCCACCGCGACTTCGAGACTGTCCTCGGCTTCGCCGAAGAGCTGGCCGTCCGCTACGCGGAGGGGATCTCCTCGGTCGAGGGCGACGCCAGGGCGGCGCTGGAAGCGCAGGCGCCGAAGCGGGTCGCGATCAGCTTCCCGCCGCTCCGCACCGCCACCTGGGACCACCGCAAGCTGGGCGGCGCGTACTGACGCCGCCTGCGCCGCGCGCTTCTGCCGATGCGGCCGGGACCGCTAGCGGTGGCGGGCGCGGCGCACCGGCCTCACCGTCACCTTGCGGGAGATCCCCGCGAGGTAGGTGCTGTCCGCCCTGACCGTGGCCCGGAAGCTGGACCGGCGGTCGATCCGCGGCCTGAAGCGGACCGAGCAGGCACGGTCGAGGAAGCGGGTCCCCAGCCGCCGCCGCCCGCGCCAGAGCGTGACCGGGTCGCCGCGGCGGCCGCTGCAGGGCGTCACCCAGGCGGTGATCAGGCCGCGCCGGTGGCGGCTGACCTTGCGGCTGGCGGCGCGGATCCCGACGTAGGAGGGCAGGAGCGCCGGCGGCGGCGGGCCGGGGGTGCAGGAATCGGATTCGGGCCCGACCAGGCGGAAGACCGGCCCCCCGCCCGAGATCGCGTAGAGGCGGCCGCAGGAGTCCTGCCCGAAGGAGACGAGCTTGCCGATGTGGAGGTCCTCGAAGCGGTCGGTCGCGTAGGGGGCGGAGGGGAGGAAGGAGCGGATGTCGCCCTGGCAGAAGTCGCCGTAGAGGTAGCGGCCCTCGAGCGCGCCCATGCCGGGGCCGCGGGCGACGTAGCCGCCGATGATCGCGCAGCCGAAGGCGCCGCCGGTGCCGGGGTCTTCGTGCGGGTATTCGAACGCCGGCGCGAGGAGCTTGCCGAAGGTCGCTGCGCACAGCGGGTCCTGCGCCGGTGGGAGCGGCCCGGGCAGCCCGCCCTCCATGCAGTTCCAGCCGTAATTGGCGTCCTTGCCGAGGCCGGGAGCGGCGGCGATGTCCACCTCCTCGCGCTTGGCCAGGCCGTCGTCGGCGATCAGGATCGCGCCGGTGAGGCGGTCGAAGGAGAAGCGGTAGGGGTTGCGGAGGCCGAGGCTCCAGACGGCGGGCGTCGCCAGCGCGCCGGGGCTCGGCGTCACCCGCAGGATCTTCCCCAGCGGGCTTTTCGGGTCCTGCGCGTCGCGGTCTTCGCCGTCGCTCGCCCCGCCGTCGCCGGTGCCGACGAAGAGCCCTCCGTCCGGGCCGAACTGCAGCTGCCCGCCGTAGTCGTCCGGGCTTTCCGGGTGGGGGATCGGGGGGATCGCGTCGCGCAGCGTCGTCGAGGGCGCGCTGTCGCCGCTGGCGACCATTTCGGCGACGTGGATCTCGCCCGGTTCTTCCTTCCCCGTGTAGTAGAGGTAGAAGCGGCCGCTGCCGGCGAAGTCCGGCGCCAGGGCGATCGAGAGCAGGCCCCGCCCGTCTTCGCCGCTGCGGTAGACCGAGGAGCGGATGTCGGCGAACGGCTTCAGCTGCCCGTCCTCGAGCAGGACGATCGTCCCCCGCCGCTCGACGACGAAGATCCGTTCCGGGTCGGTCGGGTCCGATACGAGGTAGACGGGCTCCTGGAAGTTGCCGACCTGCTGGACGGAGAGGGCATGGGCCACCGCGGGGATCGCCAAGAGGCAGATCACGGCCCCCGCCGCGAGCTTCGAGAGAACTCCAAGCACGCTTTCAAGGTAGCTAACTATTGTTCCCGCGGTGGAGCAGCGACCCGGCCGCGAAGCCACCCTTTCGCTGGTGATACCGGCCTACAACGAGGAGGTCCGCCTGCCTGCCCTGCTGGAGACGCTCGCCGCCGAAGCGGACGGCGCGGCGGCGGCGGCCGGCATGCGCCTGCTGGAGACACTGATCGTCGACGACGGCAGCACAGACCGCACCGCCGAGCTGCTCCGCGCCGCCGCCAGGGAGGACGACCGCCTGCAGGCGGTCCTCGAGTTCGAGCGCAACCGCGGCAAGGGGGCGGCGTTCGCCGCCGGCGCGGCGCGGGCGCGCGGCGACTACATCCTCCTCGCCGACGTCGACCTCTCGACCCCGCTCGGCGAGCTGAGCAAGCTGACCGCGGCGATCGAGGCCGGCGCCGACATCGCGATCGGCTCCCGCGCCGTCCCCGGGGCCGTCGTCGAACGCGGGCCGCTGCACCGCAAGGTCCTCGGCAACACCTTCAATGGCGCGGTCCGGATCATGACCGGGCTGCGGGTCCGGGACACCCAAAACGGGTTCAAGCTCTTCCCCCGCACCGCGGTCCAGCGCTACGCGGCGCAGCAGACCTCCGCGGGGTTCGCCTTCGACGTCGAGCTCCTGATGCGCGCCGATCGCGACGGCCTGCGCATCGCCGAGGTCCCGATCCTCTACCTGCACGACGCCCGCTCGAGCGTGCGGGTGGTCTCGGCCAGCCCGCAGATGCTGCGGGAAGTCGCCGGCCTCGCCTACCGGCTCAGGCTTCGCAGGGGGGCCGGGGCTGCCGACTCCGCCGATATCGTGCGGCCCGTTTGACCACCCACTCCGAACCGAAAATCGGCGAGCCCGGGTCGCGGTCGCGGCTGCCCGGGCCGCTGCGCGATCCCGGCATCCGCGCGATCCTCGTCTACGCGCTGGTCGCGATGGCCGCCGCGGTCACCGCCTACTACGCGATCTTCACCAACTTCGCCCTCTACGACGACGAGGGGACGCTGCTGGTCACGCTGCAGGCCTTCGCCAACGGGGATGTCCTCTACCGCGATGTCTACTCCCCCTACGGCCCCTTCTACTACGAGCTCTTCGGCGGCCTCTTCGCGCTGACGGGGAAGGCGGTCACGACCGACGCCAGCCGCTCGATCGTGATCGTCTGCTGGGTCGCCAGCAGCCTCCTCTACGGCATCTCGGCGCAGCGCCTGACGGGGCGGCTGGCGCTGGGGGCGGCCGGGATGATCACCGCCTTCGCCACGCTCTTCGTCCTCGCCAACGAGCCGATGCACCCGCAGGTCCTCTGCGTCGTCCTGCTCGGCGCGCTCACCCTGCTGGCCGTCTCGGCGCCGGGCCGCCGCCCGGCGGTGCTGGGAGCTGCAGCCGGCGCGCTGCTCGCCGCGCTCGTCCTGACCAAGCTCAACCTCGGCGTCTACGCGGTCGCCGCGGCGGTGCTGGCTGCGGCGCTGACCCTCGAGCCGCTGCGCTCGCGCGCCTGGATCCGCTGGCCGGTGGTCGTCGCGATCGTGGCGATGCCGCTGGTCGTCGCGGCCCGCGACCTCAACCAGGAATGGGTGCGCAACCTCGTCGCGCTCGAGATGCTGGGGATGGCCGCGGTCGCCGCCGCCGGCTGGCGGCCGGCCGCGCGGATCAGGGAGGAAGGCCTGACCCCCTGGCTCCTGGCCGGGGCGATCGGGTTCGCGGTCGCCTTCGTCGCGATCATGGGCGCGATCCTGCTCAACGGCTCCTCGCTCTCCGACGTCTACGAGGGGACGGTGACCGAGGCGATGCGCGTGCGCGAGGTCAACATGACGCCGCTGCCGATGCCAGCGGCGGCGGTCGACTGGGCGATCGCGGCCCTCGCCCTCGCCGTGCTCGCCGTGCGCCTGCGCCGCCCGGAACCCGGGCCGCCCAGCCTCTGGAGCGGGGGCCTCAGGGTCCTCGCCGGCCTCGTCATATGGATGACGATCGCGAAGGTCACGCCCCTTGCCCTCAACCCCTCCGCCCAGAACCCGGTCGCGCTGCCGGTGGTCCTCGCCTGGATCGCCGCCTTCCCGCCGGCCGGGGCGGTCGAGACCCAGGCGACGCGCTTCCTGCGGCTGTTCCTGCCGGCGCTGGCCGTGGCCCAGGCGCTGCAGGTCTACCCGGTCGCCGGCAGCCAAATGGGGATCGCCGCCCTCACCTTCGTCCCGGTCGGGGCGCTCTGCCTCGCCGACGGGCTGGCGGTCCTGCGGGCCTGGAGCGCGGAGCGCGGGCGCGAGGGGATCGAGCGCTTCGGCATCGTCGCCGCGATCGCCGCCCTCGCCCTCGCCGCCGACATGGGGGTGAACAGGATCGTCCGGCCGGGGATCACCTCCGCTTCCAACTACCGCCACTCGGCGCCGCTGCCGTTCCCCGGCGCGACCGACCTCCGTCTCCCGGAGGACCAGGTGCAGGCCTACGTCGCGATGGTCGACGCGCTCCACGAGAACGGCTGCACCTCCTTCATCGGGTATCCGAACGTGAACAGCCTCTACCTCTGGTCGGGGATCGAGCCGCCGCCGCCCGCTGCGCCAGGGGTCTGGCTGGAGGCGCTCGACAGCGAGCGCCAGCAGCGGATCGTCGACGAGCTGCGCGCCTCCGAGCGGCCGTGCGTGGTCCGCAGCGAACCGCGGGCAGCGCTCTGGCTCGGGGGCCGCGAGGTGCCCGACCGGCCGCTCGTCCGCTACATCTTCAGCGGGTTCCGGCCGGTGGAGACGGCCGGCGAATTCGAATTGATGCTGCCGAAGCCGGGCGCGACCGAGGGCTAGCCCGCCCGCAGCGAGCGGCGCTCGACCGGCCCGACCTGCGCGCGCGTCACGGCGACCGCCGCCGCGTAGCCGGGTTGCGACGGAAGGTTCTCGACAGCGATGGGGTCGGTTGGGGTGCGGTCCCGCGCCTCCGTCGACTTGAGCCTGGCCTCGTGCCGAGTCCACGCCGCGTAGAAGAGGGCGGGGCGCTCCGACTCGCTCGCCCCGCGCACGGCCGCGGCCTCCTCGGACGAAAGCGCCCGCTCCGCCAGAGCGACCAAGTCGCGTCCCGGCTCGATCGCCTCGACGTCGATGCCGACCTCGCAGCCCTCGGCGACCGCGACGAGTGCGAGTCCGTTCGAGTGGCTGAGGCTGAAGGCGACGCCAACCGCGTGCAGGCGCGGCTTGCCGTGCTCGCCCTCCTCCAGCTCGATCGCCGCCGCCGGTTGGTCGAGATAGCTCGCCAGCACCCGTCGCAGCGCCCAGCGGGCGGCGACCCAGCGCCGGCTCGCCTCCCGGCGCAGGGAGGAGGCGGCGCGCTGGCGCTCCGGCGCCGGCAGCTGCTCAGGGCCGGGCCAGCCCGCTTCGTCGAGGGCGGCGCGCCAGATGTGGACCCCTTCGATCATCCCGTCTCCGAGCGGCACACATAGCATGGCGACGATGCCATCCCCAGGCACAGGGCCGGCGTGGCTGGTGCTGCCGACCTACAACGAGGCGGATAACCTCGAGCCCCTGGCCGTGGCCGCCCTCGCCAGCCTCCCCGTCGATGCGCGGATCCTGGTGGTCGACGACGGCTCGCCCGACGGCACCGGTGAGATCGCTGACCGCCTCGCCGCCGCGGAGGGGAGGATCGAGGTCCTCCACCGGCCCCGGAAGGAAGGGCTGGGACCGGCCTATCTCGCCGGGTTCCGCCGGGCGCTCGACGCCGGTGCCGGGCTCGTCCTCGAGATGGACTGCGACTTCTCCCACGACCCGCTCGACCTGCCGCGCCTCCTCGCCGCCGTCGAGGACGCCGACCTGGCGATCGGCTCCCGCTACGTCGGCGGCGGCAGCGTCGAGAACTGGACCCCCCTTCGCAGGGCGATCAGCCGCGGCGGCAGCGCCTACGCCCGGCGCGTCCTCGGGCTGCCGGTGCGGGACCTGACCGGCGGCTTCAAGTGCTTTCGCCGCGAGGTGCTGGAGACGGTCCCGCTGAACTCGGTCACCAGCCGCGGCTACGCCTTCCAGGTCGAGCTGACCTACCGCGCCGCCACGGCGGGGTTCCGCATCGCCGAGATCCCGATCTGCTTTCGGGAGCGGCGGGCCGGCAGGTCGAAGATGGGCGGCAGGATCGTCGCCGAGGCGGCCTGGAAGGTCCCGCTGCTGCGGCTGCAGGAGCGCGCCGGGAGGGGACGAGGAGGCCTGCGGGTGGTGTAGCTTCGCAGCCCTTGAACCGGCTGCTGATCACCGGCGGGGCAGGATTCGTCGGCTCCAACCTCGCGGTCTCCCTCGCCACCAGGCGCCCGGACTGGGAGATCCTCGCGCTCGACAACCTCTACCGGCGGGGTTCGGAGCTGAACCTGCCGCGGCTGCAGGAGGCCGGCGTCGAGTTCGTCGAGGGCGACGTGCGCGAGCCGGAGGACCTGCGGGCGCTGCCGCGGCTGTCGGCGCTGATCGAGTGCTCGGCCGAGCCCTCTGTGATGAGCGGGGTCGACGGCGAGACCGGCTACCTCGTCCACACCAACCTCACCGGCGCCTACAACTGCCTGGAGCTGGCGCGCCGCGACGGCGCCTTCATGGTCTTCCTCTCGACCAGCCGCGTCTACCCCGTGGCGCCGCAGGTCGAGCTGAGCCTGGAGGAGGCCGAGACGCGGTTCGAGATCGCCGCCGAGCAGGAGGTGCGCGGCGTCTCGCCGGCCGGGATCTCCGAGGACTTCCCGCTCGAGGGGGCCCGCACCCTCTACGGCGCGACCAAGCTCGCCGCCGAGATGCTGATCGAGGAGTACCGGGAGGGCCTCGGCGTCCCGGCCGTGGTCGACCGCTGCGGGGTGATTGCCGGCCCCTGGCAGATGGGCAAGGTCGACCAGGGGGTGTTCACCCACTGGATGCTCGCCCACCACTTCCGCAACCCGCTCAGCTACATCGGCTTCGGGGGGAGCGGCAAGCAGGTTCGCGACCTCCTCCACGTCGAGGACCTCGTCGACTTGGTCGAGCGCCAGCTGCTCGCGCCGGACGAGTGGGACGGGCGCACGGTGAACGTCGGCGGCGGCCGCGAGATCAGCCTCTCGCTGCGCGAGACGACCGAGATCTGCCAGCGCCTGAGCGGAAACGAGGTGCCGATCTCCCCGGTGCAGGAGACGCGCCAGGGGGACGTCCCGATATACCTCTCCGACTGCGCCAGACTCTTCGGCCTGGACGAGTGGCGGCCGCGGCGCAGCGCCGAGCAGGTGCTGGCCGACATCCACGAGTGGATCGCCACCGACGAGGAGCGGATCGCCCAGGCGCTGCAGCTCTGAGGTCTCAGCCGGGACGCAGCGATGCGCTGTCGCGGCGGACGAGGCGGTAGAGGCCGAAGCCAGCCGAAGCGGCGAGCAGCAGCATCAGAAGGGCGGCGGCGCGAGCGGCAAAGGTGCGCAGCATCATCGACCAGAAGAAGTCGAGTTCCGTTTTCATCCCAGGTTCGGACAGGTCCACCGAGTTGCTCGCCCCTTCCCATGGGTGGTAGCTGAGGGTTAACCCGTCGCCTCCGAGTCGTTCGATCACCTCGCTCGACAGCAGCCCCTCGGTCATCACCAGCAGCGGCGACAGCTGCGGGATCCAACGTGGGGGGTCGTTCCCATAGGGAAGATCCTCGGATGGGGTTCCGCTCCGTTCGGTGTAGATCTGGACACCGGTAAGTCTTTCCGCCACCGGGACGTACTGCCCGTAGTACGTCGAAACGCCAACCACCTGCACGGCGCACGCCGCCGCCGCGACGACGACCAAGATCCGTTTGCGAACCGCGCTGTCGCACCACCAGGCGATCGGCACCAGCAGGGTCCAGGCCGCAGCAAGCAGGAACCGCGGCCCCCAGACCTCGTCTCCCCAATACCCCGACGCCCCGGAGGTGAGGGTGAGAAGCGCAAAGAACGTGAGCAGGGAGGAGGCCAGCCAGCGATCATCACGCCACAGCCTGTGCAGCCCGAGGGCGCCAAGGACGACGAGCGGGCTGTAGAGGACCAGCCCCTTGCCGGGACTGAACAGCAGCCCGAGCACGTTCAGCGGCATGCCCAGCGTCAGCGACTTGTCGGGGTAGCCGAAATCGGTGACCGACCCGAAGCGGCTCCAGTTGTACCACCCGATCGCGGCGATCCAGAGGAGGACGGGCAGCGACACCGCGATCAGCAGGCGCCAACGCGCGCGCTTGTCAAGCTGGCGCCAGGTGGACCAGAGGAGGATCGCGATCGGAACCAGGATGACGCCGGAATACGGCTTGCACGCCGTGGCGGCGCCGGCCGCGACGCCGGTCAGCACCCACGGGAGCAGCGTCGGCCGGATCCGCGCCCAGGCGGCAAACGCGAAGGCGACGATCGCCGCCGTCATGAAGGTGGTCTCCATGCCGATCTTCGCGTAGGGCCAGGCGATGCTGGCAAAGACGAACAAGCATGCGATCGCGACGGCCCAGCGAAGCGACCTGCGGGTCAGGTACACGAGGCTGAAGAGGGCAGCGGCGCCGATGGCGGCGATGAACGGGTTGTAGAACCACAGGAAGATGAGGCCGTACGGAATGTCGCCGCCAGGGCCGAATTGCAGGTCGATGGCGTGGCCGACCGCGAAGAACGGAGCCTCGAGCAGGGGTGGGAGGAGCCCAGCACGGCCGTAGAGGTGTCCCCCTTTGCCGGGCACGTAGGCAATGAGGGAAGGCAGGGTTGGATCTTCGACACCCCAGAAATGCCCTTCCTCGACCAGCCCTGCGGCGACGGCCGCCGTCTCGGGCTCATATCCCGGCAGGCGGTTGGTGGTGGCGGCAAAGGCTCCGAAGGCCAGCAGGAAGACGAGCAACCCGGCGAGTACGGCCGTCGGCACCCGGTGGACCGCCTGCCGGATCCCGCCGGAGCTCTGTCCGGGAGTTTCCAGCGCGATCGGCTCCGCGGCTTTGCTCGGTAACCGCATGAGCGCCGCAACCTACCAGCCGCGATCCCGTCCGCTGCACCACTCCTTCCGCGCTGATCGTCGCAGGCATGTTGATACCGTCGCGCTCGTCGTTCGTCAGAGTCGGTTGGAGAAGGAAAGGAGCAGGGAGAAGAGATGCCGGTCGCGATCATCACTGGAGCCGGGGGCCTGATCGGCTCCGAGGCGGTCGACTTCTTCGTCGGCGAGGGATTCGACGTGGTCGGGATCGAGAACGACATGCGAGCGCGCTTCTTCGGCCCCGATTCCTCGACCTCGCACGTGACCCAGCGCCTGATCGAGTCCTATCCCTCCGCCTTCCGCTGGGAGAACGCCGACATCCGCGACGCGGAGGCGATCGAGCGGATCTTCGCTGAGCACGCCGGCCAGATCGAGCTGGTCGTCCACACCGCCGCCCAGCCCTCGCACGACTGGGCCGCGAGCGAGCCGCAGACCGACTTCGGCGTCAACGCCAACGGCACGCTCAACCTGCTCGAGGCGGCGCGCGCCCACTGCCCCGACGCGCCCTTCGTCTTCTGCTCGACCAACAAGGTCTACGGGGACACGCCGAACCGGCTGCCGCTGCAGAGCCTGGAGAAGCGGCTCGAGCTGCCCGAGGACCACTCCTACTACAAGGGCATCGACACCACCATGTCGATCGACTCCTCGACCCATTCGCTCTTCGGGGTCTCCAAGTGCGCGGCCGACCTGCTGGTGCAGGAGTACGGGCGCTACTTCGAGATGCCGACGGTCGCCTTCCGCGGCGGCTGCCTGACCGGGCCCCAGCACGCCGGCGCGAAGCTGCACGGGTTCCTCGCCTACCTGATGAAGTGCACCGTCACCGGCACGCCGTACACCGTCTTCGGCTACGAGGGTAAGCAGGTCCGCGACAACATCCACTCGGCCGACCTGATCGCCGCCTTCGACGCCTACCGCAAGGCGCCGCGCCCGGCCGCGGTCTACAACATTGGCGGCGGCCGCTTCTCCAACTGCTCGATGCTGGAGGCGATCGAGGCGTGCGAGCGGATCGCCGGCCGCGAGCTGCGGTGGGAGATGGGCGAGGAGCCGCGGATCGGCGACCATCGCTGGTGGATCTCCGATCTCGAGCCGTTCCAGCGCGACTACCCCGACTTCGAGCTGCGCTACGGCATCGAGGAGATCCTGCGGGAGATGTACGAGCAGAACGTCGAGCGCTGGATAGGCGCCGCGGCGTGAGGATCTAGAAGGCGTTGCTGCCGATCAGTGCGGCGAGCAGCACGAAGAAGCCGCCGATCAGGTTCCGGTTCAGCGCGTCGAAACGGCCGTTCATTTCGCTACGCAGTTCGCGGATATCCGCGTCCACCCGCGCGAAGCCTTCTCGCATCTCCGTTTTCGTGTCCGCGAAGCCCTGATCGACCTTCTTGTTGAGGTCGTCGAGGCGCTCGTCGGTCCACTTCTCTCCCGGCATCGGCCATCATCACCGTTATGAGCATAGCGCAATGTTTTGGCTGCAGGAGAACCTAGAAGATGTTGATGCCGATCAAGGCTGCGAGGACAGCTGCCACAAGGCCAATCATCGCCGCCGCCAACGTGATGAGGTTCCGATTCAGAGCGTTGAATCGGGCATTCATGGAGTCGGTCATCGCGTCGAAACGGCCGTTCATTTCGCTACGCAGCTCGCGGATATCCGCGTCCACCCGCGCGAAGCCTTCTCGCATCTCCGTTTTCGTGTCCGCGAAGCCCTGATCGACCTTCTTGTTGAGGTCGTCGAGGCGCTCGTCGGTCCACTTCTCTCCCGGCATCGGCATCATCACCGTCATGAGCATAGCGTAACGTTTCGTCTGTGATAGGACACGCGCAGAGAGCAAAAATTGCCGCGATGTTGCGTCGAGCTTTGCGGACTTCAAGTGGCCCTGTCCGATAGCGTCGCCGCCTCATGGCGGAGGGGATGAAGCTCTCGGTGGTGATGCCGGCCCAAAACGAGGAGGGGTCGGTCGCCGCCACGGTGGAAGGAGTCGCCACGGTCCTGGAGCGAGAGGGGATCGACTACGAGGTCGTCGTCGTCAACGACGACAGCGAAGACTCGACCGAAGCGGTCGTCGCCGCGATCGGCGAGCGCAACCCGAGGGTCCGCGTCCACCGCTCCCACCACGAGCGGGGATTCGGGATGGCGATCCGGGCGGGCCTGGACGTCTACGAGGGCGACGCGGTGGCGATCGTGATGGCCGACGCCTCCGACGACCCGGAGGACCTCGTCCGCTACCACCGGCTGCTCGAAGAGGGCTACGACTGCGCCTTCGGCTCCCGCTTCGTGCCGGGGGCCAGGGTCTTCGACTACCCGCGCGTCAAGTACGTGGTCAACCGCCTCGCCAACCAGTTCATCCGCATCCTCTTCCGCCACCAGTACAACGACACCACCAACGCCTTCAAGGCCTACCGGCGCGAGGTGATCGAGACGATCCAGCCCTTGCTCTCCAAGCACTTCAACCTCACCGTCGAGATGCCCCTGAAGGCGATCGTCCGCGGCCACACCTACGCCGTCATCCCCACCAACTGGACCAACCGCACCAGCGGCGTCGCCAAGCTGGCGATGAAAGAGATGGGCAGTCGCTACCTCTTCATCGTCCTCTACGTGTGGCTGGAGGCGACGCTGAGCCGGGGGGACTACCGGCGAAACCCGGGGGCCTGAGCCCGATGAACGAGCAGGCGAGCACGATCCGGTCCGCCCGCCTGGAGCGTCGGTGAGCCATGGAGGTCGGGCGCCATACCTACGGGCACGAGCAGATCACGATCCGCAGTTGGGGCGAGTCCTCGAAGCTGCGGATCGGAAGCTTCTGCTCGATCGCCGATCGCGTCGTCGTCTTCCTCGGGGGGAACCACAGGTCCGACTGGGTGACGACCTATCCCTTCCCGGCCTTCGCCGACCGCTGGGAGCGGGCCCGCGGCAGCGAGCGGCCACACACCACCAAGGGGGACGTGGTGATCGGCAACGACGTCTGGGTCGGGTCAAACGCGACCATCATGTCGGGTGTCACGGTGGGGGACGGTGCCGTCATCGGCGCCAACAGCTGCGTCGCGGGCGATGTGGCGCCATATGCGGTCGTGGCGGGAAACCCAGCGCGCCAGCTTCGCCTCCGATTCGACCCCGAGACGATCGAGAAGCTGCTCGAGATCCGCTGGTGGGAGTGGAGCGACGAGCGGATCGAAGCGAACGTGGAGCTCCTCTGCAGCAGTGACGTCGAGCGGTTTCTCGCGGCACAGGAACGACCGGGAGGTCTCAAGAAGGCCTGGAAACGGTTGCTAGGCTCCCGGCGATGAGTGACACCTCCGCTGAGCGGAAGTCGTCGGAGCCCCGCTACGACTTCGACGAAGTAGATGTCGGGTCGGGCAGTGTTCACGCCGACGTGGTCCATCTGGTCGGGGAGAGGGTTCGCGTGCTGGAGCTCGGCCCCGCCACCGGGTACATGTCGCGGTCCTTCGTCAACCGGGGATGCTCGGTGGTGGCCATCGAGCTGGACCCGGGGATGGCCGAGCGAGCGGCGGAGGTTTGTGAGCGGGTCATCGTCGGCGATCTGGACCGGCTCGATTTCGAGGAGGAGCTTGGGGACGACCGCTTCGACGTCATCGTCGCCGCGGACGTGCTCGAGCACCTGAGGGACCCTCTCGGTGTCCTCAACCGCTTGCGACCGTATCTCAAGGACGACGGCGCCTTCGTCATCTCAGTTCCGAACGTCGCCCACGGCAGCGTTCGGCTCGCTCTGCTCGAGGGGCACTTCGAATACCAGCGGATCGGCCTGCTCGACACAACCCACCTGCGCTTTTTCACCCGCGAAACCCTCGAGGGGATGCTGGACGAGGCGGAGTTGGGGCTGGCGGAGCTGCACCGCCACGAGCTGAACCTGGACGCTTCCGAGGTCCACTTCGACGTCGAGGCGGCGCCTCAAGACGTGCGAGAACAGCTCGAGAACGACCTCGACGCGCGCACCTACCAGTTCGTGATCAAAGCCTTCCCGATGGAGCGCGAGGGCCTGCGCGAGATCCAGGCCCGCCTCAGGGAGGTCGCCGAGCTGCGGGTCGCGGCCGCTCGTTGTGGCGAGCTCGAGCGGGCGATGGCGGAAATCGGCAATCGCGAGGGAGAGTTGCGCCAAGCCTTGATCGAGGCCCACGACCAGCTGCTGCGGCGAGACGAGAAGCTGGAGTCGTTGCGCCGGGCAGGGGCGCGCCGCGAGGAGGAGATGGCGCGGGTCAACGCGGAGCTGGTGGCGGCCCAGGTGGGCCTCGAGCGGATCCGCCAGAGCGCTCCCTTCCGCGTCTATTCCGCGCTGCGCTCGCTACCCGGTCTGAGCACCCTGCGGCGCCGGCGCGAAGCCCGCTTCCAGGCCGAGGTTGCGCGCCGCTCCGGGGAGAGCTCCTAGCTCGATGCCCGGTCGTCCCCGCTGTGCCGTGGTGATCCCCACCTTCAACGGGGCCCACCTGCTCGGCGCCTGCCTGGAGTCGCTGCTTGCGCACTCGCCGGAGCGCTGTGAGCTCGAGGTGATCGTCGTCGACGACGGCTCCAGCGACAGCACCGTCGAGCGCTTCGCCGACTACGACGAGCGGGTGAAGCTCGTGGCCCGCGAGGACAACGGCGGCTTTGCGGTTTCGTGCAACCAGGGAGCCGAGATCGCGGGAGACGTCGAGCACCTGGTCTTCCTCAACAACGACACGATCCCCGTGCCGGGGTGGCTGGACGCGCTTGTCGATGCCGCCGGCGATCCGGCGGTCGGCGCGGTCGGGGCCAAGCTCCTCTACCCCGACGGCACCGTGCAGCACGCCGGCATCATGATCGGCCAGGATCGCTGGCCGCACCATCTCTACGCCGGGCTGCCGGCAGAGCACGCCGCCGTGAACCGATCGCGGCAGGTCGTGGCGGCGACCGCCGCGGCGCTGCTGGTCCGACAGTCGATCTTCGCCGAGCTCGGCGGATTCGACACGGCGTATCTCAACGGCTACGAGGACGTCGACTTGTGCCTGCGGCTGGGGGAGCTCGGGCACAGGGTCGAGTACTGCGCCCGAAGCGTCCTCTACCACCTCGAGTCGGTGACTCGGTGGGCGGACGACCGCTCCCGCCACGTGGAGCACAACAGCCGGCTCTTCGCCGACCGCTGGCACGGGAAGATCGAGCCGGACGACTTCCAGCACTACCTGGCGGACGGCCTGATCCGAGCCGAATACGGAGCGGTCTTCCCTGTGCGGCTGTCGATCTCACCGCTGCTTGCGGCCGTCCAGCGGGAGACCGAGGCCGAGGACCGGCTCGAGCGCATCCTCACGGTTCGCTCCGAGCAGGTGCTGGAACTGCAGTCGCAACGCACCCTCGCCGCGCTCGACCGCCTTCGCGAGGAGACAAGGACGGCTCCCTACGCCGGATCCCGCAGGCGGACCGGCGGCGACCTCGGCGTCGTCAACCGCGGCGGCTTCCACCGCCTGCGGGGGGGAGCTGGGCGCCACCGGGTATCGATCCTGATGCCGCTGCGCGACGCGGGACAGACGCTGCGGCAGACCCTGCCACTGCTGTTCGAGCAAAAGGCCGCCGCCGAGCTGGAGCTCGTCGCTTCCGACTCGGCCTCCGAAGACGACACGGTCGACGTGCTGAAGGAGTTCGACGCGACGGTTATCTCGATCGACCCCGCCGAGTTCGATCACGGCTTGACCCGCAACCTGCTCGCCGAGCACGCGCGCGGCGACGTCCTGGTGTTCCTCAACGAACGGAGCCGGCCGGCGGACGACCGCTGGCTGGCGCCGCTGCTCGAGGCCCTCGACGAAGATCCGGGCGTCGCCGGGGCGAGCAGTCGCGTGATACCGCACCCCGACGCCGACCCCCTGACCCGCCGTGACGGGATGCTCGAGCCCAGCGGATCGGCCGAGCGGTGGGTCAAGCGCATCGACGACTGGGGGACGTACCTCGCCATGCCGGTCGAGGAGCGCCGCCTGTTGATCAACTTCCCGACCGTCAGCGCCGCGATCAGGGCCGAGGTGGTCAAGCGGTTCCCGTTTCAGTCGGTGCGGGCGATCGGCGAGGATCTGCTCTGGGCGAGGGAAGTGCTCGAGGCGGGGCTGGCCCTCGTCCACGAGGCGGACTCGACGGTCTTCCATTCGCATCGCTATTCGCTGCGCGAGTGGCTCATGCGGAATGTCGACGACGGGATCGCCAACAGGGACATCAACGACCGCGCCTTCAGCGAGGAGGAAGCGGACGCCCTGGTCCGCGGCATGATCGCCGGCGACTGGGCCTACCTTCGCGACGAGCTGGACCTCGAGGAGGAGGACCTCCGCAAGTGGGAGATCCAGGCATCGCTTCGGCGGGCCGCCCAGGTCGCGGGACAGTGGCTGGGGGTGAACTACACCTCGTTCTCGCCAGAGGTGAGCGAGGCCTTCTCCCGTGTCGCCAACAGTCGCCGGCGCGGATGAGCCGACAGTGAAAGTCCTGCTCGTCTGCCACGGCTACCCGCCCACCGGCGTCGCGGGGGTCGAGAGGATCTCCGCCCAGACCGCAGCGGCGCTGACCGGGCGAGGTCACGAGGTCAGGGTCCTCACGCGCCAGCCGAGCGACTCCCCCGCCACGCTTTCGCAGCAGAGGGAGATCCGCGACGGCATCCCCGTCACCTCGATCGTCGGTGGCGGGTCCGGGATCGACCGATTCCCCGCCCAGGAGCCCACGCTCGAGCGAATCTTCGAGCGGGTCTTGGTGGAGTTCAGTCCCGACGTCGTGCTGGCGACTCACCTGCTGCACCACTCTCCGGGTTACGTCGACGTCGCCCACCGCTGGCGAATCCCCGTCGTTCTCGAGCTGCACGACTTCTTCGCCCTCTGCCCCAGGGTGCATCTGCAGCGCCGCTCCGGAGAGCTGTGCGGCGGGCCCGAGGGGGGCATGGCCTGCGCCCGCCACTGCTACGGGGACCAGGACGAGCCCGAGCTGCGGTGGGCGTTGCGCGCGCGCAGCTTTGCCGAGGCCCTGCGCGCCGCCGACGAGGTCCTCGGGCCGTCGCGATTCCTCGCCGAGGCGTTCAGCGAGCTCCGTGACACCGACCGCCCGATCCGAATCGTCGAGAACGCGGTGGCGCCGATGGGCCCCGTCTTGCGGGGGGAGGCCGAGCCGGGCGCTCCGCTGCGCCTCGCCTCGATCGGGATCACGGTCGAGCACAAGGGCTTCCAGGTGGTCGTCGAGGCGCTGCGCCTCGCCTCGCTTCCGCGTGCTTCCTACACCGTCCTCGGAATCGCCCTGCCGCCAATGTCGATGCAGCTCCAGGCGGCGGCCGACAAGGTGAAAGGCCTGGAGCTGCGGCTCGTCAGCGGGTTCTCGCCATCGCACCTGCCGGTCCTGCTCGCCGAAACCGACGCTCTGGTCGTGCCGTCCCTGGTCCCGGAGACCTACTCGATCTCGGCCCGAGAGGGGTTTGCCTGCAGTCTGCCCGTGCTCGCATCGCGGATCGGAGCGCTGCCCGAAGGGATTCGAGAGGGTGAGAACGGGTGGCTGTTCGAGCCCGGGGACGCCGTCGAGCTGGCCGAGCTGCTGACCCGCCTCGACCGCGACCGCTCCCTGCTGCGGCGGGCCGCCGCCGGTATCCGGCCGGGGGACGTGACGAGTGTCGCCGCCCGGACCGAGCGAGTGGAGGCCTTGCTGCGGGAGGCGGTGGCGCGAGGGCCGATTCGTCCGGGCGCGAGGCCTAGCGAGCTGGCGCTGATGCGCGAAGCCCTCGCCGAGGGCGACGGTCTGACCGCGACCGGGTCAGACCGCGGGCCGGCGGCGGCGCCGGCGTAGCCGCGGCCGACGGCGCGCCCAGAGGAAGGGCGAGCTGAGCCGCGGCATTCCCTCGCGCAGGTACGGGTTCGAGTATGGGTCGGGGATGGTGTGGGAGGACCACCTGGAAAGCAGGGTGTTCTTCTCCCACTCCTCGACCTCCGGGCTCCGGCTGGACGACTCGAAGTGGTACATGACGAGGTCCGGGTCGTAAACCACCCGCAACCCCTCCGAGCCGAGCTTCAGGCAGTAGTCGACGTCGTTGTAGTTCACCGGGTAGGAGACGCTGAACCCACCTGCTCGCTCGAACAGCTCGCGCCGGGTCATCAGGCAGGCGCCGGTGACCGCCAGCGTGTTGCGGGCGACCTTGAGTGCGTTTCCGTAACCGGGGGCGTCGCCCGCCCAGCCGTAGTAGGGATGGCCGGGAAGTCCCCCTTCGAAGGCGACACCCCCATGCTGGAGGCGCCCGTCTTCCAGGAGCAGCCTGCCCCCGACCGCGCCGACGTGCGGCAGCTGGGAGTACATGACCATCCGCTCGATCCAGTTCGGCGTCGTGATCTCGATGTCGTCGTTCAGCAGCAGCAGGTGCTCGCCCTCGCCGCGCACCGCACCCGCGTTGATCTTCGCGGAGAAGTTGAAGGGCCGCTCGAAATCGACGAGCTGCAGGCGCTCGCCGCAGGCGGAGCGCAGTTCCTCGAGCACCGGCGCCGCGGTCGCCCGGTCGGCGACGACCACGATCTCGTAGTTCTCGTAGGTCGATCTCCCGACGATGCTCCGCACGCAGTTGCTGACGAGGGGAACCTGCTGGTAGCGGATCTCGCGAACCGTTCCCCTCGTCGGGATGACGATGCTGACCAGTGGTTCGCTCTCGAGCTCGGGCTCCAGGTGGTAGACCCCGGGGTCCTCGGGGTCCCGGTCCACCCTGGCCGGGAAGCCGATGCGACCGCAATGGGACTGGATCGCCTTCCTTCCCGCCTCGAACGCCCAAGGTTTCACCTCTTCGCCCGCCGCGGCCGAGGTGGCGATGCTGCGCCAGTGGTAGAGAACGCGCGGCACGTGTACGACTTCCCGCGCCTGCTCGGTGACCTTCAGCACGAGGTCCCAGTCCTGCGCGCCCTCGAACTCGGCGTCGAAGCCTCCCACCGCCTCGAGAAGGGAGCGACGGAAGACGCTGAGGTGACAGGTGTACATCTGGGTCCGCATCCGCTCCGGCGACCAGTCGGGCTTGAGGAACGGAGCCGAGTGACGCCCCTGCTCGTCGATCTTGTCTTCGTCGGTGTAGAGGTAATCCACTTCCGCGTGCTCCCGGATCGCCTCGTCGACCAGCAGGAGGGCGTCGGGGTGGAGCTTGTCGTCGTGGTCGAGGAGGGCGACGAACTGACCCCGGGCCATCTCCAGAGCGTCGTTGGACGCGGCGACGATGCCGCCGTTCTCGGCGCGGAACCCGAGGCGTATCCGCGGCTCCTCGCCGGCCGCCAGCTGCAGGATGCGGAGATGCTCCTGCGAATCGGAGGCGTCATCGACCAGGCAGAGCTCCCAGTCGCCGAAGCTCTGGCCCCGCACCGACTCCAGCATCTCCCAGAGCACGTCGACCGGCGTTTCGTACACCGGCGTGACGATCGAGAACCGAGGAGCCGCCACGCTAGCTGAGAAGGCGCTGGAGCAGGCGGATCATCCCCTGGAGCAGCCGGGTCGCCCCGGGAATTGGGATCCGGGCGGCGGCGTCCGCGATCCGTTTCGACCCCTGTTCGATCATCGCCAGCCGGCCGAGGGCGGCGCCTAGTTCGGCGTCGCGGGTGATCAGCAGGTCGCGAAGGCGCAGGATCTCCTCGTCGCGGCGAGCGAGCTCGGACTCGATATCCGAGCCCTCTGAGCCCTGCGTCGGCCCGAGCAGGTTGGGCTGGTCGGCCATCGCGCCGAGTCTACCCAGCGCTCCGCGACCGAGAGCGGCCGGGAAGGAGCTACAACTCCTCCGCCACGCGCGGAGCTTCGGTCTTGAATATCCAGACCCCGAAGGCGCAGACGGCGAGGAAGATGGCGATTGCCGGGAGCAGCCCGATCCATCCCCCGGCGGCATCGAGTGCGGTCGGAGCGGTCGCTTCGTGAAGGACCCACACACGCACTTCGCAGAAGATCACGGCGAGCGGGTTGACCAGCAGCAGGCGTTCGTAGGTCTCGTTGTGGAAGGCGTCGATCGGGTAGAGGATCGGCGTCACGTAGAGGAGCACCTGGGCGACGACCGCCCAGATGATCGCGACGTCGCGAAAGCGTACGTAGAGGACGGAGAGCGCCATGCCGGCCGCGGCGGTGAAGGCGAAGAGGAGGGTCACCGCCAGCGGGAAGAGCAGCCAGCTCCAGACCGGGGCCACGCCGAAGGCGAGGACGAAGGCAAGCACCACGACCAGGTTCAGGCAGAGGTTCAGCGCTGCCGTGACGGCGCTGGAGAGCGGGATCACCAGGCGGGGAAACTGGGTCTTGCGAACCACACCCTCCTGGGCGACCACCGAGGTGACCGCGTTGGTGGTCGCTTCCTGGAAGAAGGTGTAGAGCACGATCCCACCGAGCAGCATCACCGCGTAGTGGTCGACGGTTTCGCTGCCGACCCGGAAGACTTTGGTGAAGACGAAGAGAAGGACGCCGAACAGCATCAGCGGTCGGATCAGCGACCAGAGGTAGCCGAGTACGGTGCCGAAGTAGACCCGCTTGAACTCGGTCACCGACATCAGCCAGAGGAGGTCGAAGAAGCGGCGGGGCCCACCGCCGAGAGCCGACGGCCCGGTGACCTCCTGCAGGCGGGGCTGGGAGACCTGCGTGCCGTTCATGCGGAACCCCCTCCCTCGACCGCGACCTCGTACTCGTGGGCCGGGTTGGTGACGCCGCGCGCGTCGGGAGTGCCGTAGACGACGAAGCTCGCCGCCCGCTCTGCGAAGAGCGAGATTCCGAACGGGCTCTGCACGCCGATGTGGATGAAGTGGCGGCCGGGTCCGAGGATGTTCTCGATCGATGCATCGACGATCACCCGGTTGCCCTTGAGCTCGTAGCCGTCCTCCGAGCGGACCGGGACTCCCACTTCGAAGAGCGAGACGTCGTCGCTGTTGGCGACGACGATGCCGACGTGCAGGCCGGGCGGCGGGTCGAGCAGCTCCACCTCGACCCGCACGCGGATCGTCTCCCGCAGCTCGAGCGTGGTCGTCTCGTCTCCCGCCGCGTCGTTGACGCTGCAGGCGAGCAGGCGCGCGCCCTCTCCCTCGTCGGGATCTCCCTCCGTGTCGGCCGCCGCGGCCTCGGTCTCGACCTCGGCGTCCGGTTCCCCGGCCTCGCCGGAGAAGTTGAGCTTCAGGTACTCGCGGCCCGTCTCACCCGGCTCGCCGATGTGCTCGACGTGACCGTCGCTGAGCAGCATGGCGCGGTGGCAGTAGCTTTCGACCGCGGTCATCTCATGGGTGACGAGGACGATCGTCTTCCCTTCTCCTTTCATCTGGTGAAAGGCGTCGGCGCACTTCTGCTGGAACGAAGCATCGCCCACGGCGAGCACCTCGTCGATCAGCAGGACATCGGCGTCGGCCTCCATCATCACCGCGAAGGCGAGCCGGACCAGCATCCCGGAGGAGTAGTTCTTCAGCTTCAGATCCGCGAACTCCCGCAGCTCGGCGAAGTCGATCACCGCGTCGAGGCGGCGCCGCATCTCCTTCGGGGCGAGCCCCATCATCACCCCGTTCAAGACCACGTTTTCGCGGGCCGTGAGCTCGTGGTTGAAGCCGACCCCCAGCTCGATGAACGGCGCCAGCCGCCCGGCTATCTGGATCCTGCCGCTGTCGGCCCGGTAGATGCTGGCCAGGAGCTTCAGCAGCGTGCTCTTGCCGGAGCCGTTGCGACCGACGATGCCGAAGAACTCGCCCTGCCGGATCTCGAACGAGATCCCCTGCAGCGCCTGCAGCTCACGGTACTCACGCGAGGCGAACGGATGGACCGCCCGCTCTTTGAGCGAATCGATCCGCTGGGTGGGGATCCGGAAGGACTTGCGCAGGTTCTCGACCCGTATCGCCGGCGGCGTCCCGGGACCTGGAGCGGGGACGGGGCCAGGGCTTACGGTTTTGTTTTCGACAGGCATCGGCGCGCTGGAAGGCGGCGGGCTTGGCACGGCCGCGCGCCAACGCTACTGCACGAGCGTGGATAGCCTGCGCCGCGATGGTTGCCGAATCTCGGCGGCTCACCGGCGGGGATCGACCGCTTGGCTGACGCCGCACACCTGCTCGCGGTCCTCGCCCTGCACCTCACCCTCACGGGGCTGCCGATCGCCGCCGCGATGCTGCTTGGCGCCGCCGCCGGGCTGCGCCGCCCGCCCCTGCTCCTGGCGATCGGCCTGGCGACGAGCGGCCTGGTCGCGATCCTCGCCTTCTGGGCCTTCTACGCGTCGCCGCTGCTCGGCCGCACCATCTCCTACCTGGTGCCCTTCGGCTCGCTGATCCTGATCGCGGCCTGCCTGCGCGGCGGCCGGATCGAGCGGAGGTTGCTGGTGGCGCTGGCGGTCCCGCTCGCGCTTTGGGCGCTGGGGACCGCCTTCGTCGCCTACCTCGGCTTCCTGCACGGGGGCTGGGACGAACCGCTCGGCATCGCCACCACCCGCTTCTCCAGCCAGCTCCCCTCCGACAACGTGATGCCGAGCTGGTTTGCGGACTGGTTTTTCCACCACGGTCACGAGGGGACCCCGCCGGTCTTCCCGGGCGATTGGCTCGCCAGCGACCGCCCGCCGCTGCAGGTCGGGTACCTGCTGGCCGAGCGCGGCTTCGGCTGGGACGGCACCGGACTGCGCGGCCAGGTGGTCGGGATCGTCGTGCAGCAGCTCTGGATACCCGCCCTATGGGCGCTCCTCCTCGCCGGAGGCGTCGGCCGCCGCGGCCGCGGCCTGACGATGGCCGCCGTCCTGGTCAGCGACCTCGTCATCGTCCACGGCTTCTACGTCTGGCCGAAGCTGCTGCCCGCCGCCTTCCTGGCGGCCGTCGCGGCGGTTGTCCTGGCGCCGGGCTGGTCGCGGCTGCGCCGGGATTGGCGGGCCGGCGCGCTCTGCGGAGCGTTGATCGCCCTCGCCCTGCTGGCGCACGGGGCCACCGTCTTCGGGCTCGTGCCCCTGGCGGTCCTCGCCGCCGCCTTCGGCCTGCCGGACCGGCGCTGGCTCGCCGCGGCCGCCCTCGCCGGCGCCGTCCTGCTGGTGCCCTGGGGCGCCTACCAGAGCTACGTCGAACCACCGGGCAACCGGCTGACCAAGTGGATGCTGGCGGGGGTCGAACCGATCGACGACCGCGGCACCCTGGAGACGATCGCCGACAGCTACCGCCGGGCCGGCGTCGGCGGCGCCCTCGAGAACAAGTGGCGCAACGTCGAGACGATGAGCGGCGGCAGCCCCGGCTGGGAGCGGGTCGAGCATGCGGTCGACGATGCCGGCGAGGGCGATTGGGAGGGGGTGGCCGTCGAACTCCGCTGGCTCTTCTTCTTCAGCCTCTTCCCCTCGCTCGGCCTGCTGCTGCTGGCGCCGGCGGCGATGGCGGTGGCGCGCCTGCGCGGACATCCGGGCGGGCCCGAGTGGCGCCTCTCGCTCCTCTGCTGGGCCGCGGTCCTCGCCGGCTGCGTCGCCTGGGGCCTGCTGATCTTCGGCGGGCCGGAATCGAACGCCTCCGTCCACGTCGGCAGCCTGGTGATCCCGCTGCTGGCGCTCGCCGCCTGCGTCCTCGGCCTCTACGCGGTGCTGCCCCGCTTCGCGCTGTGGTGGGTCGGCCTCTCCTCGGTCCTCACCCTGGCGCTCTACGCCCCGGAGCTGACGCCGCCGGAGGGCAGCGCCTACTCGGTCTGGGCGGCGCTCCTGTCCCTGGCCGCGGTGGCGGCCTTCGTCGCGGTCGCCTTCCGGGGGCCCGGCGCCTCCGAGCCTGCGAATACACTCGCGCGCTGATGGCGTGGACGAGGCGCAACGCCCCCCTCGTTCTCCTGGGCGCGGCGCTGCTGACGTCGGGGGTGATGTTGCTCGTGCTCACGCGCGAGCTCACCTTCTTCCAGGACACCTGGGACTTCCTGATCAACCGGCGGGACCTCACCGCCGACAACCTCCTGCGCCCGCATAACGAGCACATCGTCCTGCTCCCGGTCGCGATCGAGCTCCTCTTCCTCCACGTCTTCGGGATGGGCTCGGCGCTCCCCGAATACCTGCTGATGATCGCGATGTCGCTGGTCGCGGCGACGCTCTTCTTCGTCTACGCGCGGCGGCGGGTCGGCGATTGGCTGGCGCTGATGGGGACGGCCCTGCTGCTGTTCGTCGGCCCGGCCTGGTCGGACCTGCTCTGGCCCTTCGAGCTCGCCTTCATCGGCTCGGTCCTCTTCGGCATCGCGATGCTGCTCGCGCTCGACCGCGAAGACGCGACCGGCGACGCGCTCGCCTGCGTCTTCCTCGTGGTCTCGACCGGCTTCTCCAGCCTCGGGATCGCCTTCATGGCCGCCGCCGCCGTCCATCTCCTCCAGCATCGCCGCGAGCGCGGCCTGGGGCGCGCCTGGTTCGTCGCGGTCCCCGTCGCGCTGTTCGGCCTCTGGTACCTCGGCTGGGGAAACGAGGCCGAAAGCCACCTCTCCCTGGGCAACGTCCTCGACTCCCCGCGCTACGTGATGGAAGGGATGGCGGTCTCGCTCGAGTCGCTCCTGGGGCTGAGCCAGGCGCCGATCGAAGGACCGCCGGCGACCGTCCTCGATTGGGGCGAACCGCTGCTCCTCGGGGCGATCGCCCTCCTCGTCGTCCAGCAGATCCGCCGTCCCGGCTTCTCGCCCGGCCTCTGGCCGGTCGCGGCGGCGACCGCGACCAACTGGTTCCTCACGGCCTTCAACTACATCCCCGGCCGCGAGCCCAGCACCGGCCGCTACATGTACGCAGCCGCCGCCTTCACCCTGCTGCTCGCGGTCGAGCTGCTGCGCGGCATCCGCTTCAGCCGCACGGCGCTGGCGGTGATGGGGGCGGTGACCGTCGCCGCGGTGGCCTCCAACATCCACTTCTTCAGGGACGGCAGCAGGTGGCTGGAGAACCAGTCGGTGCTGACCAGGGCCGACCTCGCCGGGATCGAGATCGCCCGCCGGCACGTGGCGCCCGAATTCGAGCTGACGCCGGCGATCGCCGGCACCCCTTCGCTGATCGACGTCTTCGCCGGCAGGTACCTCGAGGCCGAGGAGGAGTTCGGCTCGCCGGCCTACACGCCCGAGGAGCTGGCCGCGGCGCCCGAACCCGGGCCGCGCCAGGCGGACGTGGTGATCTCGCAGGCGCTGCCGCTGAGGACGGCTACCAGCCCCGGGGCCGGAGAGCAGGGGAGGGGGTGTGCGCTCGGTGGCGGCCCGGGCGGTCCCGAAGACACGGCCCTGGGACCGGGGGTGGCGAAGATCCTCGCCGAGCCAGGCCCGCGGGTGACGATCGACCTCGCTCGTTTCGCCGCGGGCTCCTACCCGGTGCAGACGGCGGGGGCGGCGGGCGACACGACGACGCTGCTGACGATTCCCAGGGACGGCTCCGACGTCCCCTGGCGGGTCCGGATCGTCTCGCAGCAGCCGGTGTACGTCTGTCCCTGATACTGCGCCCATGACCGAGGTCGCCCCCGTCGCGGTGGTCATTCCGAGCTGGAACAGCGCCGACCTGCTGCCGGACTGCCTGGAGTCGCTGCGGGAGCAGGGGGTGCCGCTGGAGGTGCTGGTGGTGGACAACGGCTCGGGCGACGGCTCCGTCGCCTACCTGGAGCGCGAGGGGGTTCCCCACCTGGCGCTGCCGGAGAACGTCGGCTTCGCGCGGGCGATCAACCTCGGGGTGGCTCGGGTGCGGGCCGGGGCCATCCTCGCCCTCAACGCCGACACCGTGGTCGAGCCGGGGGCGGTGGGGGCGCTGCTGAAGGCCCTGAAGGCAGATCCGGGCCTCGGCGGGGTGCAGCCGCGAATCCTGCAGCTGGAGGGACGCGAGGGAACGCGCGATCCCGAACGTGCGCGTCTCTACAGCGCCGGCCAGGCGCTCACCCGCGACGGCCGGGCGATCGAGCTGGGGGCGGGGGAGGCGCAGTCGACCAGCCACTGCGAGCCGCGGGAGGTCTTCGGGGTCTGCGGCGCGGCCTGCCTGCTGCGGCGGGAGCTGTTCGACCAGCTCGGCGGCTACGACGAGCGTTACTTCTCCTTCTACGAGGACGTCGACCTCAACGTGCGGGCGGGAATCGCCGGCTGGCGCTTCGGTTATGTCCCGGCGGCGGCGGTGTGGCACCTCGGCAACGCCTCCTGGATGGCCGCGGCACCGCGCCCGAGCGCCTGGAACGCCCGCCTCGTCGCCCGCAACCGCATCGCCACCCAGGCCAAGTTCATGCCGCCCGCCGCACTGCCGCGGATCCTCGCGGTCGAGATCGGAGCACTTGCCCGAGCCGCCGCACAGCGCCGCTTCCGCGCCACCTTGCGCGGCAAGATCGAAGGCCTGCGCTTGCTGCCGGCGATGCTGCGCGAGCGCCGGCGCCTCGCCCGTGATGGGGACCTCGCCCGCGCTCAGTGCTGGCTCGACGCCGGCTGGACCTCGACGCGGTAGAAATCGAACTGGAGTTGCCGATCGACTCCTTCCACGGACATCGTCCTGACCTCCGGCAGCTGAGCGAATACGCCTGGGCTGTCGAGCCTGGGGTCGCGCGAGACAATCAACCCATCCTCGTTGGTACTAGGGACCAGGGGAGAAGGGGTCGCAGCGTGGTTGAGCGTGGCCGCCCTCGGGCGCGGCTGCCACACCAGCAGGCGCAGTCGTTCGAGTCCTTCGATCCCGATCCCCTTCAGGCGCAGGATCACGATCTGGTCGCGCCCGGCCCGTGGGATCTTGACGGTCTTGCCGGGCTTCGCCGAAATGCTCGAGATCGGTTTCGGCTCCCCGCATCGATCGCGGATTCGCGAGAGCACCTGCCAAATGCCCACGGTCAGCGTCGAGCGGAAGTTGCACAGGATTGCAAGATTCTGTTCCGGAGGGTCCCAGGCGGCAACCCGACCTTCGAAGCTGCGGCTGCCGCCGAGAGCGCTGTCTCCACCGGCCTGGGCGCGAAGGATCACCTGGGGCCCGTCCGGGGCTTCGGCCGCGGCGGCGTTGAGGGCATCAAGTCTCGGCGTGTAGGCGGAATAGCTCTGGAAAACGGGCAGCGGCGACCAGTCGAGTTCGTAGGTCCAGGCCACGCTGGCTTCCCACGGGTCGATTGCCACTCGCTTGCCCCTGACGGCGGCGAGCGCCTCGGGCGGGAGCGGGAGTGCTGCCCGCAAACTCGCCCGTGCTTCATCGATCCGCCGTTGGCGGAGGCCCGGACGGACCGCCAGCTCGGCCGAGTCCACCAGACCCTTGATATTGCCGACCACGTCCAGCCGCGGGGGAAGGCTTGAGATATGAAAGCCGACCGCTCCCAGCGCCGCGCTCGCGGCGAGGTAGGCGAAGGTTCTGGGATGGGGCCATGGGGCCATCAGCAGAATTCCGACCATTACGGAGGCTCCGATCGAGACGAGGACGGGGGAGAGCCGCGTGGTCGCGTACTTGAACATCACGTATGCGGCCACGGCGGTCAGTCCGCACGCAAACCAGCGGCTTCGGGAGTCGCGGAAGGAGGCGCGGCTGACCGCGGCGACCAAGCCGAGCGCGGACGCAGCCAGGAAGATCGCCTGCCAAGTGGGAGCCGCATCGAGCGCCATCGCTTCGCTGTAACCAGAGGCGATCTGCGCACCGTTGACTGCGTAGTTCCAAAGGTCGCCTAAGGCTTGGCCTGAAAGCAACCAGAGCGAGAGCAGGCCGCCGCCGGCGGTGGCTGCGAAGAGGAGCCATTCGCGTCTGCCGGCGCGGGCGCCGGCAAGTCCGAGAAGGCAGATCAGGACCGCCGGCGGCCCCACCGAGAGCTTCACCAGCGGCGCGATCGCGCTCAAGGCGCCGCCGCCGATCGCCAGCATCCTAACGGCGGCGGGAGGGCGGTCGGCGCTCAGGGCAGTGAACGACCAGCCCACTGCCAGCAGCAGGGGAACAAGCCCGACTTCCAGGAACGTCACCAGATACAGGAAGGCGACCACTGCCGACCCCTCTAGGCTGATGGTTCGGTTGAGCATCCAGATGAGGGTGATGGCGAAGGCGATGTAGAGGGTGGCGGAATAGGCGTATGCGACGACAGCAAGCCAGCTGTACCAAAGCTGCGGCCCGGCCAGAAACCCCAGCGGGCCGTAGGTGAAGACGACTTCGCTGCCGAAATTCATACCGTCGTGGACCGCCATGTAGAGCCCGCTGCTCCAGCTCGGATCGATCCCCGGAGCCGGGCTCACGAACCTGATCGGCCAGGTGAGAAGGGCGACGCCGAGGCCGGTTGCCAAGACGGCGCCTCCCTTGGTTCGAAGGAGACGATGGGCGGTTGAAATCGCCGCTTCTTGCCGCCCTGCGATGCCGCTCACGTAAGCGTGGGTGCTTGCCAGGCGGCAGAGAATAACGCCTGGTACCGAAAGAGGTTTGCTGCGTTACCGAACCCGGCGCTGCCGTCTTAGCGCAAGTGCTTCGCCCGCGCTGAGGTTGAGCAGGGGTGCGCCATCCGCGTCCCGCGGTCCCAGGCCCCCGGCGTCGCGCCAGCCACGCAGGCGTCCTCGCAGCCCCGCCCCGGTCCGGTCCTTCAGCAGCTGTCCCGCGCAGAGGGTGCCCTCGCAGGCGAGGGCGCGCATGGCCAGCACGGGGCTGCGCATGACCCCGTAGCGCCGCAGCATGTAGCCGCGGCTCCAACCCGTCCAGCCGTACTTGCGGGCGCTCGCGGCGCCGAGGCTCGCCGAATAGGCGTGCAGCGCTCGCGCATCAGGCGCCAGCGCGCAGCGACCGCCGCGAGCCGCGAGCCGCAGCGCCAGGTCGAGGTCCTCGTAATAGAGGAAGATTCGCTCGTCGAAGCCCCCCACCGCTTCAAAGGCCTCGCGGCGGTAGAGCGCGGCGCCGCCGGTTGGGCCCAACGGAGCGGGTGCTGTTGCGGCGGCCTCGGACGGTTCTCCGTGGAGGTAATCGAAACCCATCAGGGTCCGGTCGGCGACGACGCCGGCCGAGTCGATCAGATCCGGCGCCTGCTCCTGTAGCAGCACCCCGGCGACAGAGTCGATCTCTGGCCTAAGTCCCTCCAGCAGGGCCTCCAGAAAGCGCGGCTCCGGCACCGCGTCGTTGTTGAGCAGGATCACCGGATCCCCCGGGACCTCGGCTACCGCTCGGTTGATCGCCCGGCCGAAGCCGAGGTTTTCGCTCAGCGCCACCACCTTCACCTCCGGCAGCTCCCGCCGCGCCAGCTCGACCGAATCGTCGCTGGAGCCGTTGTCGACAAGGACGACGTCGAGCGGTCGCGTCTGCCCCCCGAGCGAACGCAGGGTCGCCGGCAGCCGGGCGGCGCCGTTGAAATTAGGGATATAGACCGCCGGTCTCAGTCGAGCTGCTCCTCGACAAACGCCGCGAACTGGCGCATGGCGTCGAGGTGGGAGAGGGACTCGAAGACCTTCCCGTCGTCGACGTCCAGATAGAGGTGGACTAGGAGGTTCCTCTCCTCTAGTCGTCTCAGTCGGAGGCTCGCCCGATCATCGTCGACCAAAGCGACCCTCCTTGATACGTCTCCTCAGCCCTTCTTTGAACGCCAACCGGAGAGGCGCGGTGTCGAAGTAGGTGAGCAATGCCCGGGTCTCGAATCGCACCCGCTGCGCATGGTCGCGCTCGACCAGCCGCGTTGCGTCTCTGATCGCGCGTTGTTGAAACAGCGGTGGCGCATCGTTGAGCATGACGAGGTCCACCTCGCCGGTCTTCAACGCGTCGCACGCGGCGTCGATCAATTCCATCTGGAGGTCCCACTTCCGATCTCGGTCGATCCCAGGCTCATGCAGCATCGTCGGGACGACCCGTCTTTGTCCAGCGCCTCGCTCAGGCGCTGCAGGGCATCGTCGTCGATCTCCGGCACGAAGGCCCCCTCGTCCACCTTGGTCACCAGGTAATGGTCGCTGATGCTGCGGATAGGCGTCCGGCCGACAACCCGCTGGAACCGCTCGTCTCCCCGCTCGGTAGGGTTGCAGCCTCGCATGGACCCCCTGAAGGGACTGATCCTCTCCGGCGGTGCGGGCACGCGCTTGCGCCCGATCACCCACACCTCCGCCAAGCAGCTGGTGCCGGTGGCCAACAAGCCCGTGCTCTTCTACGGGATCGAGGCGCTGGTCGACGCGGGGGTGAAGGAGATCGGGATCATCATCGCGCCGGAGACCGGCGAGGAGATCCGCGAGGCCGCCGGCGACGGTTCGCGGTTCGGCGCCGATATCACCTACATCGTCCAGGACGAGCCCGCCGGCCTCGCCCATGCTGTCCTCACCGCGGAGGAGTTCATCGGCGGCTCACCCTTCGTCATGTACCTCGGCGACAACCTGCTGCGCGACGGTCTGCGCGGCCTCGTCGCTGCCTTCACCGAGCACGAGCCCGACGCGCTGATCCTGCTCACCCCGGTCGACGACCCCCAGTCCTACGGCGTCGCCGAGCTCGACGGCGAGAAGATCGTCCGCCTGATCGAGAAGCCGAAAGACCCGCCCTCGAACCTCGCCCTGGTCGGCGTCTACCTCTTCAGCAACCTGATCTTCGACGCGGCGAGGTCGCTGCAGCCGTCCTGGCGGGGCGAGCTGGAGATCACCGAGGCGATCGACAAGCTGATCGACGACGGCCGCACCGTCCGCTCCGAGGTGGTGCGCGGCTGGTGGAAGGACACCGGGCAGTTGGCCGACATGCTCGAGGCCAACCGGCTCGTGCTGGAGGAGCTGGTGACCTCGGTCGAGGGAGAAGTCGACGACTCGTCCAAGGTCGAGGGCAGGGTGGTGATCGGCCCCGGGGCCAGGCTCGAGCGCTCCGTCGTCCGCGGCCCCGCCGTGATCGGCGCAGGCGCCCATGTCGAGGACGCCTACATCGGTCCCTACACCTCGATCGGCGACGGCGTCCACGTGCGCCGCTCCGAAGTCGAGAACTCGATCGTCCTCTCCTGCTCTGTCGTCGAGGACCTGGGCACGCGGATGGAGGCGAGCCTGCTGGGCAAGGAAGTGAAGCTGACCCGCAGCTCCGGAATGCCGAAGACGCTTCAGCTGCTCGTCGGCGACCGGTCCGAGATCAAACTCGTCTGAAGTCTTGCCCGTGCAAGACGCACCCCTGCCGCCGGTTGGATTGGCCCGCCGCGTCGGCGTGGTGGACCAAGAGAACCCCCTCCAGAGCTTCGACGCGATGGGGGCCGATATCAAGGAGATAGTTCTCGGCGCGCTGGGGCAGGATTGGTTCTCGGAGCCGCGGAGGATGCTCGACTTCGGCTGCGGGACAGGCAAGCTCCTCCGCCACCTGCTGGACGAGGCGGAGCGCAGCGAGATCTACGGCTGCGACATCGATGAGCCGAGCGTGAAATGGCTCGAGGAAAACCTGAGCCCCCCGCTCAGGGTCTTCACCTGCAGCGAGGAGCCCGGCCTCGACCTTCCAGACGGCTATCTTGACCTCGCCCTCGCGATGTCGGTGTTCACCCACCTCACCGACCATTGGGCTGGCTGGCTCATCGAGCTGCACCGCATGTTGAAGCCGGGCGGGCAGCTGATCGCCACCTTCCTCGGCAGGGGCATGTCGCCTTCGATCGCCGGCGAGGAGTGGGACGAAGGCCGGGTCGGGATGAACGTGCTGCGCCCCTGGCAGCCATGGGAGGAGGGCGGCCCCTCGGTCCAGCATTCCGAGTGGTGGCTGCGCGCCCACTGGGGGCGGCTCTTCGATTTCGAGCGGGTGGAGGACGCCGATCAGGCTGCGCACGGCTGGCTCCTCCTCCGCAAGAGAGAAGTTGCGGTGACCAAAGCAGACCTCGAAGCGATCGAGCCCGACGAGCCGCGCGAGTTCGCCGCTCTCCGCCACAACGTCGCCCAGCTGAGCGCCGAAACTGTCGCTCTGGCGGCGGATCGCGGCCTCCACAGCGGCGAGCGCGAAGCGGTCACCGAAGACCGGGACCGCATCCTCGCCGAGCTCCGCCGCCTTCAGGCACAGCCGCCTCCAGCGGGACGGTCCCGGCTCTCGGGGCTGGAGGAGCGAGCACGCCGGATCGCCAGCAGGTTGCGCGGAAACCGCTAAGCCGACGCTACAGCTGAGCGGCGCCGGCGTTCTCCGGCTGGTGCTCGGCATCCCCCGCAGGGGGACGAACCCGCGAGGGCAGCTTCCAGCCTGCGCCCACCCGGCATTCGACCAGGGTGCGCAGCACGCGCAGCCCGTCGAGCGCCGTCAGCTTCTTCCCCTCCTCGCGGCCGCGGGCGCGATAGCGCACCGGCACTTCGTAGATCTGGTGGCCGCCGGCGAGCAGCTTCCCGGTGATCTCGGGCTCGATGTCGAAGCCGCGGGACTTCAAATGAAGCGAGCGGAAGATCTCGGTTCGCATCACCTTGTGGCAGGTCATGATGTCGCCCAGGTAGCTGTTGAACAGCAGGTTCGCGGCGAGCGTGACCCCTTTGTTGCCGATCACGTACCAGAAGCTGAAAGCCGAGTGGGACTCGAACCCGCGTGAGCCGAAGACGACGTCGGCTTCGCCCGCGACGACCGGCTCCAGCAGCTTGCCGATGTCCGCCGGGTCGTACTCCAGGTCGGCATCCATGATCGCGGCGTAGTCGCCGCTCGCGTGCCCGAGGGCGGTCTGCACGGCAGCCCCCTTGCCGGCGTTGCGGTCATGGGTGACCAGGGTCACCTGAGGGTTCTCCGCCAGCTCCGCCAGGATTCCGGGAGTCCCGTCCGTGGATCCGTCGTCGACGATCACCAACTCGACCTCGTCGACCGGGTAGCTCGGCGCAAGCGCCTGCTCGACCGCGCTGCGCACGGTCTCTCGCTCGTTGAACACCGGCATCAGGATCGACAGCCGCGCCACGGCGTATGCATATCGGAAACCACCCGGGAGGTGTTTTACGATCGACGCGTGCGGCTGGTGAGCGAGCTCGTGGGAGCGCTGGGGCATGCCTCCCACCAGTCGCCGCAAGCGATTAGCCTGTCCGGCTCGTGATGACGGAAAAACCCCAGAGCCTCCGGGTCTGATGAAGCTGCTCGTCACCGGAGCCGCCGGGATGCTCGGCCGCGACGTGCTGCTCGCCGCCGGCAACGCCGGCCACGACGTGGTCGGTTACGGCCGGGCCGAGCTCGACGTCACCGCCCCCGACGCGCTCGACCGCAAGTTCGACCTCGAGCGCCCCGACGTTGTCATCAACTGCGCCGCCTGGACCGACGTCGACGGCGCCGAGGAGGCCGAGGAGCCCGCCTTCGCCGTCAACGGCAAAGGGGCCGGGAACGTCGCCGCGGCGGCGAGCAAGGTCGAAGCCGGCGTCCTCCACGTCTCCACCGACTACGTCTTCGACGGCGCCAAAGGCGCGCCTTACGTCGAGAGCGACCAGCCGGCGCCGCTCTCGGCCTACGGCCGCACCAAGCTCGCCGGCGAGGAGGCGGTCGCCGCGGCCAACAAGCGCCACTTCATCGTCCGCTCCGCCGGCCTCTTCGGGCTCGGGGGCCGCAACTTCGTCGACACGATGCTGCGCCTCTCCGAGGCTCAGAACGAGGTCACCGTCGTCCGCGACCAGGTCGGCTCGCCCACCTACACCTGGCACCTCGCCTACGGCATCGTCCGCCTGATCGAGGGGATCGAGTACGGCATCCACCACATGGCGGCGGCGGGCACCTGCTCTTGGTATGAGTTCGCCCGCGAGATCTTCGAGCAGGCCAAGGTCGAGTGCCGGGTGCTCTCGATCACCAGTGAGG
>JBKPOX010000121.1:0-3282 GCA_046733335.1 Actinomycetota bacterium | reverse complement strand
ACAGGCAAAGGTGAAATGGTGCGGTAAGAGCGCACCGGCGTCGCGGTGACGCGGCGGCCAGGCAAACCCCGCCCGGTGCAAGGCCAAGCAGGACCGTCGACCCGGCTCGGCGAGGTCCAGGTAGGCCGCAGAGATAGATGGCCGCTCGAGACAGGATCCGGCTTACAGGCCCGCTAAGGAAAAGGCCCCGCGAGGGGCCTTTTCTATGGCGCCTGGAACCGTTGCACGATTTTCTGTCTTAACGTTTGCTAACCTGCCGCCAACTTCCGCTGAATCTCCGCCTACATACCGCGGGGAGCGGGGGGCCCAATCAGTTGGGGCGAATCGCGGCGCCTGCCGCGTAGCGCAGCTCTTTCAGCGCGAGCCCGTCAGCTAACCCCGCAAGCGCCTGGAAAGAGATGACGACGATCGAGCAAACCTCCCTGCGCTGGACCCTTGCCCTGGCTGCCGCCCTGGCCCTGCTGGCCGGCGCCGCGACCGGCGCCAAGGCGGACACCGGCGGCGCCTCCAGCCACGTCGCCACCGCTGCCGGCGAGGAGTTCGCCTTCACCCCCTTCCGCTACGGCGGCGCCAGCTGGTACGGGCCTGGGCTCTGGGGCAACAAGACCGCCTGCGGCGCGACGTTGCATCCAGACACCCTCGGAGTCGCTCACAAGACCCTGCCCTGCGGCACCACGGTCAAGTTCGTCTACCACGGCCGCGCCCTGGTAACGCGGGTGATCGACCGTGGCCCCTACGTGGACGGCCGGGCCTGGGACCTCACCCAGGCCGCCAGCGAGGCCCTCGCCTTCCCCGGCGTGGGTCGCCTCCGCTACGCGATAGCGCTCGAATACGCCCGCCCCTACCGCGGTCGCTGAGCGGTTCTCCGCCCGACCGCCGGACTAGGCTGCCGTGGCGAGGTAGTGGTGTCCCATGGGCCGTGCCGTCGGGCACTGGCGTCAAAGCAACGAGAGGAGCAGCGTCGATGTCGAGGTTCTCGCCGGTAGGAGTGCCAACCGCCCGCACCCGCAGGGGGCGCTTCCTGGTCCTGGGCCTGCTCAGCTGCTCGCTGGCGCTGCTCGTCAGCCTCGCCGCCGACAGCGACGCCGCCAAGGCCCCGCGCACGACCGTCATCCTCGGCAAGACCGCGAGCGAGCCGGATCCCTCCTGTCCCGACCTTCCCTGTCAGGCGGTCGGGAGCGTCACCGGCTTCCAGGTCGACAACGGCCAGACGCGGTTGCCGTTCCTCGTCCCGCACGACGGCACGATCAAGGCCTGGACGCTGACCCTGGCGCAGCCGACCAACAGCCAGCGAACCTTCTTCAACGGCTTCTTCGGGACGCCGCCGCAGGCGCGCCTGGCGATCCTGCGCCGCGTCGGCGGCACGAACCCGCCGCGCTACGTGCTTCGCAGCCAGGGCTCGGTCAAGGTGCTCTCGCCCTATCTCGGGCAGACGGTTGAATTCGGGGCCAACCTGAAGGTCGAAAAGGGCGACATCGTCGGCCTCAGCGTTCCCACCTGGGCACCGGCCTTCGCCCAGGATCTCCCGGCGACCAACGTCTGGCGCGCCAGCCGCGAAGCCGGCGCCTGCAAGAACGCCACCGACATCCGCCAGGGCGAACCCCAGCAGAGGGTCGACACCCGCGCCACCTACGGCTGCAAATACACCACGGCGCGCCTGCTCTACACCGCGACCTTGGTCGAGGGGTAGTACCCGGCAACTGTGGGGGCGGGTCCCCCCCGCCCCTCACGAGACCACGGGCCAAAACCGGGTGGGGTCTGGGGTGGGGGACCCGCCCCCCAGCCGCCTACGCAGCCGAAGGGAGAACCCGCGGACCGGCCTGGTCCTTGGGCAGCGCCGCGGCGCTCGCGATCAGGCTTTGGAACTCGTTCAGCGCCAGGTGCCCGACCGCCTCGAGGATCTCCTCGTCGCTCCAGCCGATCTCACGCGCCTCCTCGTGGAGGTGCAGGGGCGGCGGGCCCTCAGCATCGAGCGCCTCCTTCAGGTAGGCGAGCAGGGCCGCCTCCTTGGGATCGCCGGAGGTGAAGCTGCGGGCTTTGGAGACCTCGTCGAGCCCGAGCCCCGCCCGGCGCGCGGACTTGGCGTGCTGGGCGATGCTGTACTGGTCTTCGCGATGCTCGGCCACCGCCAGCGCGATCCGCTCTCTCGTCGCCTGCGGCAGGACTCCCCCGCGCAGCTCCGAGCGCATCCGCGTGTAGGCGCGGAGGACAGCCGGAGCGCCCGCGAGCACGCCGACGAACTTCGTCACCGCGCCGCCGGCGGCCTGGATGCTCTTGATGAGCGGAGCGCTCTCGTCCGGAGCCGTCAGCTCGTCGTGGATCTGGAATCTGCTCACTGCGGTTTTTACGGTCACTTCGCTTCTCGCTTCTGGAGTCTGCCGAAGGCGGCAAGTCGCTCCGGCAGAGCCCTAACGTGGCCTTTACTTTACTTTTAGCCGCTTACTTACTTGACGTAAGTTATACCTCGTTTCGAGGGGGCTTTCAAGCCGCGCCGGAAGTCCTCTCTCTACCCGTAAATACGGCGATCCGCACCTCGCCGGTTCATTCGCCTATCGTTGCGGCCCTCGCGAGAGCCAAGGAGGCAGCAGGCATGGCAGAGCAACCCCGCAGCGCCGCCGACGTCGTCGAGCTGGTCAAGGAGCACGACGTCCGCTTCATCCGCCTCTGGTTCACCGACGTGCTCGGCCAGCTGAAGAGCTTCTCGGTCAACGCGTCCGAGCTCGACGACGCCTTCGACGGCGGGATGGGCTTCGACGGGTCCTCGATCACCGGCTTCAACCCGATCGAGGAGTCCGACATGCTGGCCGTGCCCGATCCGTCGACCTTCGCCCTGATCCCGTGGCGTCCCGAGGAGGACGCCGTCGCCCGCATGTTCTGCGACGTCCACGTCCCCGGCGGCGGGCCATACGAGGGCGACCCCCGCTGGATCATGCGGCGGGCGCTGAAGCGGGCGGAGGAGATGGGCTTCGACGCCTACAACATCGGCCCCGAGCTGGAGTACTTCTACTTCCGCTCGGCAAAGCCGGCGAGCGGCGTCCCCGAGGTGCTCGACGAGGGCGGCTACTTCGACCTGACGACGCTCGACGCCGGTTCGGACCTGCGCCGAGAGACGGTGCTGGCGCTGGAGAAGCTCGGCATCCACGTCGAGTACACCCACCACGAGGTCGGCCCCTCCCAGCACGAGGTCGACATGCGCTACAAGAACGCGCTCGAGATGGCCGACGACTGCATGACCTACCGCATCGTCGTCAAGGAGTACGCGATGAAGTACGGCTACCACGC
>JBKPOX010000120.1:0-12124 GCA_046733335.1 Actinomycetota bacterium | reverse complement strand
CCCGTCGACGCCTACCTGCCGGCCGCCTTCGTGCCCTTAGAGGCCGCCAAGATCGACGTCCACCGCCGCATCGTCGCCGCCCGCGAGCCGGGACAGCTGCGGGCGATCCGCGACGAGCTGGAGGACCGCTTCGGCCCGCTGCCGCCGCAGGCGGAGAACCTGCTGAAGCTGCAGCAGGCGCGGATCGAGCTGGGGCTGGCGGGGGCCCGCAGCGTCGAGTTCCGCGGCGGTCGCCTCAGCGTCAGCGGCGTCGAGCTGGACTCGGCCGGCGCCGGGATCCTGGCCGAGCAGGTCGAGGGGGCGCTCTACGAATGGCGCGAGCAGACCGCGGCGATGCGGGTGGACGGCGACCCCGAGGAGCGGCTTGCGGCCGTGCTGGCGCTGGCCGCGGGGCTGCGGACTGCGCGGCGGGCGGCGGAGCCCACCGCGGCCTGAAAGTGCCTGCGCGAACCGATTTGACTATGCTGCCGCCTGCGTGGGAGCGAAATCTAGGCAGAGAGGGAAACCCGAGAGGGATCGTGCGGCCGGTCGGCAGCGCCTGGCGCTGATCCTCTTCGCCGTCCTCTTCGTCCTGCTGTTCGTCGGCTTCGCGATCGCGCAGGGGATCGGCTCGCCCAGCGTTCCCTCCGGCGACGTGGCCCTGGTCGAGGACGTCCCCGACGAGTTCGGCGCGGTCAGCCAGGAGGAATTCGACCACGCGATGGAGCAGCAGGTCGCCCAGGCGAAACTGAAAAAAGCCCCCGAGCCCGGCAGCAAAAAATTCGAAGAAATGAAGAACACGGCGCTGGGGGAACTGCTCGACCGGATCTGGATCAAGGGCGAAGCCGAAGCGCGCGGGGTCGAGGTCACCGAGAAACAGGTGGAAGACGAACTCGCCCAGATCAAAAAACAGAGCTTCCCGAGCAAAGGCGCCTACGAGAAATTCCTCGCGGAATCGAAATTCACCCAGGAGGACGTCGATGCCCGGGTCGAACTCCAGGTCCTCAGCACCGGCATCCAGGAACAGGTGAACAGCGAAACCCCGGCGCCCTCCAGCTCGCAGATAGAGAGCTACTACGAGGAAGAAAAGGCGTCGCAGTTCACCGAAAAAGAGAGCCGCGATGTTCGCATCGTCATCAACAAAGACAAAGGCAAGGTCGACGCGGCGAAGAAGGCGCTCGAAGCCGACAGCTCGCCGGCCGGCTGGAAAAAGGCGGCCGGCAAGTACTCGAGCGACCCGAGCAGCAAATCGAAAGGCGGCCTGCAGAAAGGGATCACCGAAGAACTCCTCCAGGAACCGCTGAAAAAAGCGATCTTCGGTGCTGCCACCGGCGAACTCGTCGGCCCGCTGAAATTTGAAACCAACTACATCGTGCTCGAAGTCGCGAAGCTCAACCCCGCCAAAGTCAAATCGCTGGCGGAAGTGAAAGCGCAGATCGAAGAAACGCTGAAATCCGAAACGCAGCAGGAATTCTTCGCCGAATTCGTCGCCGACTACCAGGCGAAGTGGCAGTCGCGCACCTTCTGCGCCGACGGCTACGTGATCGAACGGTGCGCCAACTTCACCGGCTCCGGCCATCCCGCCAACGCCGCGCCGGCCTGCTACGAAGCCGATCCGAAAACCCCGGCGAAAGAATGCCCCTCGCCGGTGACGCCGATCTCACCGGCGCTGCCCGGGAGCATCACCGAGCAGAAACCGAAAGGGGAACCGTTCCCGCAGCGGCCGATCCCCGAAGGGGCGGGGGAAAAAGGCGAAGAAGGGGCCGCGTCGCCGATCGAAGCGCCCGAAGGCGCAGCCGCGCCCGAAGGCGCAGCCGGCGAATAGCACCCGGCGCGCCGCCGACCCAGCTGAATAGACTGGCGCGCCCGTGAGCACGATCTCTCAGGTCCACGCCCGCCAGATCGTCGATTCGCGCGGCAATCCGACCGTCGAGGTTGAGGTCGTGCTGGAGTCGGGCGCGCGGGGGCTGGCCGCCGTTCCATCCGGCGCCTCGACCGGCGAGTTCGAGGCGGTCGAGCTGCGGGACGGGGGCGAGCGATGGGCCGGCAAGGGGGTGACGAGGGCGGTCGCCAACGTCAACGGCGAGATCGCCCAGGCGCTGACCGGGGCGCGGGCCGCCGAGCAGGGGGCGCTCGACCGCACGATGGTCGAGCTCGACGGCACCCCGAACAAGGGCCGCCTCGGGGCGAACGCCCTGCTCGGGGTCTCCCTGGCCACCGCGAAGGCCGCAGCCGCCGATTCCCAACAGCCGCTCTACCGCTACCTGGCCGAGCTCTACGGCGGCGGCGAGCCCAGCCTGCTGCCGGTGCCGATGATGAACGTCCTCAACGGCGGCGCCCACGCCGACAACTCGGTCGACTTCCAGGAGTTCATGATCGTCCCCGCCGGAGCGGAGAGCTTCTCCGAGTGCCTGCGGGTCGGAGCCGAGGTCTTCCACGCGCTGAAGGGCTCCCTGCACTCGCGGAGCCTGGCGACCGCGGTCGGGGACGAGGGGGGCTTCGCGCCCGACCTCGAGTCGAACGAGGCGGCGCTGCAGGCGGTTCTGGCGGGGGTCGAGGCCGCGGGCTACGAGCCCGGCCGGGACGTCTTCATCGCCCTCGACCCGGCCACCAGCGAGGTCTTCGAGGGCGGCTCCTACGAGCTCGAGCACGAGGGGCGCGCGCTCTCCTCCGAGGAGATGGCCGCCTACTGGGTGGACGCCTGCTCGCGCTACCCGATCGTCTCGATCGAGGACGGGATGGACGAGGAGGACTGGGACGGCTGGAGGCTGCTGACCGAACGCCTCGGCGAGCGGGTGCAGCTGGTCGGCGACGACCTCTTCGTCACCAACCCCGAACGGCTGCGCCGCGGCATCGAGCTCGGGGTCGGCAACTCGATCCTGGTCAAGGTGAACCAGATCGGGACCCTGAGCGAGACGCTGGAGGCGATCCGCACCGCCCGCGACGCCGGCTACACCGCGGTGATCTCGCACCGCTCGGGCGAGACCGAGGACACGACGATCGCCGACCTCGCCGTGGCCACCGGCGCCGGGCAGATCAAGACCGGCGCGCCCTCGCGCTCCGATCGCGTCGCCAAGTACAACCGGCTGCTGCGGATCGAGGAGGAGCTGGGCGAGGCCGCGCGGTTCCCAGGTTTGGACGCGTTCGTCCAGCGCCGCCCTTAATGGAGGAAAGCGGGGCCCGGCCGCGTAGCTCCGGGTATGGCTGCCAGCGCTCACGCCGCCCGGGGGGCCGGAGCCGTCCGCCGGCGACCCGCCGCGCGCAGAGCCCGGCCCGCCGCCCGCAGCGGCCCGACCCGGATCAAGTGGGATCGCGTCGGCCGCGTCGCCCTCACGCTCGTGCTGGCGGCCGTCCTCTACTCCTACCTGAACCCGACGATCGACTTCGTCAAGACCTACACGGGCACCACCGCGGCGAAAGCGAAGCTGCACGGGCTGCTGCGGGAAAACCGGCAGCTCCACAATCGGATCCAGTCCTCCGGCGACCCGATCGTGGTCGAGCGCGAGGCTCGGGCGCAGGGGATGGTCGCCGAAGGCGACGTCCCGGCCGTGATCAGCGGCCTCGGCCGCTGACCCGCCTGCCGGGAGCTCCCCGTGGTTGACCTCGGCTCCTACCTCCTGGGAGCCGTCCAGCTGGCGCTGGTAGTCGGGCCGCTGGCCTTCAGCGCGCACCGGCTGCGCCAGAAGCTGCTGCCGGCCTGGACCGGCGCTCCCGCGCGCCTGGTCGAGTCGATCGCCTTCGTCGCCCTCCTGATCTGGATCTCGGAGATCCTCGGGACGTTCGGGCTCTTCTACGCGGGGACCCTGATCGCGGCGTCGCTTCTCGTTGCAGGGACGGTGGCGTTGTGGCCGGCGGGTCCTGTCTCCGATTCCGGGCTCTCCCTACCGGGAGAGTCCTCGGAATCGTCGCCACCCGCCGGTGAATCGTCTTGGTCTCTGCTCGTCATGGCGCTGGTGATCGCGGCCACGGTGTTCAGCTACGCCGTGACGACGAAGCACGCCCTGGACCGAGGCATCTTCAACTTCGACTCGCTCTGGTACCACATGCCGTTCGCCGTGGAGATGGTGCAGACGCACTCCGTGGTGGGGATGCATCACACGGACACGGTCTTCACCAACTGGTTCTACCCCCAGAACTCGGAGCTCCTGCACAGCGTGGGGATCCTGCTGACGGGGCGGGACACCCTCAGCCTGTTCCTGAACTTCGGTTGGCTGGCCGTCGCGTTCCTGGCCGCCTACTGCGTCGGGCGCCCCTACGGCCGCGGCGCCCTCACGGCGGTTAGCGCCGCGATCCTGCTCGGGTGCCACACGCTCGTGGTCCGCGACCCCGGGGCCGCCAAGAACGACTTGGCCGCAGCTGCCCTGATCCTCGCCTCGATCGCGATTCTGGTCGAGACCTGGAGCCATCGAGAGCGCTCCCGTCATTTGCACCGCTATGCGGCACAACAGGCGGGAGCACCATCCTCGGAAGGTGGGTGGGAGCGATGGGCGCTTGCCGCGGCTGGGCTTGCTGCGGGGCTGGCGGCTGGGACGCGGGTGACCGCTCTGGCCATGGCGGCGGCGTTGATGGTGGCGGTGGTGGCGCTGGCGCCGAGGGGGAGGCGGCCGGCCGCGTTCGTCTGGTGGTTCCTGCCGGCCCTGGCCGGCGGCGCCTTCTGGTACCTGCGCAACCTCGTCGTCGCCGGCAACCCGATCCCGGAGGTCGAGTCCCTGGGACCGATCTCCCTGCCGCACCCCGAGCGGCTGCAGCAAGGCCGGCCCGACTTCAGCATCGCCCACTACGCGACTGACACCGGCGTCTGGCGCCACTACTTCGCGCCGGGGCTGCACGAGGCCTTCGGCGCCCTCTGGCCGCTGGTCGTCGCCGGCGCCACGGCGGCGGCGCTGCTGGCGATCTTCCGCGGCCGCGACCGGATCATCCGCTGGGTCGGCGCCACCGCCGTCTTCGGCCTGGTCGCCTACCTCTTCACGCCGCTCAGCGCCGCCGGCGCCGAGGGCGAGCCGATCGGCTTCGGGATCAACATCCGCTACGTGATCCCGGCCCTGCTGGCGGGGATCGTCCTGGCGCCGCTGGATCGCCTCTTCGACCCCCGGCGCCGGCGGCTCGGGCTGCTGGCGGCGCTCGTGCTCGTCTTCCTCCTCACCAACCGCCCCGACGAGGCCCTGCACGATCCGGCGCGGGTCTTCGCCGCGCTCTTCGTCGTCCTCCTGGTCGGGGCGCCGGCCCTGCTGCTCCACGCGCGCTCGCGCGGGGGGCCGATCGCCCCCCTTGCCGCCGCCGCGGCCGCGCTGCTCTTGGCGGTCGTCGCGATCGGCTACCCGCTGCAGCGCCACTACCTCGACAACCGCTTCGCCAACGCCGGCGCCAAGGAGGAGCGGATCCCGGGGATGGATCTGGACGGCGCCTACCGCTGGGCCCGCGGCATCGGCCACGCCCGCATCGGCCTCGCCGGCACCACGGCGGGCTTCGCCGGCTACGGGTTCTACGGGACCGACCTCACCAACGACGTCGTCTACCTCGGGCGGGAGGGCCCGCGCGGGGCCTTCAACGCGCTCCCGACCTGCTCGGCCTTCCGCGCCGCGGTCGACGGCGCCGAACTGGACTACCTCCTCACCGCCCCCTTCCTCAACTTCCTCCACCCCGGCGATCCGATCCCCTCGCCGGAGGCTCGCTGGCTGCGCGCCGAGCAGGCCGTCCGCCCGGTCCTCCGCGAGGGCCCGGTCACCGTCTGGGCGGTCCGGGGCCCCCTCGACGCGGCCGGCTGCGGCCCGCAGAACGCGCCCCTGCGGCAGGTCCCCGACACGCCGGGGCGCTAGCCGGTTGCCCGCGGATGCTGGCGGGTACCCTCGGCCCATGGCCTATCCGCTCGAGAACGCGCTCTTCCAGTGGGAGGAGGGCAGGCGGTCGCTGCAGGCGATCGAGGACCCGCGGCGGCGGCGCCTGGCCGACCGGGTGGTGGAGGCGATCCGGGACGAGCTGCGGCGCCGGATCGGGCCGACCTTCAGCGCGGCCGAGCTGGCCGACCTCTACGGCAGCGGCACCGACTGGTGCCAGCAGGTGGCGATCGACGTCGCCCCGGCGATCGAGGAGGAGTCGCAGTCGCTGGCCGACGCGGCCTTCTGGCTCTACCTGCGCGGCGCCACCGATTTCGCCGGCGGCAGGCAGCTGCCGGTCTGAAGCGCGGTCCCGCGCCGCCTGCTCAGTCGGACGGCTGGTCGTCTGACTCTTCGTCAGACCCGGGCTCGCCGCTGCCGGCGCGGCGGATCACGATCTGGTCGGCCTCGATGCGGACCGTGACCTCGCGGTTGCCCGCCCAGTGCTCGGTGTAGAGCGGGTTGTCCTTGACCGAGGCGTCGAGCCAGAGGCCGTAGCCCTCGGTCTCGCCGTGGTCGAAGGTCGCCTCGATCTCTTTGCGGCGGCCCCGTCCGCCGCGGCGCCCGCGGCGTCGGCGTCGGCGCCGGCCCGCGCCGGGCTCCTGCGACTCCTCGCGGTCCGGCCGCTCCCCGCGCTCCTCGTCCTCGTCGCCTTCGTCGCCCTCCTCCGGCTCCTCGACCTCCTCGGCCTCGGTCGCGGCCTCGATCTCCGCTTCGATCTCGTCGCGGAGGTCGACTTCGTTGGCGCCGGCGTTCTCGTCGTCGGGGGTGAGGTCGTACTGCTTGCGGAACTCACGCAGCTCCTGGGTGCTGATCTCGAGCTGGTGCGCGATCCAGGCGTCGGTCCGCCCCTGGTGCACCCAGGCGCGGATCTGGTTCAGCTGCGGCTTCAGCGAGCGTCGAGCCATCGGCGGGCGAGTCTATTGAAGGGAGGCATTCGTTGGCGGCGAGACCCGTGCCTAGGACATCAGGAAGGCGAGCGCCTCGAACATCGCGACGACGACGACGATCACCGTCGCCGTCAGGCAGACGGCGAGAACGCTGAAGCGGACCTTCCCCTCCTGCTCGACGCGGTTGATCTTCCGCGCCCGCGAGCGGTTCGCGGCGCGGCGGCGCAGCTGCTCGCGGCGGCGGCGCTCGAGGTAGGTCTCCTGCTCGAAGGCCGTCTCGAACTGGGAGATGCTCTGTCGCATTCTCATGGTGAGGGGGTCCCGGGCAGGGAAAGGCGGCTCGGGAACAGCGGGCACCGTAGCAAAAGATCTTGCACGCCTCACGATCCGCTCATATCTCAGCAGGCGCCCCAGAGACCTCTGCCGGCCCGGGCGGCCGCCATCTCCAGCCCTCCGAGGCGCCCGGCGAGGCGGTCGTTGGGCGGGATCGTCAGGGTGCGGGCGAGGCCGCGCCGCACCAGCTCGGCGTTGACGAGACGGCCCCGCAGGTAGACGTAGGCGAGCAGGCGGCCGTAGTCGTCGCGGCGCTCCACCCCGAACACCAGCCGCACCCGGCGGTGCGCGACGAGGCGGCGGTTGGCGCGGTGCGCCCGCGGGCCGAAGCACTGCACCGGGGCCCCCGGCTTCACCGTCTCCGGCGTGTCGACGCCGATGTAGCGGACGTCCTCGCGGCGACCCTCGAGCCGGACCTCGATCGTGTCGCCGTCGATCGCGCGCACCACGTAGGCGGTGGCGGCGGCCGGCGGCGGCTCGCCGAGCCGCAGGCGCTCCCACGGCCGCAGGAGCACCAGCGCGACCATCGCGAGCAGGAAGAGGCTGCCGAGGTCGCGTCGCACCTCCGCTCAAGGCGCGACGCGGGGAATCTCTCCCTTGAATCTTTCCCTTAGGGAGTGCGGCGGACGTTCGAGAGCAGCGTCTCTTTGATCTGCTCGATGATCTCCAGCGCCTCGCTCCACTCGCGCTGCCAGACGTTGCGGCCGAAGATGACGCCGGAGCCGCCCGCCTGCATCACGTCGCGGGTGTTGGTGAGGACGGTCTCGTCGTCGGTCTTGGAGCCGCCGGAGAGGACGACGAGGGCGCGGCCGGCCGACTCGACGCATTGGCGGATCGCCTCGGGCTGGTCGACCTCCAGCTCGTTGTAGGGCGCCGGAGCGTCCTTGTCCTTGCCGGGGTCGATCTTCGGCATGTTGAGCTTGACCACGTCGGCGCCCATCTCCATCGCCATCCGGGCGGCGTAGTCGATCGCGTAGAAGCTGTTCTGCCCGCCCTTGGCCTCGACCGCTTCGCCGCGGGGGTAGGACCAGACGACGAGCGGCATCCCGTAGCGGTCGCATTCCTCGCGCACGCGGCGCAGCTGGGCGAGGTCCTCGTCCTGGCGCGGCGAGCCGACGTAGAGCGTGTAGCCGATCGCGTCGGCGCCGAGGCGGACGCCGTCCTCGACGCTCGCGTTGCAGGTCGAGAGCGCTTTCGCGGAGGAGGGAAGGTCGGTCTTGCCGTTGACCTTGAGGATCAGCGGCACCCGGCCGGCGTAGTCGGGGTAGTACTTCTCGGCCATCCCGATCTGGCAGGCCAGAGCCGAATAGCCGGCCTCGGCGGCGAGCCGGAACTGGTAGTCGGGGTCCTTGGAAGCGGGGTTGGGGAAGAAGTCGCGCGGCCCGTGCTCGATGCCCTGGTCGATCGGCAGCAGCATCAGGGTCCCGTTGCCTGGGCCGAACTCGAACAGCAGGCGGTGCAGGCGCGCCCGTTTGCCCGGCGGCAGGACCTCCAGCAGCGATTTCTGCTCGGTCAGGCTCTTCAACTCCACGTGGTTTCCTCCTCGAAGACGGTTATCTCGGGCAGTATGCCACCGCCCGGGTATCCTCGATTGCATGAGCGAGACTGAGCTCAGCGTCATCTGCAAGAACTGCGGCTCCGAGGTCAGTCCCTACGTAACCGAGTGCCCGTATTGCGGGGCGCGCCTGCGCAAGCGGGCCCCGAAGCTGGAGCGCCGGGGCGATGCGCTCGAGGCCCGGCAGCCGCGCCGCCGGCGCCGGATCCCGCGCCTGGGGCGGCCGAGCTTCGCCGTCTCCGCCGATCGCCCCTACGCGACGATCGCGGCGATCCTCGCCTCCGCGATCCTGCTCCTCGCCCAGAAGGCGACGGGCGACGGCGTCGACGGATTCGGCGGCGTGATCGTCCCGCTCGCGGACGAGTGGTGGCGCTACCTGACGGCGCCCTTCGCCTACGTCGACGTCGGCTACCTGTTCGTCGTCGCGATCGGGCTGGCGATCTTCGCCACCGGCCTCGAGCGCCGCCTCGGCAGCCTCCCCACGGCCACGCTCCTGCTCGCCTCCGGCGCGCTGGGGGTGCTGGTGGCGAGCGCAATCGCCGATTCCCAGCTCGATCTGACGGTGATCGCGGGCGGGAACGGGATGGCGCTCGGCGCCCTCGCCGCCTGGTTCGTGATCCGGCGCCACGAGGTGGGCGGCTCGGTGGGGGAGGACTACGACGCGATCGGGGTCGCCGTGGCGGCTCTGGTCCTGATCCTCCTGCCCCTGTTCGCCCCCACGGCGAGCTGGATCGCCGGTCTCACCGGCGGCGCCGTCGGGGCGCTCTGCGGCCTCGCCGCCACCGCCTTCCGCCGCTCCGCATAGGGGCGCCGGCTAGGCTCTGCCGGTGCCTGAAGAGAGGGAGCTCGAAGCCGCGATCGAGCGGCTGCTCGATCCGGGGCGGTTCTCGGAGGCCGAGCGCGTCGTCGCGCGGGCCGCGCCGCAGCTGCAGAAGGTGCTGGCGGCGGCGCTCGCCGAGGGCGGCTGGTTCGGCGAGCCGCACGAGGCCGAGACGCTGAAGGCGGCCACCGTGCCCGACCCCGAGGAGCGCCTCGCCGCGGTCCGCGCCCTGCTCGCCGAGGAGGCGAGGATGGGGATGATGGTTGGCGTTGCGGTTGGCTGGGCACTGAAGGAAGAGCTGGGCGACACCGGTAAACGAGGAGGAGAGGGCTGAAGATGGAGATCAAGTTCCACGGGCATTCCTGCTTCGAGCTGAGCGAGGGCGAGACCACGGTCCTGGTCGACCCGTTCTTGGCGCCGAACAACCCCACCGCCGTTCACACGGCGGAGGAGGTCGAGCCGACCCACATCGCGATCTCTCACGGCCACGCCGACCACATGGCCGACGCGGTCCCCGTCGCCAAGCGCACCGGCGCCCACTGCGTGGCGATCGTCGAGCTCGCCGAATGGCTGAAAGGGAAGGGGATCGAGGCGCTCAGCGACCCGAACCTGGGCGGGACGGTCGAGTTCGACTGGGGCTACGTCAGCCTCGTCCCCGCCTGGCACACCAGCACCGTCGCCGGCTCCGAAGAGGCCCTCTTCAGCGCCGAGCACGGAGTCGTGATCGGCTCGGCCGCCGGCCTCCTGATCAAGATCGGCGGGACGACCGTCTACCACGCCGGCGACACCTGCCTCTTCAGCGACATGAAGCTGATCGCGCAGCGCAGCGACGTCGACGTCTTCCTGGTCCCGATCGGCGGCCACTACACGATGGACCGCCGCGACGCGGTCGTCGCCTGCGAGTTCGTCGGCGCGCAGACCGTGATCCCGATGCACTTCGACACCTTCCCGCCGATCGAGACCGACGCCGAGGCGTTCAAGTCGGACGTCGAGTCGCAGACCTCCTCCCGGGTCGTGGTCCTCGAGCCGGGGCAGACGCACACCGTCTGAGCGGGCCTGTCGCGAAAACTGGCTGGCCAGCCAGGCCGATGCTAGGCTCGGTCGATGGGAACGCAGTCGAGGACCGAGCGCGCCGACTTCCAGGAGACGGCCGATCCGGCGCTGATGGAGGCGGCCGATCGCACCGCTGACGTCAAGCTGCTGAGCTACGGCGAGCTGTACGGGCTCTGGGAGCGGCAGCAGTGGCAGACGCAGGAGCTCGACTTCAGCCGCGACCGCGAGGACTGGCACGAGCGGATCAGCCCCGAGGAGCGCTTCCAGCGCATGTACGGGCTCTCCTCGTTCTTCATCGGCGAGCAGAAGGTCGCCGAGGAGCTGGGGCCGATCATGCGGGCGGCGCCGACCGAGGAGCAGCGGATCTTCCTCTGCACGCAGATCGCCGACGAGGCCCGTCACGTCCGCTTCTTCGAGCGCTTCTATCGCGAGGTCGGGGTGCTCGAGTCCGACGACCTCGGCGAGATGCTGAGCCAGACCTCGACCCACCTCAACGACAAGTTCGGCGTTCTCTTCGACGGGATGCTGAAGGAGCGGACCGACCGTCTCTCGGCCGAGCCCGAGGACACCGAGGCGCTGGTCGAGGCGGTGACCCTCTACCACATGGTGATCGAGGGAATGCTGGCCCTGACGGGGCAGCACTTCATCATGGACTTCAACGAACGCGAAGGGACGCTGCCGGTCTTCGTCGAGGGCTTCTCCAACGTCGCCCGCGACGAGCACCGTCACGTCGCCTTCGGCTCGGTCTTCCTGCGCGAGAAGGCGCGCGAGGAGGAGCGCTACAAGCAGGCGATTCAGCGCACCCTCGAGCAGGCGCTGCCGGTCGCCGACGGCGTCCTGCAGCCTCCCTGGGCCGAGGACGCGGGGGACGACTTCGAGCTGTTCGGCTACTCGCTGGAGGAGACCCGGCAGTTCGCCGGCACCTGCCTGATGCGCCGGCTCAAAGTCATAGGCCTTCGGTAACGGGCGGCGCTTCGACCGGGGGGGCGGGGGTTTCGGTCGTTTCGGGAGCCGGTTCGCTGGGCAGGGGCGGGGGCGGGGCGGTTTCCGACACCGGCTCGGGAGCCGGTTCGGTCGGCGCCGGAGTCGGGCTGACGGTCACGACCACGGTGCCGCTTCCGCCGTGGGCGCCGGGAGTTTCCTCCGAGGGTTTGGCGGCGGTGATCCCTTCGGATTTCGCGTCGCCGATCGTGCTCTCGGGCTCGGTCGCCACGGACTGGCCGGCGGCTTCTTCACGCTGGTCGGGAGCGGTGGACGGGACGGGCGCCGGCTCGGCCGGGGCCTCCTCCGCCGCCGGTTGGGTCGCGGCCGCGGCGGGGGGAGCTGAGAGCGGCGTGGTCTCGACCGTCTCCGCCGGCTCCTGGCCGACGGCCGAGGCGACCAGCGGCGTGCCCTTGGAGATCGCCGGAGCGGATTTCACCGGCTCGTAGGCGCGCGTGACGGCCTGCGGCGTCGGATCGACCGGCGAGGAGCTGCTCGTTTCCTTCACCTCGACCGCTCCGGCGGTGAGAAGCGCCGCGGTCACGACCCCGGCCGCCGCCTTGGTCCCGATCGCTCCGCCGATCGCGCCGATCCCGCCGGCGGCGGAGCCGCCGCCGATCGCCGCGCCGACGCCGCCGAC
>JBKPOX010000119.1:0-4626 GCA_046733335.1 Actinomycetota bacterium | reverse complement strand
CACCCTGGCTGCCGCCGATCAGCCCCTGCAGCATTCCCGCCGCCGCCACCGCGGGCAGCGGCGAGAGCGCCGCCAGGTCGCGCTGGCGGGACTTGATTTCTTCGCGGAAGGCGCGGCACTCGGCGCAGGCGCGCAGGTGGGCGCGGACGTCGCGGCGCCGCGTGACGCGGCCGTCGCCGTCGGAAAGCGCCTTCGTCACCACCGCGCAGCTCATCTCACGCCCCTCCCCCATCTGGCGCAGGCTCTGCCGCGCCTCGTAGAGCGTCTGCCGCGCGGCCGCGCCGGAGGTGCCGAGCACCGTCGCGATCTCCTCGAAGTCGAGGTCCCCCAGCTCCCGCATCACCAGCACCTCCCGCTGGCGCTCCGGCAGCTCCGCGAGGTCGACGAGCAGCTGCCGCAGCCGCTCGCGCGTCGCCGCGTCCTCGGCGATGCCGTGACCGGGCGCGGCCTGCTCGGAGTCGAGCTCCCGCGTCTCCCGCCGCCGCCGCAGGAGGTCGATCGCCTCGTTGCGGGCGATCCGGTAGAGCCAGGGCTTCAGCTCGATCTCGCGCTCCTCTCCCGGCAGCGCGCGCAGGACCTTGACCATCGTGTTCTGGAGCGCTTCCGCGGCATCCTCGGGGTTGCCGACGATCGCCAGGCAGAAGCGGTAGAGGCTCTGGTGATAGCGGCGGAAGATCGCGGCGAAGGCCCGCTCGTCGCCGCCCGCGGCGCGACGGGTGAGGCGCTCGTCGGAGACGAGACGGGCGAGCCCCGGCTCGGCTGCTGCTTCGCTCATTCCACGATTTTGGCATCGGTGCAGATCCGTTCAAGTAAGAGAGCGGCGGACATCCCCTAAACGGTCGCGCCGGGGCCGCCGTCAGTGCCTTTCCGCAGGCGCGGACGGAGATCCGAGGGATGCATCGCCGAGAGCGGTTGGATCTGAAAACCCGTCCAATGGGTAGGGTCGGGCCATGCCGGATCTCGTCCTCGGCCCGCTACTGCGCCACGTCTCGGAGACCGAGGCGACGGTCTGGGTAGAGGCCAGCGACGCCTGTGAGGTCGAGATCCTCGGCCATCGCGAGCGCACCTTCCGGGTCGAGGGACACCACTATGCAATCGTCTGCATCGAGGGCCTCGAGCCGGCGTCGCGCTACGAGTACGAGGTCCGGCTCGACGGCGAGCTTCGCTGGCCGGAGCCCGGCTCGGACCTGCCGCCGAGCGCGATCCGCACCACCGACGCGGGCAAGAAGCTCGACATCTGCTTCGGCTCCTGCCGGGTCTCGGTCCCCCACGAGCCGCCCTTCGACCAGCCCAAAGACGAGACCGAAGACGGCCACGAGTTCGATGCGCTGTGGGTGCTCGCCCTGCAGATGTCCCAGGGGGACCGCGACGAGTGGCCCGAGCAGCTGTTCCTCCTCGGCGACCAGGTCTACGTCGACGAGGGAGCGCCGGAGACGCGCCGGAAGATCGCCGAGCGGCGCGGCACCGACACCCCGCCCGGCGACGAGGTGACCGACTTCGAGGAGTACACCTGGCTATACGAAGAGAGCTGGAAGGACCCGCTGATCCGCTGGCTCTTCTCCAACGTCTCGGTCTCGATGCTGTGGGACGACCACGACATGAGCGACGACTGGAACATCTCCCGCGGCTGGCTGCTGGAGATGCAGGAAAAGTCCTGGTGGCACCGGCGGGCGGTCGGCTGCATCGCCAGCTACTGGATCTACCAGCACCTCGGCAACCTCTCGCCGCGCGAGCTCTCCGAAGACGACCTCTACCAGCGGGTGCGAGGCAACCAGAAGGCCGAGGAGGAGCTGTTCCCGTGGGCGCACCGGATCCAGTCGACCGGGGCCGGCGTCCGCTGGAGCTACTGCCGCGACTTCGGCCGCACCCGGGCGGTCTTCATCGACGCTCGCGCCGGACGCGTGCTGGAGGAGGACCGCCGGGCGATGATCGACGACGAAGAGTGGGACTGGATCGTCGACCACGCGAGCGGCGACTTCGACCACCTGCTGATCTGCTCGACGGTTCCCTGGCTCCTCTCCCCCACCTTCGACCGGCTCGAGGCCTGGAACGAGCGGCTCTGCGAGGGAGCGTGGGGCAAGCCGTTCGCCTGGGCGAGCGAGAAGCTGCGGCGGGAAGTCGATTTCGACCACTGGCCGGCCTTCAGCGAGTCCTTCGCGAAACTGCGCGACCTGCTGCACGAGGTGGCGACCGGCAAGCGCGGCAGGGCCCCCGCCTCGGTCGTCGTCCTCTCCGGCGACGTCCACCACGCCTACCTGAGCGAGGTGGCCTACCCCGCCGCGGCGAACGGCGGCGGAGCCCGGAGCCCCGTCTACCAGGCGGTCTGCTCGCCCTACCGCAACCCCCTCGACGAAAAAGAGCGGCGAGTGGTGCGGGCGGCGTTCCGCAGACCGGCCGCCGCCCTCGCCGCGCTGCTGGCGCGGGCATCCGGCGCCTCGGATCCCGGCATCCGCTGGCGCACCCTCGAGGGCCCCCACTTCGACAACCAGGTCGCGAGCCTCCACCTCGATCGCCGCAACGCCTGGCTCCGGCTCGACAAGACCGTGCCGGGCGAGGACGGCGAGAAGGCGCTCGAGGAAACCTTCTCGCGCCGCCTCGCCTAGCGGTGCGCCTTATCCCCCTATAACGGGGAAAAGGCGCACCGCGGGCTCTTCCCGCCCCGATTGGCAGGTGCGCGAGGCGGGTAGATGCACCTGCGTCTCATGGAGGCCCTGGGTTGAGCATCGAGAGAGTGCGCTGGTTGATCGGCGGCGCGGCGGCGGCGCTGCTGATCGCGCTTACCCTGGTCCCCTCCGCGCGCGCGGCCTTCCCCACCCTCTACGGGGGCGCCCTCGCCTGCGCCGCCCAGCCGGCGAGCGGCAACGTCCGCCTCTGCCCGGGCGAGACGACGACCTGGGACGGGACGACGAAGATCGACGTCAACGTCGTGCTGCCGCCGCAGCCGGGCGTCGGCGACGACGGGCCCTACCCGCTGATCGGCCTCTTCCACGGCTGGGGCGGGAGCAAGATCGGGCTCGCCGACCCGCGGGTGCGGCAGTGGGCCGAAGCCGGCTACGCGGTCTTCAGCATGAGCGACCGCGGTTGGGGGAACTCATGCGGCAGCACCGATCCCGACCGCCTCCTCCCCGCCTGCGCCGCGGGCTACAACCACCTGATGGACGACCGCTACGAAGTCCGCGACGCCCAGTACCTGATCTCGGTCCTCGCCGACGAAGGCGTCGCGCAGCCGCAGAAGATCGGTGCCACCGGCGTCTCCTACGGCGGCGGGATGTCGATGGCGCTGGCGGCGCTGCGCAACCGCACGATGCTCCCCGACGGCACCCTCGTCCCCTGGGAAAGCCCGGGCGGCAAGGCGATCGAGCTGGCGGCGGCGGTGCCGCAGTGGCCCTGGACCGACCTCGCATACTCACTGATGCCCAACGGCAGCACGCTCGACTTCGTCGCCGACTCCCCCTACAAAGGCCCCGACGGCAACGCCAGGATCGGGATCGAGAAGGCCTCCTACGTGACCGGGCTCTTCGGCCTCGGCCTCGGGCTCAGCAACTACGCGCTCCCGGGGGCCGACCCCGAAGCGGACCTCTTCGGCTGGTACGCGCTGATCAACAGCGGCGAGCCGTATGAGCCGAAACCTCAGGCGCAGGAAATCCTCGACCAGATCACCACCTACCACTCCTCCTACTACGTCGACCACTCGCAGCCGCCGGCGCCGCTGCTGATCCAGAACGGCTGGAACGACGACCTCTTCCCCGTCGATGAGGCGGTCCGCTTCTACAACCGCACCCGGGCCGAGTACCCCGGCGACCCGATCTCCCTCTTCCTGATGGACGACGGCCACGCCCGCAGCCAGAACAAGGCGGCCGACGAGGGGCTCTTCCTGCAGCGGATGAACGCCTGGTTCGACCACTACCTGAAGGGGATCGGCCCGGCGCCGAGCTCGAGCGCCGAGGCCCTGACCACGCGATGCGGCGGCCCCTCGGAAGGCCCCTACCAGGCCGGCAGCTGGCAGGACCTCTCGCCCGGCGAGATCCAGCTCGACGGCGTCGCCGCGCAGACGATCGTGCCGGGCGCCGGCGATCCCGACATCGGCAAAACGTTCGACCCGATCGCGGCCGGAAACGACCCCTGCGGGACCGCGCCGGGGGCCGACCAGCCCGGCGTCGCCAGCTACCGGCTGCAGGTCCCCTCCGCCGGCTTCACCCTGCTCGGCTCGCCGACGATCGTCGCCGACCTCGCCACCACGGGGGTCGACTCCGAGCTGGCGGCGCGCCTGCTCGACGTCCTCCCCGGCGGCGAGGAGCGCCTCGTGGCCCGCGGCCTGCTGCGGCCCGGCGCCGGCGGCAAAGCGGTCGTCTTCCAGCTGCACCCGCAGGGCTACCGCTTCGCCGGCGGCGACACGGTGAAGCTGGAGCTGCTCCCCTCCGATGCTCCCTACGCGCGGCCCTCGAACCTGCAGGCCCCGATCACCGTCTCGAACCTGCGGCTGCGGCTGCCGGTGCTCGAGCGACCGGGCTCGCTCGCCGGGCTCGTGCAGGCGCCGAGCGACCCGCGAACGGGGCCGGCGAGCGGCGCTGGCGGCGCCGTGTCCGGCCCCGGCCCCGGTGCCGCAAAGCCGGGCGTCGCCTCGCT
>JBKPOX010000118.1:0-21117 GCA_046733335.1 Actinomycetota bacterium | reverse complement strand
TCAGCGAGCAGCGGTGCAGCTTCACCGGCATCGGCTCACCCTAACTGAGCGAGTAGGACCGGTCTACTCGCTCAGCTCGCGCATCGCCGGATAGATGATCACGTCCCGCAGCGTCTTCGCCCCGGTCATGATCATCAGCAGGCGGTCGATTCCCAGCCCGCAGCCGCTCGCCGGGGGCATCCCGTATTCGAGCGCCCGCACGAACTCCTCGTCGTGGGGGTGCGGGTCTGGCTCGGCGCCCTTCTCCTGCCGTTCGCGCTGCTTGATGAAGCGCTCGCGCTGCTCGACCGGGTCGTTCAAGTCGGTCCCGCCGCCGACGATCTCCATCCCGGCGACGATGCCGTCGAAGGCCTCGCAGACGCGGTCGCTCTCCTCGTGGACCTTGACCAGCGGCCAGATGTCGATCGGCAGGTCGATGATGTAGGTGGGCTGGATCAGCTTCGGCTCGACGAACTTGCCCTGCAGCGTGTCGACCACCCCGGCCCAGTCGTCGTCCGGGCCGACCGAGTCGCCGGCCGCCTCGGCCAGTTCGTCCCGGCTCGCCTCGTAGATGTCGAGCCCGGTCTCGCGCAGCAGCTCGTCGCGCAGCCGCACCCGCGGCCACGGCGCCGCGAAGTCGATTTCGACCCCGTCGCGCTCCACCTTCGTCGTCCCCATCACCTGCTCGACCACGCTCGCGACGAGGACCTCGATGAACTCCATGACGCCGTTGTAGTCGGCGCCGCCGACGAACATCTCCAGCATCGTGAACTCGGGGTTGTGCTGGGGCGACATCCCCTCGTTGCGGAAGAACTTGCCGAACTCGTAGACGTCCTCGAAGCCGCCGACGATCGCCCGCTTCAGGTACAGCTCGGTCGCCGTGCGCAGGAACAAGTCGCGGTCGAGCGCGTTGTGGTGGGTGACGAACGGCCGCGCCGCGGCGCCGCCGGTCAGCCGCTGCAGGACCGGCGTTTCCAGCTCGATCCACCCCCGCGCGCTCATGTAGTTGCGGATCCCCAGGGTCAGCCGCGAGCGCTTCTTGAAGATCTCCCGCGACTCCTCGTTCGCCATCAGGTCGAGTTCGCGCTGGCGGTAGCGCGTGTCGGGGTCGGAGATCCCGTGGAAGAGGTCGGGCGGGTCCTTCAGCGCCTTCGCCAGCAGGATGCACTCGCGCGCGCCGATCGCCAGCTGCCCGCGCTTGGTCACGTGCAGCGGCCCGACGACCCCGACCAGGTCGCCGATGTCGAGCTCCTCGATCCGCGCGAACGCCTCCTCCCCCAGCACGTCGCGCCGCGCGTAGGCCTGGATCTGCCCGGTGACGTCGCGGACGTCGAGGAAGGCCGTCTTGCCGTGGCCGCGCTTGCCGACGATCCGGCCCATCACCCGGTAGACGAATTCCTCGTGCTCGCCCTCCCCCAGCTCGCCGGGGTCGTGCTCCCGCTCGATCTCCTCGACGTGGGTGCGGTCCGCGAACGCGTGCGGATAGGGATCGACCCCGGCCGCACGCAGCCGCTCGACCTTCGCCCGGCGCTGCTCCTCGGTCGAGACCGCGGCCGAGCGGTCGCCGGAGGCGCCCGCCGCCTCGGCGGTCGGACTATCGCTCATCGCCGGCGCTCAGCTCAGGGGGCGAAGCCGACGGTGACCCGGTCGTCACCTTCATAGTCCTGAAGGGTAGTCGCGTCGCGCAGCATCTCGCGCATCGCCGGGCCGTGGTGGGTGTCGTGCTCCATCGCCAGCTTCCAGCCGGAGGGCGTTTCGGCGATCAGGCTGCGGATCACGCCGAGCCCGTCCTCGCCGCAATCGCCGGTGACGGCGACCCGCGGCTCCTTCTGGATCTCCGGCGAGCGCTCGTAGATCGTCTCGTCGGTGACGTAGGGGAGGTTCGCGATCACCAGGTCGACGCCCTCGAGGTCGTCGGGGAGGCCGGTGGCGACGCGGACGTCGAGGTCGAGCCCGAGCCGCTCGGCGTTCTCGCGGGCCGCTTCGACCGCTTCGGGCGAGAGGTCGGAGGCGGTGACCCGCAGGTCGGGCCGCTCTGAGAGCAGCGCCAGCGCGATCGCGCCGGAACCGGTGCCGACCTCGTGGACGCGGGCGCCCTCGGGCAGCTGGGTCCCGACCTCGACCAGCAGCTCGGTCTCCCGGCGCGGCCACAGCACCCGCTCGTCGACGTAGATCTCGAGGCTGCGGAAGGGGGCACGGCCGAGGATGTAGGCCATCGGCTCGCGCTCGACCCGCCGCTGGACGTTGCCCTCGATCTTCTCGGCGGCCTCGGCGCCGACCTCGCCCGCGCTCTCGACCGATAGTTGGTCCGGTTTGACGCCGAGCGCGTCGGCGACCAGGACTTCGGCCTCGGTCCGGGCGTCATCGACTCCGGCGGCGGCGATCCGCTCGGCCGCGTCGTCGAGGATGGCGCCGACGGTGCGCGCCGAAGGACCCTCGCTCTTTACGTCAATTGCCGCCATGAGTCCCGCATCCTCCCCGATAAGAACGCTCCAAAGATTTTGCGCAAGATAGCACCGATAGGCCCCGCCCGGGGGCGGCCCGACCTCGAAGAGGGAGCTACGCGGTAGCCCCAACCGCCTCCTTCGCCGCGGGGCGCCAGATGCCTCCGTGGCGGCGGGCGACGACGGCGATCCAGACGGCCCCGCCGGCGATCATCGCCAGGCTCTCCAGCTGCGCCGTAGTCAGCCCCAGCGCGGCGTCGCTGTTGCGGCGCAGGAACTCGACCAGGAACCGCTCCGCCCCGGCGTAGAGGAGGTACAGGGCGAACAGCACCCCCGCCCGCACCCGGTCTCGCAGCTGCCAGAGGATCCAGGCGCCGAGCCCCATCGCCAGCGTCTCGTAGACGGGGGTCGGGTGGACGGTCGTGTCGGTCGGGACCGTCCCGTCGGGGTAGGCCATCGCCCACGGCCCGTCCCAAGCCTTGCCGTAGTCGCCGTCGCCGGAGAGCTGGCAGCCGCAGCGGCCGACCGCGTAGCCGAGCGCCAGCGCCGGGGCCGCGAGGTCGAGCAGCGCCAGGCCGAGGAAGCCGCGGTACCAGGCCCAGGCGAAGACGGCGAGGGCGCCGCCGAGGGCGCCGCCGTACCAGACCAGCCCCGAGCCGGAGAAGAGGTTGCCGAGGAGGTCGTCCTTCACCGCGTCGTAGTTCTGGACGATGAAATAGACCCGCGAGCCGACGACGCCGCCGACCAGCGCCGCGAACCCCATCTCGTAGGCCCAGTCGGGCGGCTTGCCCAGCTCTTCGAAGCGCTTCCAGATCAGCGCCCCGGCGGCGAGGAAGGCGAGGGCGAACATCAGCCCGAAGGTCTGCAGCGTCAGCGGGCCGATGTGGATCTCGGGATACACGGGAGCTATCCGGCGACGAGCATCTCCAGCAGCGCCTTCTGCGCGTGGAGGCGGTTCTCGGCCTGGTCCCAGACGGCGGAGCGCTCCCCGTAGAGCACCTCGGCGCTGATCTCCTGGCCCGGGTGCGCCGGCAGGCAGTGGAGGACGACCGCGCGCTCGGCGGCGGCTGCGAGCAGGTCGGCGTCGAGCTGGAAGGGCCCGAGGTCGGCGAGCCGGCGCTCGGCCTCCGCCTCGTCGCCCATGCTGACCCAGACGTCGGTGTAGAGGGCGTCGGCGCCGTCGGCCGCGGCGCGAGGGTCGTCGGTCAGCTTCGCCCCGTGGCCGTCGGGGAGCTGGTAGCCGGGCGGCGTCGCGACCACCACTTCGACCCCGGCCAGCCCGCCGAGGATCGCCAGCGAGCGGGCGACGTTGTTGCCGTCGCCGACGTAGGCGAGGCGGAGGCCGTCGAGGTCGCCGAAGCGCTCGCGCAGCGTCAGCAGGTCGGCGAGCGCCTGGCATGGGTGGTGCAGCGGCGTCAGCCCGTTGACGACGGGCACGTCGGCAGCCTCAGCGAGGCCCATTACCGTCTCGTGCGAGCCGGAGCGGATCACGACCGCGTCGACGAAGCGGGAGAGGACGCGGCCGGTGTCGCCGGACGACTCGCCGCGCGAGAGCTGCATTTCGTCGCCGCGCAGCACGACCGGGTGCGCGCCGAGCTCGGCGACCCCGACCTCGAAGGAGATCCGCGTCCGCGTCGAGGGCCGCTCGAAGACGAGGGCGACGCTGCGGCCCGCCAGGACCTCGGCGCCAAGCCGCCCGTCGCGCCCGGCTTTCAACTCAGCCGCCCGCTCGAGCAGCCCGCCAAGCTCGAAGGCACCGAGCTCTTCGCCGGTGAGGAAGTCCCGCTTCAAGCTGCCGGATACTACGCGACGAACTGCATCAAGTTTCCGTGCCAGCAGCCCGGAAATTTGATGCAGTTCGAGCGGGATGGAGTTCACCGCACTCGCTTGGAACCTCTTTCACGGCCGGGATCACCCGCCCGACCCGAAGCTGCGGACCTGGCGCTCGCGGCTGCTGCGCCTGGACGAGCGCAACGAGACCCACGTCCAGGTAAACCGCGACCTGACCGAGGAGTTCGCGACGCTGCTGGCGGGCGCCGAGTGGGACGTTGCCCTGCTGCAGGAGTGCCCGCCGCGGTTCGCCGAGCCGCTGGCGCGCGCCTGCGGGGCCGAGTGGCACCTGGCCCTGACCTCGCGCAACTCCTTCGGGGCGCTGCGGGCGCTGCTGGCGCGGCAGAACCCGGACCTGATCGCCTCCGGCGAGGGCGGCTCCAACCTCACCTTAGTGCGCGTGCCCGGGAAACTCGGCGGCATCGCCGAGCGCCGCGAGATGGCGATCCACGAGGGCGAGCCGGAGCGGCGCTCGATGGCCTTCGTCCGCACCGCCTCCGGCGTCTGCGTCGCCAACCTCCACGCGACCAACGACTGGCCGCGGCTGGCGGAGGAGGACGTGCTGCGGGCGGCGCGGGCGGCGGTTGGGTGGGCGGGCGACTCGCCCCTCGTCTTCGGCGGCGACCTCAACCTGCGGCCGGGACGGCAGTGGCGCATCTTCGAGCGCCTGCGCGAGGAGTTCGGGCTGGCGCCCCCCACCGCCCCCGAGGCGATCGACCACATCCTCTGCCGCGGCCTCGAGGTGGTCGAGGCGCCGGCGCAGTGGCCGCCCGAGAAACGCGAGCTGCCGCTCGAGGGACGGGCGCTGCGCCTCTCCGACCACGCCCCGGTCCAGGCGCGGTTCGGCCTCGCCGAGTCACACCTCCTGCGGAATTGAGATAGTCGGGTCCCACCAGCGGGACAACCGACTACGGAGGCACAACCTAGATGGCGGAGAAAAAAGCAGCCGGCAAATCGACCAGCGGCAAAGCGAAATCGAAAGCCAGCTCGAAATCGAAATCGTCGAAAGCGACCAAAGCGGCGAAATCGAAAGCCAAAGGAAAAGCGACGGGCGGCAAAAAACGCGCCTCGACGTCGAAAGCGAAAAAAGCCACCTCGAAAGCTTCGAGATCCTCCTCGCGGAAAGGCGGCAAAGCGTCCGCGCGGAAAAGCTCGAAAGGCAAAGCCTCCAGCAAAGCGACGAGCGGCCTCGACAAGAGCGTCGCCCAGTTCCGCGACAGCCTCGAGCAGAGCGTGACCCTCAGCCGCGACCGCATCCAGGACGTCGTCGACGACGCCGTCAAGCGCGGCCGCATGACCCGCAGCGACGCCGAGAAGCTGCTCGGCGAATTGGTCAAGCGCGGCAAGAAACAGCGGGACACGCTGCTGAAGGAACTCGAGCGGCTGGTCAACCAGGCGCGCAAAGCGCTGCCATAGATGGAGGGGGCCGCCGGCACCGCTGGGGCGGCCCGTGCTCCCCGCCGGGGGGAGCAGCTGGAGCTCGAGGTCGACTCCCTCGCCTTCGGCGGGCGGGGGGTCGCCCGAGCCGACGGTTTCGTCGTCTTCGTCGCCGGCGCGCTGCCGGGCGATCGCGTCCGGGCCGAGGTCACCAAGGGGAAGAAGCGGTTCGCCGAGGCGCGCACGGTCGAGGTGCTGCGGCCCTCGGGCGACCGCCTCCCCGACCGTTGCCTGCACGGTGGCGAGCCCTGCCCCGGCGCGCCCTGGCAGGGGCTCCCCTACGAGCGCCAGCTCCACCACAAGCAGGAGCAGGTCGCCGAGGCGCTGAACCGGATCGGCGGCCTCGAGGGCTTCGAGCTGGAGGAGATCGTCCCGGCGGCGCAGCAGTGGCGCTACCGCAACAAGCTCGAGTACTCCTTCGGCGAAGAGGGCGAGGAGCTGACGCTCGGCTTCCACGCCCGCGGCCGCTGGGACCTGATCGTCGACGTCGAGGACTGCCACCTCGCCTCCGAGCCCGGGAACGAGGCGCGGAACGCGGTCCGCGAGTGGGCGCGGGCCGAGGCGGTGCCCGCCTGGGACGCCCGCGCCCGCCGCGGCGTCCTGCGCAACCTGGTGGTGCGCGAGGGCTGTCGCAGCGGCCAGGTCCAGACCCGGCTGGTGACGACGAAGGCGCGGTTCCCGCGACCACCGGTCGACCTGCACACGATCGTCGAGGGCGAGTCCGGCAGCAGCGACGGACCGACCGGCGTCCTCGGCGCCGAGCGCCTGCGCGAGGAGCTCTGCGGCCTCGAGCTGGAGATGTCCCACGCCGCCTTCTTCCAGACCAACACCGAGATGGCCGAGCGCCTCTACGCGGTGGCGGGGGAGCTCGCGGGCCTGAGCGGCAGCGAGCGAATCTTCGACCTCTTCTGCGGGATCGGCACGATCGGGCTGACGATGGCGGCGCGGGCGGGCGAGGTCTGGGGGCTGGAGATCGTCCCCGAGGCGATCGCCGACGCCGAGCGCAACGCCCGCGCCAACGGGATCGAGAACGCGCGCTTCCTGGCGGCCAACGCGCGCACCGGGGTGCGGCCCCTGGTCGAGCAGGCCGGCAGGCCCGATGTGGTTGTCGTCGACCCGCCCCGGGCGGGGCTCTCGCAGAAGATCGTCCGCCGGGTGATCGAGTGCGAGGCGAAGAGGATCGTCTACGTCTCCTGCAACCCGACCACGCTGGCGCCCAACGCGGCCCAGCTCGGCGAGGCCGGTTATAGGCTGGCGCGCGTGAGGCCGGTCGACATGTTCCCCCAGACCCCGCACATCGAGTGCGTGGCGCTCTTCGAGAAGACATGACGCGCGCGTTCGGCGTCGCGGCGGGGCTGGACCCGGAGGTGGCGCGGCCGCTGGCGGCCCGCTGCGCCGAGCTCGGCTACGAGTCGATCTGGTCCAACGACCATCCGGGGGCGAAAGGCCTGGCGACGCTGGCGGAGTTCGCCGCGGCGACGCCGGCGATCGAGCTCGGGGTCGCCGTGATCGCGCTCGACCGCACCGCGCCCGAGCAGATCGCCGCCGACGTCGAGGAGCTCGGGATCGACCCGGCGAGGCTCTGGCTCGGCGTCGGCGCCGGCTTCACCGAGAAGCCGCTGACGAAGATGCGCGAGTCGCTGCCGGAGCTGCGCCGGCTGCTGCCGGGGGTGAGGCTGGTGCTGGCGGCGATGGGGCCGAAGATGTGCGAACTGGCCGGCAGCTCCTACGACGGCGTCTTCTTCAACTGGATGACCCCGAGGTTCGCCGCCGGCGCCCGGGAGAAGGTCGAGGCCGGAGCGGCGGCGGCCGGCCGGGAAGCCCCGCGCGTCTTCGGCTACGTCCGCACCGCCGTCGGACCCGATGCCGCCGAGCGCCTGGCCAAGGAGGAGTCCTTCTACCGGGACCTCCACAAGGGCTACCGCGACCACTTCGACCGCCTCGGCGAGCCCGAGGGCACGGTCGGCGTCGCCGCCCCGGACCCAGCGGCCGCTCAGGACGCCCTCGCCGCCTACGAAGGCCCCCTCGACACGATCGTCGTCCGCGGCCTCGCCAGCGCCAAGGTCGAGGCGATGAGCGCCTTGGCCCAGGCCGCCGCCCCGGCCGCCTGACCCACCGTCAGTACGGCGGCAGGTCCTCGTACCACTCGCCGAGCGCCTTGAAGGCGCGCCAGAAGCGCTGCTTCGCGCCCTCCTCGTCGAGGCAGGCGTCGATGTCCGGCGTGTAGAGGGCGTCGATGGTGGGGGTGAAGGGCTGGATCTCTCCCTCCCGCGGCTCGATCTCGCGGGCGAGCGGAACGCCGAGGGAGTTGAGAATGCCGAGGGCGGGCTCGCCCATGACGACGACGATCTTCGGCTGCACGATCGCCAGCTCCTCGACGAGGCGGCCGACGCACTCGCCCGCGGCCAGGTCGGGCTCGGGGATCGGGCATTTGACGCAGAGGGTGCCGTAGACGACCAGGGGGTCGATCCCGAGGCGCTTGAAGCTTTTCATCAGGGCGTTGCCGGAGCGGCCGTAGAAAGCGACCCCCTCCTCGATCTCCGAGGCCAGCGGCGCCTGCTTGACCATGAACACGTCGGCCTGCGGGTGGCCGGAGCCGAGGACCGGCATCAGCTTGCCGCGCGGGCAGTGCTGGCAGTCCTGGATCTCCCGCGTCATCTGGTTCAGCTCGCGGATCGCCCGCTCCAGGTACTTCTCTCGGATCTCGTCGTCGGTGCCCCGCATCGGCGCACTCTTTGACGAGGCGGGCGCGGCTCCTTTGCGGCGGCCGGCCTGCATCAGGACTTGCTCGTCCGGCGCTGCCGGCCCGTCCGCCGCGGCCGCCCGCCCCGCACCGGCTTGGCGTCCGGGACCCGGCGTTTCGGCGCCTTCGGCCGCCCCGTCGTCTGCAGGAACTTCAGGGTCTGCACGTAGACCAGGTTCTTGTGCTTGCGGGTGATGTCCGCATCCCGCATCGCCTCGAGGAACTCCGCCGGCCCCTCGAAGTCGTGGATCCGCTGGCGCACGCTGCCGAGGCCCTGGGCGACGTGGCTGTCGGAGCCGGCGCCGGAGACGATCCGGTACTTGGCCGCGAACCGAACCGCCTCTTCGTTGAACGAGGTCAGCGCCACCCGCGGGTTGAAGACCTCGAGGATGTCGATCTCCTCGACGATGTCGAGCAGGTGCTCGTAGTCGGGGACCGAGTGGAAGCGGTCGAACGGGTGGGGCACGTAGACCAGGCCGCCCTGACGGCGGATCTCGGCGATCGTCTCCGCCATCGTCAGGCCCTTCGGGATCTTCTCCTCGAGGAAGAGGCCGATCACCTCGCCCTGCTCGGCGGTCTTCACCTCCTCGGCGACGATCACCTTGATGTCGCCGAGCTCTTCGGCCAGCTTGCGCGCCTCCAGGGCCCCGGAGACCTCGTTGTGGTCGGTCACCGCGATCGCCCCCAGCCCGCGGTCGCGGGCGGTGTGGATGAGGACGTCGACCGGGGTGGCGCAGTCGCCGGAGTGGTCGGTGTGCATGTGCAGGTCGACCTCGATCAAAGGCCGCCCGGAGATCCGCTCGCGCACCTCCGGGTCGCCCCCGGCCGGGTGGCGGCGGTCGAGCAGCCGCCGGTAGATCGCTTCCAGCCGGTCGGCGACGGCGGCCCAGTCCTCCCCCTGCCCGTCGCCGCCCACGACCTCGTAGCCAGCCGGGAAGTAGCGCTCCAGCAGCGCCGCCGTCTGCGGGCTGGTCACCGTGCGAGCGTCGATCCGGCCGAAGAAGATCTCCACCAGCGGCCGCGCCACCTGCGTCGCCAGCACCCGCTCCCGCGGGTCGTGGAAGGTGGCGACGTTGAGCGAGAAGGAGTGGCGCAGCGCCGCCGAGGGGGCGCTCGGGGCGAACGGGTCGTGGACGTGGACGACGTCCAGCTCGCGCCCTTTGAGCAGGCGTTTGACCGGATCCCCGGTGGAGATCCGCAGCACCCCGTGCCCGCGCCGCTCAAGCTCGTCCGAGACGGCGCCGGCGAACCGCGCCGCCGGGTTCGCCCCCGCCCGGCGGACCGGGAAGACCTGGGCGATCGAGAGCGGCGGGGCGGGGGTCACGGGTGCAGGATAGGAGTCCGAAAGACGCGCGTCCGCGAAAACCCGTACAGACGCCGGGTTTTCGCGGACTCGGTTCTCCTACGTCCTGTCGGTCAGGCCGTCGCGCTGCTCGGCGTCTCCGCCGGAGAGCCGGGGAGGCCGGCGCCGCGGGCGTTCTCGCCGATGAACTGCTCGGTCTGTTCGCGAGCCTCGTCGTCGGGCCGCTGCGTGTGGGGGCTCTTCATCAGGTAGCTGGAGGGCCCGTCGAGCTGGCCGCCGATCCCGTTGTTCAGCGCCAGCTTGATCAGCCGCACGGCGTCGATGACGACGCCGGCCGAGTTCGGCGAGTCCCATACCTCGAGCTTCAGCTCGGCGGTCAGCGGCACGTCGCCGAAGGCTTTCCCCTCGAGGCGGATGTGCGCCCACTTGCGGTCGGTCAGCCACGCCACGTAGTCAGAAGGGCCGACGTGGACGTCCTCCTTGGGCAGCTCGTGGCCCATGATCGAGGTGACGGCGTTGGTCTTCGAGATCTTCTTCGAGTCGAGCCGCTCGCGCTCGAGCATGTTGTAGAAGTCCATGTTGCCGCCGACGTTGAGCTGGCTGGTCCGCTCCAGCCGCACGCCGCGGTCGTGGAAGAGGCGCGCCAGCGCCCGGTGGACGATCGTCGCCCCGACCTGGCTCTTGATGTCGTCGCCGATGATCGGCAGCCCGGCGTCCTGGAAGCGCTTGTCCCAGTAGTCCTCGCGGGCGATGAAGACCGGCAGGCAGTTGACGAAGCCGACGCCCGCGGCCAGCGCCTGCTCGACGTACCACTTGGTCGCCTCCTCGGAGCCGACCGGCAGGTAGCAGACGAGCACGTCGGCCTTGGTCTCCTTGAGGATGCCGACCACGTCCGCGGTTTCGCCCGGGGCTTTGGTGATCTTCTCCTTCAGGTACTTGCCGAGGCCGTCGTGGGTCATCCCCCGCTCGACGGTGACCCCGATCTCCGGCACGTCGGCGAACTTGATCGTGTCGTTCTGGCCCGACCAGATCGCCTCGGAGAGGTCCTTGCCTACCTTCTCGGCGTCGATGTCGAAGGCGGCGACGAACTCGACGTCGCGGACGTGGTAGCCGCCGAGCTCGACGTGCATCAGCCCCGGCACTTCGTCGGCCGGATCGGCGTCCTTGTAGTACTGGACGCCTTGGATGAAGCTGTTGGCGCAGTTGCCGACGCCGACGATCGCGACGCGGACCTTGTCGTCCGCGCGGCCGACGCCGTTAGTGCCCTGGCCGTTGGCTCCGTTGCTCTCACTCATTGGTTTCGAAGTCCTCCTGGGATTGCGCTAGGTGGCTGAACACACCCGGCGGCTTCGCTGGTTACACGTCCCCCGCGTCGCCGCCGCCGTCGTCCTTGACGCCGGAGACCTCGCCGGAAAGCTCGTTACGCACATGCCATACCCGCTGGAAGGTGGTGAAAATCGTCAGGGCGGCGATCGCGTAGACCGCCGGCGCCAGCAGTTCGAAATCGCCCAAGCCGGCTCCCTTGGCGAAGATCAGGCCGACCGAAAGTATCACCACGCGGACAGGGCGCGTCGCGATTCCGACCTTGCATTCGACCCCGAGCGCCTCGGCCCGGGCGCGGGTGTACGAGACCATCAGCGAGCCGAGCACCGCGACCACGCACATCGCCGCGGCGAAGTCGCGGCCCTCGACGGCGAAGTAGCCGGCGACCGCGGCGAGCACGATCCCCTCCTCGATCCGATCGAGCGTCGAGTCGAGGAAGGCGCCGAACAGCGACCCCTTTCCCGACATCCGCGAGTAGCGCCCGTCGAGGGTGTCCATCACCGAGCCGAGGACGAAGGCGACGCCGGCGAGGAAGAAGAGCCGCTGGGTGACCAGCGCCGCGGCGATCAGGTTCCCCAGCAGACCCATCACCGAGATCGCGTTCGGGGTGAGGCGGGACTCGATCAGCCGCTCGCGCGCGTAGGCGCGCAGCTCCTGCCCGTTGCGGGCGCCGGCACGGCTGCTGCGCCGGGGCGGCGCGGAAGATCCCATCGGGCGTGAGGCTATAGAACCCGCCCCGTCCCGGGCCGGGTTCTCACGCCTCGGCCTCTTGCGGGGCGGGCGTCCGGGCCCGAGCGCGGAACGACCAGGCCTCGGGCCGGGCGTGGGCGAGCCGCTGGGCGACGACCGCCGCCGTCAGCGCGACGAGCCAGCCGAGCGCGGCGTCGACCCAGTAGTGGTTGGCGGTGACGATCGTCACCCACGAGACCAGCAGCGGCCAGAGGGCCCAGCAGGCCTTCGACCACCAGTTGCGGCAGACCATCACGCCGCTGCCGCCGATCATCATCGCGAAGGCGCAGTGCATGCTCGGCACCGCCGCATACGGGTTGATGAAGATCTTCGCGACCGTCGAGTCGTGGCCGACCTCGGCGAAGGCGTTGAGCGTGTCGACGAACCCGTACTCGGGGAACATCCGCGGCGGCGCCGTGGGGAACAGCGTGTAGCCGACCAGCGCGAGCCCCATCGAGACGACGAACATGTTGCGCACGAAGTAGTAGGACTGGTTGCGGAAGAGGTAGAGCCAGACAAGGAACCCCAGCGCGATCGAGAACTGGGCGTTGAGGTAGATCTGGTTGGCGAGGTCGATCACGCCCTGGGCGGGCAGGAAGAACGCCTGCAGGCTCGGCTCGAAGAAGGTGCCGGTCGCCTGCTCGAGGTCGATCACCTGCTGGCCGTGGGTCATCGCCACCGCCTTCTGCCCGTCGGCGATCCCGCGCACGAAGGTGTAGGCGAGGTCGACGCTGACGAGCACGGCGACCTGGCGACCGAGGTCGCCCCAGCCCTTGGGAAGCCGGGCGGAGATGGCGGCGAAGGCGGCGGACACGAACAACCGATTGTAGCCTGGGCCCTACCGGCCAATAGGGTCCCGCGGGTGAGCTGGAAGCGGCCTGACAGGCGCCGGGTGCGGGCGGTTCGGGACCGGCTGCGGGAGATGTACGGAGTGCCCGAGGCCGAGCCGCACGGCCACCCGATCGCCGAGCTGATCAAGACGGTCCTCTCCCAGCACACCAACGACCGCAACCGCGACCGCGCCTTCGCAGCGCTGCGGCAGCGCTTCCCGACTTGGGAGGAAGTGCGGGACGCGCCGGTGGACGAGCTCGAGGAGGCGATCCGCCCCGGCGGCCTGGCGAGGCAGAAGGCGCCGCGGATCCAGGCGATCCTGGAGCGGCTCGGCGACCCGCCGGACCTCGACTGGACCGAGACGGCGCCGCGGGAGGAGTCGCTCGAGTTCCTGCTCGGGCTCCCCGGCGTCGGCCGCAAAACCGCCGCCTGCGTGCTGATCTTCACCTGGGGGATCCCCGAGATCCCGGTCGACGTCCACGTCCACCGGGTCGGCGGCCGGCTCGGGCTCTTCCCGCCGAAGGCGACCTTCGAGCGCGCCCACGACGAGATGCTGGCGATCGTGCCGCCCCAGGACGCCCACGAGCTGCACGTCAACCTGATCCGCCACGGCCGCGCCGTCTGCCGTCCCAAACCGCGCTGCGGGGAGTGCGCGCTGCGGCGGATGTGCCCCTGGTACCGCGAGAACCGGGCCTCCCTGCCGCGGCAACCTCACCGCGGCGGCCGGCAGTAGTATGCGCGCCGCCCAATGAGCAAGCGCACCTTCATCTGGTTCGGGATCCTCGTCCTCGTCCTCGCCGTGGTCATCCCCTGGCTGGCCTTCCGCTCCAAGGGGGACGCCGAGAGCGGCGACCAGAAGGTGGCCGCCGACCTGAAGAGCGGCCAGTCCCTGTTCCAGACCAACTGCGGCACCTGCCACGCGCTCTACTCGGCCGGGACCGACGGCAACTACGGCCCCGACCTCGACGAACTGCTCGCCCCCTCGGGCCCCCCGGAAGGCAACGAGGAGACGATCAAGGCGACCGAAGGACGCGTCCTCAACGCGGTCGAAGCCGGCATCGACAGCTCGACGACCCCGGGCCGGATGCCCGGCGGCATCCTCAACGAGGAGCAGGCCAAGGAAGTGGCCGCGTTCGTCGCCCGGACCGCGGGCGAGGGCTGAGACGCGACGAGGGGGCGGTGGCCCGCCCCCTCGCAGCGCCTGCCGGTATCGGTCGGGCTAGCGCTGGAACCGCAGAGCGCTGAAGACCCCGGCGTGGTCGGAGTCCCAGAACCCGTTCACCGGCAGCAGTCCGGTGACCGTCGAGCGCTCCAACCCGATGCCCGCCGGGTCGTCCGTCATCACGTGGTCGACCTGGTGGTCGAAGTCGGAGACCTCGCCGCCGGCGCCGACCGCGAGCAGGCTCGAGTCGAGGCAGCAGCTGAGCGGCACGGCGGTGCTGCGCTCGACCAGCCCCGCGTCGAGGAGGACGCGGTAGGCCTGCTGGTCGCCCGGCGCCACGGTGTCGTCGTCTGAGTTGAGGTCGCCGACCAGGACGACCGGCAGCGGGCCGGTCGCCGGCCCGCCCGGCGCCACCAGCTCGGCGGCCTGCAGGGCGCGGATGCTCGGCACCATCGCCGCCGGGTCGAATGCCTCCAGGTGGGTATTGACGAAGCGGAACCAGTGGCTGCCGCGGACCTTCGCGTCGGTCGCCGTCCAGCCGCGCCTGATCGGCACTTTCTGCCCGAGGATGTCCACCGGCAGCAGGGTCTGGAAGTTGCCCGAGCGCGGGTTCGCCGTCTGCACCCCGGCGCCGCGGCGGGCGAGGATCACGTCGCGCATCGTCAGGCGGCCGTTGAGCTCGGCGTTGGCGATCGCCGGGTTGGGCCCGTCGCCGGCGACTCCGTTCTCGTCCCCCGGCGCCTCGAGGTCGAACTCGTTCTGGACCACCACGACCTCGTAGCGGTCCGGCCCCCTGTTCAGCTGGTCGAGCAGTTCCTGGAGGTAGTCGTAGCGGACGGCGGTCGCCGTCGGCACGCCGGTTTGCACGGGGCTCAGGCTCGGCGGGCCGGTGCGCCACAGGGCGACCTCCTGCAGGCCGACCAGGTCGGGCTTCTCGGCGAGGATCTCCTGCGCCAGGCCCCTGGCCCTGGTCGGGAACTCGTTGAGGCCGACGTCGCGCATGATTTTGCCGGTGGCGGCGACGAACTCGTCCAACGATTTGGCGCCGATCGCCGGCGCCAGGTCGGCGCCGAGGTAGAGGTTGCGGGTCATCACGCCCACGACCTTGCCTTTGCCGTTGTCGTGGTGGTCGGCCTTCTTCGCGGTGGCCGCGGTGGGCAGCAGCAGCGCCATGAGCGCGGCGGCGGCGACCAGCGACAGCAGGAGCCGGCGGGTGAGTGCGGTGCTCAAAGCTCTTCCTCCTCTTCCGCGATCCCGTCTGGGATCGAATGGTCGAGGCGCCTCCCAAGAGCAATATAGGCATTCGCTTGAAATCCAAACACGATCTGCCATACTGCCACTTAGATTTTTAGAGCTTCTTCAATTGAACCTGGAAACCCTGGAGGTAGGCGGAAAAGTGGCAAAGACGATCGGCATCGACCTCGGCACCACCAACTCATGCGTCGCGGTGATGGAGGGCGGCGAGCCCACCGTCCTCGAGAACGCCGAGGGCGGGCGCACCACCCCCTCGGTCGTCGCCTTCACCGAGAGCGGCGAGCGCCTCGTCGGCACCGTCGCCAAACGGCAGGCGGTGATGAACCCGGAGAACACGATCTTCTCGATCAAGCGGTTCATGGGCCGCAAGGAGGCCGAAGTCAAAGAGGAGGAGACGATCGTCCCCTACCAGGTCGTCCCGGGCCCGAACGGCGACGTCCGCGTCGAGGCGCGCGGCAAGCAGTACAGCCCGCCGGAGATTAGCGCGATGATCCTGCAGAAGCTGAAGACCGATGCCGAAGCCAAGCTCGGCGAAACCGTCGACAGCGCCGTGATCACCGTCCCCGCCTACTTCAACGACGACCAGCGGCAGGCGACCAAGGACGCCGGCAAGATCGCCGGCCTCGACGTCAAGCGGATCATCAACGAGCCGACCGCCGCCTCGCTCGCCTACGGGCTCGACAAAGAGGACTCCGACCACGCGATCCTCGTCTTCGACCTCGGCGGCGGCACCTTCGACGTCTCGGTGCTGGAAATCGGCGACGGCGTCTTCGAGGTGAAGGCGACGGCCGGCGACAACCATCTCGGCGGCGGCAACTGGGACAAAGCGATCGTCGAGTGGCTGGTGGCCGAGTTCAAGCGCGACCAGGGCGTCGACCTCTCCCAGGACAAAAACTCGCTGCAGCGGCTCTACGAGGCGGCGGAGAAGGCGAAGATCGAGCTCTCCTCGACCCAGGAGACGCAGATCAACCTGCCCTTCATCACCGCGGTCGAGGGGCAGCCGAAGCACCTCGACCTGAAGCTCAGCCGCTCGAAGCTGAACGAGCTGACCAGCGATCTGCTGGAGCGCGTGGTCGGGCCGGTGAAGCAGGCGCTGAAGGACGCCGAGACCGAGGTCGACCACGTCGTCCTCGTCGGCGGCATGACCCGGATGCCGGCCGTCCGCGACAAGGTCAAGGAGCTGACCGGCAAGGACCCGCACCAGGGGGTCAACCCCGACGAGGTCGTCGCGGTCGGCGCCGCGATCCAGGCGGGCGTGCTCGCCGGCGACGTCAAGGACGTGCTGCTGCTCGACGTCACCCCGCTGACGCTGGGGATCGAGACCAAAGGCGGCGTGATGACGAAGCTGATCGAGCGCAACACGACGATCCCGACGAAGAAGTCGGAGGTCTTCTCGACCGCCGAGGACAACCAGCCGAGCGTGGAGATCCACGTGCTCCAAGGCGAGCGCGAGATGGCCGGCGGCAACAAGAGCCTGGGCAAATTCCAGCTCACCGGGATCGCCCCGGCGCCGCGCGGCATCCCGCAGATCGAGGTCACCTTCGACATCGACGCCAACGGGATCATCCACGTCACCGCCCAGGACAAAGGGACCGGCAAAGAGCAGAAGATCGAGATCAAATCCGGCTCCGGCCTCTCCGACGAGGAAATCAACCAGATGGTCTCCGACGCCGAGGCCCACGCCGAGGAGGACCGGGCGCAGCGCGAGCTGGCCGAGACCCGGAACCTGGCCGAGAACGCGGCCTACCAGGCGGAGAAAGCGATCGAGGAAGCCGGCGACAAAGTCGACGACGCGGTCAAGGAGGACGTGCGCAGCGCGGTCAAGGAGGTGCGCGACTCGCTCGAGTCCGGATCGAAGGAGGAGCTCGACTCCAAGGTCGAGGCTCTGAACACGGCGATGACGAAAGCCTCGGAGCAGATCTACGCGGCGGCTTCGGCGGAATCGGCCGAGAGCGGGGCCTCCGAGAACGGGGCTTCCTCCGACGAGGAGGAGGTCGTGGATGCTGAGGTGGTCGACGAGGAGGGCAAGTGAGGGCGCCTCAGGACGACCTCAGGGACGAGGGCGCCGGGCCCGCGGGTCCTGTCTCCGATTCCGGGCTCTCCCTACCGGGAGAGTCCTCGGACTCGTCGCCACCCGCGGGAGAGGCGGATGGAGCTCAGGCTGAGGCCGTCGAGGAGGATTTCGAGAAGCTGCTCGAGGACGCCCATCGCGAGAAGGACGAGTACCTCGACCTCGCTCGCAGGACGAAGGCTGATTTCGAGAACTTTCGTAAGCGAGTAGCTGCCGATATCGAGGCGGCCCAAGCCAGGGGAAAGATCACGGTGGCTCGGGAAGTGATCGATGCCGTCGACAACCTCGAGCGGGCGCTGGAGGCGGCCGACGGCGATGCCGAGGGACTCAAATCCGGTGTCGAGATGGTGCTCTCCGGGTTGCGCGAGACGCTGTCGCGAAACGGCGTGGAGGTGGTCGATCCGAAGGGGGAGAAGTTCGACCCCAACCGGCACGAGGCGCTCTCGACGCAGCCGGTCGAGGGGACCGAGGCGGGGACGGTCGTCGAGGTGATGCAGAAGGGCTATGCGCTGGGCGACCAGCTGGTCCGGCCGGCGCGGGTCGTGGTGAGCAGCTAGGAGGAAAGTGGCTGACGAGCTCTACAAGGCGCTCGGCGTCTCGAAGAAGGCGACCGACGAGGAGATCAAGAAGGCGTACCGGAAGCTCGCCCGGAAATACCACCCTGACCGCAACCCGGGCGACGAGGAGGCCGAGGAGAGGTTCAAGGAGATCTCCGCCGCATACGACGTCCTCTCCGATCCAGAGAAGCGCAAGGGGTACGACGCTGGGCCGGCCTTCGGCGGGTTCGGCAGCGGGCAGGGCGGCCCGTTCCCGGGCGGCGGCCAGGGCGGCGGCTTCGGCGGCTTCGACCTGGGCGACCTCTTCGGCTCGGTCTTCAACCGCGGCGGCCGCGCGGGCCAACCGCAGCAGGTGCGCGGGCGCGACCTCGAGACCGAGGTCGCACTGAGCTTCGACCAGGCGATCAACGGCACCCAGATCAGCGTCACGGTGCCGAAGCAGAGCCAGTGCTCGACCTGCCGCGGCAGCGGCGCCAGGCCCGGCACCTCGCCGGTCACCTGCCCGCGCTGCGAGGGCCGCGGCGTCGAGGCCCAGGGCCAGGGCTTCTTCTCGATCAGCCAGCCCTGCTCGCAGTGCGGCGGCGCCGGTCAGATCGTCGAGGACCCCTGCCCCACCTGCGGCGGCTCCGGCCTCACCCAGCAGACCAAGCGCTACAAGGTCAACGTCCCGGCGGAGGTCAAGGACGGCAGCCGAATCCGCCTCGCCGGAAAGGGCGAGGACGGCCCCCGGGGCGGCCCGCCCGGCGACCTCTACGTCACCACCCGCGTCGCCTCCTCCCCGGTCTTCAAGCGACTCGAGGACGGCAACCTCGAGGTGGCGGTGCCGATCACCGTGCCGGAGGCGCTGCGCGGCGGCACGATCGAAGTCCCCACCCTGAACGGGACGAAGAAGATCAAGGTCGCGCCGGGGACCAAGCACGGCTCGATCCAGCGACTGCGCGGCGAGGGTCCGCCGACGAGGGGCGGCGGCAACGGCGACATCCGCTACCGGCTCGAGATCCAGATGCCGGGCAAGCTGAGCGACGAGCAACGAGAGGCCGTCGACAACTTCGCCGAGACCCTGAACGGCGGCGACCCGCGGGCGGAGCTGTTGAGAAAGGCGAGGCGCTGATGGCCACCTACCGGCGCCGGGTCAAGGCGACCTTCAGCGAGGAGCAGGGCGTGTTCATGATCTCGGTCGCCGCCGAGCTGGCCGAGATGCACCCGCAGACGCTGCGGATGTACGAGCAGCGGGGGCTGATCGCGCCGAAGCGGTCGCCGAAGAACACCCGCCTCTACTCCCAGCGCGACGTCGAGCGGTTGCGGCGGATCCAGCAGATGACCGCCGAGGGGCTGAACCTCGCCGGGGTGGAAACGGTGCTGGCGCTGGAAGCGCAGGTGCAGCGCCTGCGGGCCGAGAACGAGCGGCTGCGCAAACGGCTCGAGGAGCTCGAGGCGAAGAACGGCAAGGGCGCAAGGAGGGCCTGATGCAGGCGGATCGCTTCACGGTCAAATCGCAGGAGGCGGTTGCGGCGGCGCAGGAGCTGGCGCGCACCCGGCGCAACCCCGAGATCGTCCCCGCCCACCTGCTGGTGGCGCTGCTCGAGCAGGCCGACGGCCTCGTCGTCCCGATCTTGCAGAAGCTCGGGGCCGACACCGCGGCGATCGCCGCCCGCGCCAACGAGGCGATGGCGGCGCTGCCCAAGCTCGGCGGGGGCGGCGAGGAGGAGCCGCGGATGTCCTCGAACCTGGCCGCGGTCCTGCGCCAGGCGGAGACCGAGATGGCGGCGCTGGGCGACGAGTACATCTCGACCGAGCACCTGCTGCTGGCGCTGACCGACTCCTCGGTCGCCGACCTCCTCCCCGAGCGCGCCTCGCTGGAGAAGGCGGTGGCTGAGGTCCGCGGCCCGCACCGGGTGACCTCGCCCAACCCCGAGGAGACCTTCCAGGCGCTGGAGAAATTCGGCCGCGACCTGACCAAGGAGGCCGAGAGCGGCAAGCTCGACCCGGTGATCGGGCGCGACGAGGAGATCCGCCGCGTGATCCAGGTCCTCTCTCGCCGCACCAAGAACAACCCGGTGCTGATCGGCGACCCCGGCGTCGGCAAGACCGCGATCGTCGAGGGCCTCGCGCAGCGCATCGTCCACGGCGACGTGCCCGAGAGCCTGCGCGACCGGCGGGTGATCGCGCTCGACATCGGCTCGCTGCTCGCCGGCTCCAAATACCGCGGCGAGTTCGAGGAGCGGCTGAAAGCGGTCCTCTCCGAGGTCCAGCAGGCGGAGGGCCAGATCGTCCTCTTCCTCGACGAGCTGCACACGATCGTCGGCGCCGGCGCCGCCGAGGGAGCGGTGGACGCCGCCAACCTGTTGAAGCCGATGCTCGCCCGCGGCGAGCTGCGCGCGGTCGGCGCCACCACGCTCGACGAGTACCGCAAGCACATCGAGAAGGACGCGGCGCTGGAGCGGCGCTTCCAGCCGGTGCTGGTCGGCGAGCCCGACACCGGCGACACGATCGCGATCCTGCGCGGGCTGAAGCCGCGCTACGAACAGCACCACGGGGTGCGGATCGCCGACTCGGCGATCGTCGCCGCGGCCACCCTCTCGGAGCGCTACATCGCCGACCGCTTCCTCCCCGACAAGGCGATCGACCTGATCGACGAGGCCGCCTCGCGGCTGAAGATCGAGATCGACTCGGTGCCGACCGAGATCGACGAGGTCGAGCGGCGGATTCAGCAGCTGGAGATCGAGCGCGAGGCGCTGAAGAAGGAGACCGACGAAGCCTCAAGGGCGAGGCTGGAGGCGCTCGAAGAGGACCTGGCGAACCTGCGCGAGGAGGCCGGGGAGCTGCGGACCCGCTGGCAGAACGAGAAGGAGCCGATCGAGGCGATCAAGCGGGCAAAAGCCGAGCTCGAGGAGGCGCGGGTGGAGGTCGAGCGGGCCGAACGCGAGGCCGATCTCGAGCGCGCCGCCGAACTCAAGTTCGGCCGCATCCCCGAGCTGGAGGCGAGGGTGGCGGAGCAGGGAGCGCGGCTGGAGGAGCTGCACGCCGGCGGCGAGGTCCTGCTCGCCGACGAAGTGACCGAGGAGGACGTGGCCGAGGTGGTCGCCAAATGGACCGGGATCCCGGTCAGCCGCCTGATGGAGGGCGAGGTCGAGAAGCTGATCCAGATGGAGGAGCGCCTGCACGAGCGGGTGATCGGGCAGGACGAGGCGATCGCCGCGGTCTCGAACGCGCTGCGGCGCTCCCGCGCCGGGCTCTCGGACCCGCACCGGCCGATCGGCAGCTTCCTCTTCCTCGGACCGACGGGGGTCGGCAAGACCGAGCTGGCGAAGGCGTTGGCCGAGTTCATGTTCGACTCCGAGCAGGCGATCGTCCGCCTCGACATGTCCGAGTACATGGAGAAGCACACGGTGGCGCGGCTGATCGGCGCGCCCCCCGGCTACGTCGGCTACGAGGAGGGCGGCCAGCTGACCGA
>JBKPOX010000117.1:0-8097 GCA_046733335.1 Actinomycetota bacterium | reverse complement strand
CGCCAGCAGCGCTTGCAGACCTCGCGCCGTATTCGGGGGGTCAAGAAGCAGCGCAGATGCCTAAAAAGGGCAGACATAGTTGTCCTTTCCCGAACCCCGCTCAGACAAACGGGCCGATGGTTCAAACTGACCCACTACCCGAGAAGGAAGGTACTTCTGGCTGTTCCCGAGATCAGCGACGGCCTCTCTTGGCCGCGACTAAGCTGGATCAGGACAGCGCGGAAAGTCTAGACGCTCTCGGCGGACGAATTCAAGGGCGCCGTGTCGTCAACCGAGAGAGGCAGCGTGCCGGCTGCCTTCGCGAGGTGGCGCTTACGCCCCTCGGCGACCCGGGACTCACGCGCTGCGGCTTTTGCGGCCTGCCTCTGCTTCGTTCGGTGCCTCAAATTCTGCTCCTCGGCGAGCTGGCGGTAGCGATCGAGCGTGGCATCATCGATCCCTTCCCGCTCGTCCACGGTTGAGTTCCCGCCCCCTCCGTAACCACGTGCTGCGTCGTCAGAGAGCTTCGGGGGCTTGTACTCGCCCTTCTTAGGGACCCGCTTCCGTTGGCGCGTCTTCAGGCCGGCTTGTCGATGGCCGCTGGGTGCGGCTGCCAGGGTGCGGACCGATTCCCGAGTGTCGTGGGCCTCGAAGGCGAGCTGCCAGCGCCCTTCCTTTAGCTTGGGCTCAAGGAAGGTGATCCAGACAGTTGGCTCGCTCGGGATTTCGGCCAGAAGGGGCTCGCCCAGCTCGACCCGTTTTCTGCGCTCGTACTCCGTCTTTGCGAGGAACTGCTTTCCGCCCCTCGACATGGCCAGGACGATCGTGTCGCCCGCTTGGACATCGGGCTTTGGGTCCCCCGGCTCGAGCTTGATGGCGGTGTGGTCGCCGGCGAAGATCGCGGTGCGCTGCTCGGGCGTGAGGGCATAGACCGGTGGGGCTGGCTCGGCCTCTGCCGTTAGATGGGGCTCAAACTGGCCGATCGTGTTTTCCAGGTGGGCGCTGCAACGAGCGACGAAGCGGCCGCGGTCGGGTGCGATCTCCACGAGCGACTCGCCCCGCTCCCCGCAAACCCCGCAGTCCGGTCGCTCGCTCTCCGGGAGCCGAATCGTCGGCACGGGAACAGTTGCTGCGCTCACTGGTACTCCCCCATGGCTGCTCGATCGACTGCTTCTCTGAATGACTGCCCGGGCCTCGTTGCCTCAAAGTGGGCGGCTCGGCCCTTCGCCAGGAGGGTGTCCAGCAGCTCTGCGGTGAACTCGCGTTCCCGGCGCACCGCACGCTCGTCGCCCATGCCCGCCGGAAGCCGAAGGCGCTTTGTTTCGTCGTAGACGCCGGCGCGCAATTCCCCCGCATCGCCGTATCCCTCCATGAGGTCGTCGATCTCCAGGCCGCCGATGTAGGTGATCGCCACCCAGCCGCAGCAGATGCGGATCGTGTGCAGGTACTGACCGCGGGCCCGGTAGCGGTAGAAGCCACCCCACTTGCCCCAGGAGATGGAGAGGATGCCTTGCTTCATGGTGCGACCTGCCTCTCATCGGCCAGGAGCCAACCCCTTCCTGCGGAGTAGACAAGCGGGGTGCTGATCCCGACTGACAGCCGATCAAGCCACGAGCTGTAGTTCCAACGCAGAGAGCGAAGGGCCTGTAGATGAAGCTTCACGCCGCCCTCCTCTCGAAGTGCACCGCAGGGCGGAAGTGCTGGCTGAGGATCCGATAGACCGTCATCGCCGAGAGACCCGTTGTACGGGCGATGTCCACCTGCGAGACCCCCGCGTAGTCGAGTGCCCGGACCTTCCAGCGAGCTTCCTCGCTCGTCTGTCTCGGGGTGGCGTCGTGGGCTCGGCTCAGCATCGCCTCCGCTACCGCCTCTGGGTCCACCTTGTAGGTGCCGGCCCTTACACGTCGCCTGAGCTCCGCGATTCGCTGGGTGCGGGTCAAGATGCATCCCCCCGCTTGGCTGGGCCGTAGCACGAGGATTTCCGCCCCGATTCTGCTACGGGATGGCTACGGGGTTGCCTCTGCAGGGCTTCCAGAAGGGCGCGACCCCTAGGCGGTGGCGTGCGTAGTGAACGGCATCGCAGGGCGGGAAAACCCGACCTTGTCGGGCTCTGTCGCGATCTGTCGCAACAGCCGCTCTTATCGGGGAGACAGGATTTGAACCTGCGACCGCTCGGCCCCCAGCCGAGTGCGCTACCAGACTGCGCCACTCCCCGTGGGTGCCTTCATTCTGACGAATCGGCGGGATCGTGGCTACCCTGCCACTGACGCGGTGGTAGCTCAACGGTAGAGCCTCGCCCTTCCAAGGCGATGATGCGGGTTCGATTCCCGTCCGCCGCTCTCCCCTAGGCGCGGATGACGGGACGGCAGGCATGAGGAGGGCCCCGGGGTTGCGGGCGCGACGCTTGCTGCCGATGAGATTCCCGATGCGCGGGGCGAGATCGAGACGGGGCGCTTTGTCGCCCTCGTGGTTCGCACAAGCGACCCGCCCAGGGCTGCTGCTGGTGATGGCGGTGCTGGCGCTTGCCGTGTTCTGCGGCGGCTGCGGCGACTCGGAGTCGGACGCGACGGCGGCCGGGTCGGGCGCGGGATCGGCCGGCGGCTACGTCGACTGGCCGCTCTTCGGCCGCGTGCCCGCGCGGACGCACTACCTGCCGGACGAGCGGCGCGCGCTCGACCCGCCGCTGCGGCAGGCCTGGTCGATCAACACGCACGCGCTGATCGAGTTCCCGCCGGCGATCCACGACGGCGTCGCCTACGTGATCAACAAGTACGGGAATGGGAAAGCGGTGCGGCTGGCGGACCGCAGGGTGCTGTGGGAAGTCAACGGCCGCCCCGCGGACAAGGGCAAGCCGAGCTTCGTCACCGCCCCCGTCTACCACCGCGGGCTCGTCTACGGCGCCTTCCTCGACGGCCGCCTCGCCGCCACCGACGCGCGAACCGGCGAGAAGGTCTGGGTGCGGAGGCTGAACGCCCACCTCGAATCCTCCCCGCTCGCCGTCGACGGGACGCTCTACCTCGGCACCGACACGACGAACCTGGTCGCGCTCGACGCGAGGACCGGCAGAACCCGCTGGAGCTTCAACTCCCCGGGCGCGATCAAAGCCAGCCCCAGCTACCACGACGGCAGGGTCTTCGCGGCCGACTACCAGAGCTCGATGTTCGCCCTCGACGCCAGGACCGGCAAGCCGCTCTGGCGGACCAACACCAGCAAGGTCCCGCCCTACGGTCGCGGCGGCTTCTTCTCCTCCCCGGCGGTCGCCTTCGGCCGCGTCTACGCCGCCCGCGACGACGGCACCGTCTTCGCCCTCGACGAGAGGACGGGTGAGGTCGCCTGGTCCTTCGACCTCGGCGGCTACGCCTATGGCTCGCCCGCCGTCGCCCGGGTCCCCGGCACCCCGCCCAGCGTCTACATCGGCGCCGAAAGCGGCCACTTCTTCGCGCTCGACGCCCGCACCGGCAGGCCGCGCTGGCGCTTCGACGTCGGCGGCCCGGTCCCCGGCACCGCCACCGTGATCGGCCACACCGTCTACACCTCGAGCTTCAAGACCCGGAAGACGACCGGGCTCGACGCCCGCACCGGCCGCCCCGTCCTCCACCTCGGGCAGGCCGGCTACACGCCGATGGTCTCCGACGGCAGGCGCCTCTACCTGGTCGGCTACTACGAGCTGATCGGGCTGCAGCCGAGACGCCGCTGATCAGGGGATCGGGCTGTGCGCCTCGCTGGCGTCGAGCTCGAAGATGCGGAAGTCGGTTCCGAGCACCGGTTGGGAGACGTTGTGGACGGGCGTCTCGCCGATCAGCCCGTCCGGCGAGCCGGCGTGCGCGTGGCCGTGCAGGACGAGGTCTGGCCCGTGCTCGAGGATCGGCGCCGCCAGCCGGTCGCTGCCGAGGAAGACCCAGATCTCCCGCGGCTCCCCCTCCAGCGTGGCTTCGATCGGCGCGTAGTGGAGGAGGACGATCCGGACCGGGCAGGTCGCGACCTCGTGCAGGCCCCGCTCGAGGGCCGCCACTTCCGCGGTGGACTCGGCGTAGACCTCGCGCAGCGAGGGCTCGCCGAAGTCGGGCAGGTGCCGCGGGGCGAAGCCGCCGACGAAGCCCTTGACGCCGACGATCCCGACCTCGACCTCGCCGGACTGGCAGACGGCGGCGCGGCGGTCGAGCATCTCCACCCCGCCCCCCTGCAGGCGCTCGAGGATCGCCTCGGCTTCGTCGGCGTGCCAATCGTGGTTTCCGAGCACGGCGTAGACCGGAGCCGCGGTCGCCGCCGCCGCCTCGCAGAGGATTTCCGCCTCCTCGAGCCGGCCGTGGCTCGTCAGGTCGCCGGCGATCAGGACCAGGTCGACGTCGTCGTCGAGTCGCGCGAAGGACTCGACCACCGCCTCGCGGTTCGAGTCGCGACAGTGGATGTCGCCGGTGGCCGCGATCCGCAGCCGTTTCTGCGGGCGGGCGCCAGCGCCCCCGCGCCGCAGCCCGTTGCCGTTCTGCAGAGCCATCTCCGCCTCCCTACCCGGGTCAGCCGACGTTTACCGCCGGCTGCGCCGGGGCAGCGAAGGGGGCATGGCGGAGGGTCTTGGCAAGAGCGAGGTCGCAGAGGAGCTGACCGAGAGCTTGAAGCGCTCGGCTGCGGCGCTGCAGGAGCAGGGCATCCCCTACCTGCTCGGCGGCGGGCTCGGCTGCTGGGCTCGCGGCGGCCCGCCCTCGAGCAACGACATCGACCTGATGGTCAAGCCCGAGGACGCCGAGCGCGCCCAGCAGGCGCTCGCCGAGGCGGGCATGCGGCCGGAGACGCCGCCCGAGCAATGGCTGCGCAAGGCGTGGGACGGCGACATCCTCGTCGACCTGATCTTCGAACCGTCGGGGATGCGGATCACCGACGAGGTGATCGCCCGCGGCGAGACGCTCAGCGTGATGGCGATGCAGATCCGGGTGATGGACCTCGACGACATCCTCACCACCAAGCTGCTGGCGCTCGACGAGCACAGCGCTGACTACCGCGACCTGATCCTGATCACCCGCTCGCTGCGGGAGCAGATCGACTGGACGAAGCTGCGCGAGCGCACCGCCGCCAGCCCCTTCGCCCGCGCCTTCTTCGCGCTCGCCGACGGGCTGGGAATCAGCCCGGTCCCGGTCGCCGGGGGCGGCGCCCCCGGATGAGCCCACCCGGAGGCGCCTGACGCCGGGACCAACGCCCGGCGCCCCTGGCCCGCGAGCGCCCTAGCGGCGGGCGCCGCGGCCCACCTGCGTCGTCAGTTTCACCTTCGGCTGGCCGGAGCCGGTCTTCGCCGCGGTGACCGAGAAGCGCAGCGTGCCCTTGCGCAGCCCGGAGATTTTGGCGACGGCGAAGGTCGAGCTCGCCGTCCGCTTCACCCGCAGCTTGGCGACCTTGGGACGCGCAGCCGCGATCAGCTTGCCTTTGGCGATCAGCCTCAACCCGGAGAGCTTGAATTTGTCGAGCGGGCTCGCCCAGCTCAGCGCGATCTGCAGGACCTTGGTCGAAGCCCCGACCGCGACGCCATGGGTCTTGCTCTGCCCCTGCTTGAGGAGGTCGTTGAATTCCCGCGGCGGCGTCTGGCAGGTGAGCGCGGCGCCGACTTTGTTCATCACCGGCTGCAGCTCCGCCGGGTCGTCGACCTGGAACAGCGTCCCGCCGGTGTCGTCGGCGATCTTTTTCAGCCGCGCCTGGTCCTCTTCGAGGCTGAGGCCCGAGCCGAGGCCGATCACGTAGGTCGGGACCCTGTGCGCGAGGTGGGCTTCGTTGTAGGCGCCTTCGTTGTGCCCTCCGTCGGTGAGGAAGATCCGGGCCCGGGCGTTGGGATTGTCGGCGTCGCCCTTGGCGAAGGCCGAGTTGTAGTCGGTCGTGCCGTTGTCGGCGTTGATCGCGCCCTGCAGCGCGGTCCGCATCGCCGCCGCGTTCGGTCCGACGGGCTGCGGCGAGAAGACCGTGCTGGCCGCCGGCTGTTCGAGGAACTGCGAGCCGAACTCGACCGCGCCCAGCGCCGTCTTCGCCGGCAGCGTGTTGATCAGCAGGTCGATCGCCTGCACCCGCAGCCGGTCGGAATCGGTGAACGACATCGAGCCCGAGTCGTCGATGATCGCCTCGATGTTGGTCGCCGGGACGCAGGTCGCCGAGCCGGCCCCGCCGCCGGCCGCCCCGCTCGGCGCGGCCGCCACCGCCGCCGTCAAGAGCGCCGCCATCGCCGCTGCCAACAGAGCCCGCCAACTACGCCACATGCGCCTCCCCTTCCCTCGATCAGATGTAGGTCAACCGTAACGGCGCCGGCGGCTGCTCGCCAGGGTCGGGTGGCCAGGGGCCTCAGATCCTCCTGTGGGGCCGCCCGCCCCAGGCTCGGACGGGCGACCGGCCGGCGCTGCGCCGGCTGCGCTATCCGCCGAAAGGCGGACAGTTCGGGTTGTTGTCGGACTGCTTGCACGGGTTGGCACTTCCCTTGAAGTGGCCAGATCCACCCGCGTGGGGGTTGTCGGCCATCGCCGCTGCCGGGACCGAGAGCGCGAACGCTCCCGCCAACAGAACGGTGGCTGCCTTCTTGCGCATTGCGTCCTCCAATGGTCTTGGGGACCTGCCTCAACGTTTGTTCTACCCCCAAGTCGATCCGCCAAAGACACACTCGGGTTTTCAAGGTGAAGCGGAAACGTGGCCTGATGACCTATTTCAGCGCCGTGAGGATCTCGCCGGCCGAGCGTTCGCCTGACTCGACCGCACCGTTGAGGTAGCCCTGGTAGTCGATCGAGGTGTGCTCGCCGACGAAGTGGCAGTTGCCCTCCTGTTCGCGCTCTATGCCGGCGAACTTCGTGTACTGGCCGACCTTCCAGTAGGAGTAGGAGCCCTTGGTCCAGGGGTAGCCGGTCCAGAAGTCGATCGTCGCCCTGCCGTTCCAGCGCGAGGAGATCCCCGGCAGCACCGGCTCGAGCTGGGCGAGGAAGCGGCCGGCGCGTTCCTCCGGGGTGCCGGTGCCGAAGCCGGCGCCGATCCTGCCGCCGGTGTAGTCGACGAGGATCCCGGCCTTGCCACCCTGGGAGCGCGTCACCTCCCAGGTGTTCTGGTAGCCGGTGTCGGCGTAGGTCTCCCCATTGCAGCCGAGCGAGTTCCAGAGCCGGTCGGAGAACTGGACGTGCAGCTTCGAGTTGGTCCCCATCCCCAACTCCTCGATCGCCGTCCTCTTCAGCGTCGAGAAGCCCGCTTTGGCGTAGTCGATCGTGCGCAAAATCGAGAACGGCAGGGCGAGGACGACCCGGTCGGCGGTGACCGTGCTGGCGGCGCTCCCGGACTGGAAGCCGAGGCGGTAGCTGCCGTCGGCGTTGCGGCGGATCGCGGTCAGGGCGGTGCCGGTGGTGATCTGCCCCTGCAGGCCGGCGGCGAGCCGGTCGGTGATCTGGTCGTTCCCTCCCCGCACGTGGTACTTCTCGTTCGAGGGGCCGAAGATCCGCAGCTGCCCCTGCCCGGAGTAGGCGAGCAGGTAGAGCATGTTGAGCGAGCTCTGGACGCTGGTCTCGGCCCCGTACTCGATGTTGTAGGCGACGTCGAGCAGCTGCCCGAGCTTCGATTTCAAGCCCCCCGGCACGTAGGCGCGGATCCAGTCGGCGATCGACATCGCGTCGAGTTCGCGCCCCCGCTGGGTCGAGAGGTTGTAGAGCGTCGGGTAGCTGGCGGCGGAGACGTCCTTGTGCAGCTGCTGCCAGATCTTCTTCAGGTCGTCGGTGGCTTCGGCGAACGAGTAGGGCTGGCCGTCGAAGTAGTAGAAGGGGTCGGTCCCGTTGACCTCGCCGGCGAGCAGGTTGTCGAGGTCGAGCCCCAGCTCCTGCGCGAGCTGGCGGGTCTGGGTGTGGCCCTGGTCGATCAGCTCGCCGCCGTGCTCGGCGATCTGGCCTTCGGCGAAGTCGCCGCGCCCGGTCCAGCAGCGGCCGCCGACCCGGTCCGCAGCCTCGTATAGCTGCGCCCGGATCCCCGCCTGCCCGAGGCGGTGGGCGCAGGTCAGCCCGGCGAGGCCGCCGCCGACGATGATGATGGTCGGCGCCGAGGCGGCCCGCGCCCTCGGCGTCCAGGTGGCGGCCGCGAAGGTCGCGGCTCCGGCCGCACCGACGAACTGCCGGCGCGTCA
>JBKPOX010000116.1:0-2464 GCA_046733335.1 Actinomycetota bacterium | reverse complement strand
ATTCGCGGGGCCGCGATGAGCGTCTCGGAGTGTCTGGCCCCCATAGGGGCCGAAAGCTCCGAGACGGCGGCGACCGCGGGATGCCCCGGGCGCGCGACGCGGTCGCGGAGCTGCTGCGCGAGGAGCTGGGGTTCCGCGGCTTCCGGCCGACGATCGAGGGGGAAGCGCGGGAAACGATCGCCGCGGCGGAGCGCGAAAGCGGGCCGCGGCGGGACCTGACCGCGCTGGCGACTTTCACCGTCGACCCGGCGAGCGCGCGCGACTTCGACGACGCCGTCTCCGCCCAGAGCGAGGGGGAGGGAGCGCGGGTCTGGATCCACATCGCCGACGTCGCCGCCCACGTCAAGCCCGGCTCGCTGCTCGACCAGGAGGCGCGGCGTCGCGGCAACAGCACCTACGTCCCGGGCGCGGTGGAGCCGATGCTGCCGCACGCGCTCTCGAGCGAAGCCTGCAGCCTGGTGCCGGGGGTCGAGCGGCTGGCGGTGACGACCGAGATCGAGCTCGGTCCGGGGATGGAGCCGCGGCGGGCGCGCTTCTACCGCAGCCGGATCCGCTCCGACGCCCGCCTCGACTACGACGAGCTGGACGAGATCTTCGCCGGACGGCGGCGGCCGCCGGCCGAGGTCGCCGAGCCGCTCGGCGCCGCCCGCGAGATCGCCGCCGGGCTCGGGGAGCACCGGGGGGCCGGCCTCGACGTCGAATCCTCCGAGCCCGAGTTCGTGTTCGACGCCGAGGGCAACGTCGTCGCCGCCCACGGCGTCGCCCAGACCGAGGCGCACCGTCTGATCGAGCGGCTGATGATCCTCAACAACGAGCAGGTCGCCCAGCTGCTCGAGCGCGAGCGCGTGCCGGCGATCTACCGGGTCCACGCCCAGCCCGACGCGGCGCGGATCGAGCGCCTGCTCGAGCAACTGGCGGCGCTGGGGGTGCCGACGCCGCCGCTGAAGGGCGGGCTGGCGCCGCGCGAGGCCGGGCGGGTTGCCGCGGAGGCGAGCCGGCTGGTGCGGCGAGAGGCCGAGCGGCGCGGGCATGGGCGCGCCGCATACACCTCGCTCGTGCTCCGCTCCCTCAAGCAGGCCTACTACAGCGAGCGCAACATCGGCCACGCCGGGCTCGGCTCCCCCGCCTACTGCCACTTCACCTCGCCGATCCGGCGCTACCCGGACCTCGTCTGCCACCGGGCGCTGCTGGCCTCGCTGGGCGAGGGGGAGGATGCGCCGACCCTGGCCGAAGCGCGCGACGCCGCCGCCGAGGCCTCGGCGCGGGAGCGCGAGTCGGCCCAGATCGAGCGCGCCGCCGACGACGTCTGCGCCGCCTACCTGCTCGAACGCGAGCTGGGCGAGCGGGGGCTCGACGCGGTCTTCGAGGGCGAGATCTCCGGGGTGATCCGCTCCGCCGCCTTCGTCACCTTCCGCGGCGAGCTCGGCGACGTCTACGAGGGGATGCTGCCGGCGCGACGGCTGCCGGGCGACCGCTACGAGCTCGATCGCGCCGAGGTGGCGCTGGTCGGCCGCGGTGCCGGCGGCCGCGTCAATCTCGGCGATCCGATATCCGTCCGGGTGGCGGGGGTGGATCCGCCGCGTGGCCGCGCCGAGCTCGAGCCGGCGGGGGAGCCGACCGAATGAGCAAGAAGCAGAAGAAGCGAGCATCATCAAAAAGGCAGCCCGCCTCCGGCGACGTAGTCACCAACCGCCGAGCCCGCCACAAGTTCGAGCTGGTGGAGAGGATGGAGGCGGGGATCGTCCTGCGCGGCTCCGAGGTGAAGGCGCTGCGCGGGGGGAAGGCGCAGATGACGGACGCCTACGCGGTGGTCGAGGAAGGCGAGGTTTGGCTCCGCAAGCTGCATATCCCGCCCTACGAGTACGCGGCCGTCGACGCTCACCAGGCCGACCGGCCACGCAAGCTGCTCCTGCACAAGGAGGAGATCGAGCGGTTGATCGGGAAAACTGCTCAGAAAGGACTGACGCTGATCCCGACCAGGATCTATTTCAAGGGGCCGCGTGCGAAGGTGGAGCTCGCCCTGGCGCGAAACAAGGAGGGTCGCGACAGGCGCCGCGAGCTCGCCGAGCGCGACGTGCGCCGGGAGGTCGAGCGCGAGTTCAAGGGAAGGATGCGTTGAGGTTGAAACTGAAGCACGAGATGGGAGGATGCACGTCGATGCGGATCAAGAAGGGTTTCCCCGCCGTTGTCGCTGGGATCATCGCGGTCGTGATGGCCGCTCCCGCGGAGGCCAGCGCCGATTCCCTCCCTGAAAAGGCGAGCGACTACGTCAGCGACAACACCGCCTACTTCGTCGGCGCGCTGCTGGTCGCGATCCTGCTCCTGCTGCTGATCGTCCGCATCACCCAGCGCCGCTCGAAGGAGAAGAAGCCGAAGCAGGCGCCGCAGCACGCCGGAGCTCCGGGCGTTCCCGCCGCGGGCGCGCCGCCGGCCGCGGCCGCGGCCCCACCCCCGGGCCCCCCGC
>JBKPOX010000115.1:0-3801 GCA_046733335.1 Actinomycetota bacterium | reverse complement strand
CCCTCGCAGAGCGCGGCGAGCTCGGACGCCGGGCGCGAGCGGGCGCCGGGGCGACCGTGCCCTTCCAGCGCCGCCGCGGGCAGCTCGGTGCAGACCGCCCGCTCCAGCACCGGCGCCAGCGCCGTGATCATCGCCCCCGCGTCCTTGTCGGCGAGGATCGCCAGGCAACCGACCACCCTCCTCCCCTCCCGAACTGCATCAAATTTCCGGCCCGGCAGCCCGGAAATTTGATGCAGTTCGCTCGCGACCGCGGGTAGCGCCTGAGCCAGGGCCGTCGCGCCCGCCGGGTTGTGGGCGGCGTCGACGAAGACGGGCGGCCGCTCGGCGATCCGCTCGAGCCGGCCCGGCACCGTGACCTCGGCTGCCACCCGCGCCGCCAGGCCGCGGTCGAGCCGCCCGAGGAAGGCCCCGGCGGCGGCGCAGGCGATCGCGAAGTTGCGCCGCTGGAACTCGCCCGGCGCCCGCACCTGGACTTCCCGGCCGGGGTCTGCCGGCGCCGGCACCAGGCGCGCGCCGCGCGCGGCGGCAACCTCCTCGGCGAGCGCCCGCACCTCATCGGAGACGTCGCCCAGCACCAGCGTCGTTTGGTCGCGCAGGACGGCGAGCTTCTCCGCCGCGATCTCGAGCTCGGTCTCCCCCAGCCACTCGGTGTGGTCGAGGCCGATCGAGGTGAGGACGGTGACCTTGGAGGGGATCGTGTTGGTGGCGTCGAGCCGTCCCCCGAGGCCCGCCTCGACCACCGCCGCCTGGACCCGCGCGCCGGCCAGAGCGACGAAGCTCGCCGCGGTGGCCGCCTCGAATTGGGTCACCGCCTCACCCGCCTCCAGGGTGCGGTCGACCCCCTCGGCCGCCCGCGCCACCTGCTCGACCGCCCGCGCCCAGGCCGCCGGCGCCACCTCCTCGCCGCCGATCAGCGTCCGCTCCGACCACCGCACCGCGTGGGGTGAGACGCAGGCGCCCGCCGAGACGCCGTGCGCCTCCAGCAGCGCCGCCGTCATCCGGGCAACCGAGGACTTGCCGTTGGTGCCGACCACGTGGATCGAGGCGAAGCGGTGCTGTGGGAAACCGAGAGCCGCCGTCAGCTTGCGCATCCGCTCGAGGCCCAGTCGCCAGCCGACCGGCTCCAGCGAATCCAGATAGGCGTCCGGCTCGATCAGCTCAGCTCGGCCAGTTCGTTGCGGTAGCGCTCGAGCTTGCCCCGCTCCTCCTCGACCACCTCAGCCGGCGCCTTGGAGACGAAGCTCTCGTTGCCGAGCTTGCGCTCGCCCCGCGCCACCTCCGCGCGCAGCTCCTCGCGGCGCCTCTCCAGCCGCTCGGCGACGGCCCCGGCGTCGAGCTGGTCGGACTCGAGCACCCGCACCGGCCCGACCGAAGCGACCGGCTCGGACCCGGCGCCGTCGAACTCGAACCGCGAGAGGCGGGCGACGAAGGCTAGTGGATCGATCCCGTCCACCGCCGCCGGCAGCGTCGCCCCGGCGGGGACGCCGGCGAGGTCGCGCCAGGCGCGCAGGCGCTGGGTCAGCTCGATCCCGTCCTCCACGTCCGCCTCCGCCGCCGCGTCGAAGAGCGACTCGTCGGCGCGCGGGAAGGCGTGGACGGCGAGGTGGCCCCGCCGGGCCGGGTGGAAGCTCCAGATCTCCTCGGTGACGAAGGGCATCAGCGGGTGCAGCAGGGTCAGCACCCGCTCCAGCGCGTAGAGCAGCGTCGCCGCTACCTCCTCCTCCTCCTCGTAGAGGCGCGGCTTGACGATCTCCAGGTACCAGTCGCAGAGGTCGCGCCAGAAGAACGAGTAGGCCTCTTGCACCGCGTGGGCGAAGTCGTAGGCCTCGAGCTTCGCGGTCACCGAGGCGACGGTCCGCTCCAGCCGGGAGACGATCCAGCGGTCCTCGACGCAGGTCGGCCGCGGCGCCGGCTCGACGTCCGCGCAGTTGAGGAGGATCAGCCGGCTCGCGTTCCAGAGCTTGTTGGCGAGATCGCGCCCCTGCTGCACCTTGGCGTCGGAGAAGCGCACGTCCTGGGTGGAGGACATCGCCAGCAGGCCGAAGCGCAGCGCGTCGGCGCCGTGGACGTCGATTTCGTCCAAGGGGTCGATCCCGGTCCCGAGGCTCTTCGACATCCGCCGCCCGTCGCGGGCCTGGATAACCGAGTGGACGTAGACGTCGCGGAAGGGGACGTCGCCTGCGAACTCGAGCCCGGTCATGACCATCCTCGCCACCCAGAGGAAGAGGATCTCCCGCGCCGTGGTCAGGAAGCTGGTCGGGTAGAAGGCGCGCAGCTCGGCGGTCTCGTCGGGCCAGCCGAGCGTGGCGAAGGGCCAGATCGCCGAGCTGAACCAGGTGTCGAGGACGTCCTCCTCCTGGCGCAGTTCGCCGCCGCAGGCGCCGCAACGCTCCGGCTCCGCCTCGGCGACGATCGTCTCCTCGCACTCGTCGCAGTACCAGACGGGGATTCGGTGGCCCCACCAGAGCTGGCGCGAGATGCACCAGGGCCGGATCTCCCGCATCCAGTCGAGGTAGACCCGCTTCCACTGGGGAGGCGCGATCCGCACCTGGTCGCGCTCGACGGTGTCGATCGCCGGCCGCGCCAGCTCGTCCATGCGGCAGAACCACTGCAGCGAGATCAGCGGCTCGATCCGCTCGCCAGAGCGGTGGGAGAAGGGGACCGAGTGGACGTAGGGCTCCTCGGCGCGCAGCCGCCCCTCCTCGCGCAGCGCCTCGACCACGGCGACCTGCGCCTCGGCCGCGGTGAGGCCGGCGAACCCCCCCGCCTCCTCGGTCATGCGGCCGTCGGGGCCGATCACGCCGAGCTCCTCCAGCCCGTGGCGGCGGCCGATCTCGAAGTCGTTGGGGTCGTGGCCAGGGGTGATCTTCAGCGCCCCGGTCCCGAACTCCGGGTCGACGTGCTCGTCGGCGATGATCGGCAGGCGGCGGCCGACCAGCGGCAGCAGGCAGTGCCGGCCGACGAGGTCGCCGTAGCGCTCGTCGCCGGGGTTCACGGCGACCGCGGTGTCGGCCAGCATCGTCTCCGGACGGACCGTGGCGACGGTCAGGACCCGGTCGGAGCCCTCGACCGGGTAGTCGATCGAGTAGAGGACGTCCTCGACCTCGCGGTTCTCGACCTCGAGGTCGGAGATTGCCGAGTGGGAGCCGGGATCCCAGTTGACCATGTAGTTGTCGCGGTAGATGTAGCCCTTTTCGAAGAGCAGCTTGAAGACGCGGTACACGGCCTTGACGTAGCCCTCGTCGAGGGTGAAGCGCTCGCGCTCGTAGTCGCAGGAGGCGCCGAGCCGCTTGTACTGCTCGACGATCCGCGAGCCGTACTCGCCTTTCCACTCCCAGACCCGCTCGACGAACGCCTCGCGACCGAGGTCGTGGCGCGTCTTGCCCTCTTTGCGGAGCTCTTTCTCGACCACCGCCTGCGTGGCGATCCCGGCGTGGTCGGTGCCGAGGATCCAGAGCGTGTTCCTCCCGCGCATCCGGTTCATCCGCACCAGCGCGTCCTGCATCGACCCGTTCAGCGCGTGCCCCATGTGCAGCGCCCCGGTCACGTTGGGAGGCGGGATCGCGACCGAGAAGTTCTCCTCTGCCGTCCCCTCCGCCGGTGGGTGGAAATACCCCCCCTCCATCCACTCCTCGAAGATCCGCCCCTCTACCTCCGACGGGTCGTACCGAGTCGTTGCCTCCAGCCGATTGCGCTGCGCCGCGTCCACGCGGCGAGTCTAGATAGAAGACGCTGCGGAGGAGGGGGCGGGGTACCCCCTCCAGACACTCAACCTCGAGCCATAGCGAGAGGTGTCTGGAG
>JBKPOX010000114.1:0-8018 GCA_046733335.1 Actinomycetota bacterium | reverse complement strand
CCGGGCGGTCCTGGCCGTCCGGATGCGGCGCCCCGGTGATCACCCACGCCCCCGGCGGCGGATAGGGCGGCGCGTACACCGCCGACCCCGGCATCGGCCGGGTCCCGTCCAGCGGACGGCCGATCCGGTCGGCCCGCCACCGGAGCAACGCCCGCTCCACCCACTCCGGCTGCGCCCCCACCACCCGGTAGGCGATCGCCGCCGGCGGCTCCCCGTACAGGCCGCGCTCCGCCCCCTCCGGCACCCGGTACGGATTCGGGGCCAACCCCGGAATCGACCGGCGCCGGCGGATCCACGGGCCCACGATCCCGCGGCCCTCCGACCCGTCCCACCACAGGCAGCTCTCCCCCTCAAACCACACCCACGGCGCCGGCAGCTCCCCCACGAACCGGCGCACCGGGACCAGCTCGAACCGGTCCGGCTCCGCCCGGGTCTGCCGGAACGCCTCCGCGATCGCCGCGTCGTCGAAGGTCGGCGCCGGCCCGTCCGACAACGGCCACCCCTCCGCATTCAGCTCAACCACCGCCACCGGCCACCCCTCCGCCCCCACCGCTACCACTCATCCTCCGCCACCAGCTCCAGCCGCGACGGCACAAACGTCACCGTCACCGCCACCGCCTCCAACGACGTCCGCCCCTCCAACCGAACCCGCGACCCCCGCGGCAACGGCAGCTCCACCCCATTCACCCGCACCCGCCGCAACAGCAACATCCCCGGCCCCTCCGGCTCATCACCAAGCTGCCCGACCGCCACCTGCACCGCACACCCATCACCGGACAAACCCGGACCCTCCCCTCACACCCCTTGACAACACCCTACGGTAACCCGCACACTCCACAACCGCCAGGGTTAGGCTGGCCGCACCCATCCCGACAGCGGAGGGTGAGGGTGCGGACCACGCCGGCATGGCGCCGTTGTTCCGGCGGGTTGTCCGGTTTGCGGCCTTGTTTGTGGGGGGTCGTTGTCGGCGGTGATGGGCCGCGGGATGTCGCATGTTTCCCAGCGGCCGCCGTCGCGGTTGGGGTTCCAGCCGAGCCAGAACCAGATCATGAGGAGGTGGCGGGGGTGCTGGCAGGTCGGCGCCGGGTCGGCGTCAGGCGTGCTAGTTGTCTGGTCGGCGGCCTTGTCGGCGGCGGGTCCACCAGTCATGCAGGTACCTCCCGATGTCGGGGTCGTAGCGGTCGACCTGGTCGTCATGGCAGTCCTTGCAGTGGCAGTGGGCGATGTGGGTCGGGCCGCGCTCGGGGTCGATGACGATGTCGCAGTGGGGGCCGCAGCGGGTGCTCATGGTGCTGCTGGTGGGAGGTAGCGGCGGGCGCGGCTGGTGGCGCAGCGGAGCCGGTCGAGCTGGCCGATGCGGGCCTGGTTGTGGGGGTCAGCCAGGATGCGCAGGATCAGGATGGTTTCGCGGTGGGTGAGCCAGCCGGCGGCCGGGTCGAGGGTGATGGCCAGCATCAGCGGGGCCGGACGGCGCGGACGCGGAGGGCCTCGACGGCCTGGCCGTAGAGGGCGCGGGCGACCTTCAGGTCAGTGGTCGGTTCGGGGGCGAAGCCGAGGGTGACGCTGTCGGTGAGGTCGGGCGGGTCGCCCAGGGGCATGAGGATCAGGCTGTCGGGGGTGAGCCGCTCCCCGTTGTTGAGGACCCGGTCGGCGAGGTAGTTGAGGGTCCGGGCGGCGTGCCCGTGGGGGAGGCCGTAGAGGATCAGCTCGGGATGCTGATGGCGGGTCAGGCCGATGGTGTAGGCGAAGGGGTCGTCGTCCATAACGCCTTGGACGGCGATCCCGTGCTCGGCGATGAGCCCGCGGACCTGGTCAAGGTAGGCGTCCATGGTCATCGGCGGCTCCCGTTGGTGATGAGGGTCCGGCGCCAGAGTTCCTGCTGGGCTTCCAGGATGTAGTGCTCATGGTCCTCCAGGCCGCCGGGGAGGAGGTAGTCGTCCGGCCAGGTCCGCTTCTGGTAGACCAGCTCCCCCCGGTCCCACAGGCGCAGGACGGTCGACCCGGACCGGAGGCACTCTTTCAGTTCGGTCCGCCACCCCTTCACCGTCACCCGAGCGGACCGGCGGACGACCCGGATCACCTCCTTGGGCATGTCGTCCTGGATCCGGAGGAGGAGATCCGCCGGGACGACCGCCCCGGAGGAGAGCCGGACCCGCCACTGGTGGCCGTAGCCGCGGCACTCCAGGAACTCGACCGGGAGGGCCTGCAGGGCGGCCAGCCGCTCCGGCGCGCTCACCACTCCCACCCGCCCCGTCCGCTCCGGCGGCTCCGCCCTTCGATCATCCGGCGGGGGCCGGTCAGTTGGCCTCGCACCGTCCGGCCGGTCAGCTCGTCTTGCTGTTGGAGCTGCTGTTGGATCCGGCGCAGATCCCACCCCGGATCCGGGACCGGACGGTCGGAGGGAAGGACCGGACGGTCGGTGAGCGCCCACCGGCTGTAGTAGCCCCGCCGGGGGAGGAGGTCGAGGACGCAGCCGACGATGACCGCGCCGATGACGAGGAAGAGGGCCAGCTGGGGGGGAAGGCCGAACACGTTCACGAACGGGGGCTCCTTTCCGGTCAGGCGGGTCGGGGTCCGAGGGGGGTCCAGGGTGGGCTGCCGGTCTCCACGCCGAGCCGGTCCCGGCAGTGGTTCGCGTCCACCGCCCGCAGGTGGAACACGTGCTCGCAGGTCACGATCAGGCCTTCGGCGGTCCGCCAGGCGAACACCCACAGGGCCGCCGAGACCGGCTCGTCGACCAGCAGGACCCGGCACGGCCGCCCCGGCTCCTCCGGCAAGGCCGGGGGGGCGGAGGGACGGTGCGGTTCGAGGGTCACGCGGCGATCAGCTCCCATAGCGCCTGCAGCTCCTCCAGGCTCCCGAACATGCGCGTGGGGTCGGTCGGGTCCTCAAAGTAGGGGACGGTCAGGGCGGCCTCCTGAGCGCCGACCCGGAACAGGCCACCGCCCCGGACGGCCGGGATCCGGTCCTTGGCCTGGGTGTCGTCGAACAGCATCCTGGCCTGGTAGGTGTCGAACTTCAGGTCGCCGGGGATCCCGATGCGGACGTCGCAGCTCATCTTGATCTGCGGGGAGAGCCCGACGTCGAAGGTCTTGGCGTGGGCGGTCTGCATGGCCAGTAGCAGCCGCACCCCGACCTCCCGGCCCTGAAAGGCGATCAGGCCGAGCGCGGCCACGACCTCCTCGACCAGGTCCTTGTCGGCCAGCAGGAGCAGCCAGCCGATGTAGTCGTCGATCCATAGGCACAGCATCGGGAAGGGCCGCCACCACGGCGGCCGGTAGGGCTGCCCGGTCCGCCGGTAGGCGCGGGCCGCTTCGCGGCGGTAGCGGGCCAGGAGCCGGATCCGCCGGCGGACTTCCCGTTCCACGTCGCGGACTATGCGGACGATGTCCAGGCGATCGTTGGCGATCCGGACCCCGGGGATCCCCTCGAAGATGTAGAACGACCCGACCTCCTTCCCGTCGCCCAGGAGCATGGCCACCCGGCCGCGCCGGTGGATGAGCAGCTCGTTGCACATGACGCACATCAGCCGGGTCTTCCCGGCGCCGGGCTGGGAGACGATCAGGCAGCCCGGGATCCGGTCGATGTCGTAGCCGACGACCGGGACCTCGCGGGTGTGGAGGCGGTTGGGGCGGAACTCGATCAGCGGGTTCTCCCGCAGGCGCCGCTCCCGCGCCATCCGCTGCCGGTCGGGCTCGTCGTCGGTCAGGGGGGGCCACACGTCCCCCACGTACAGCCGCTCACTGGCCGGTGCCGCCACCGTGGTCATGGGACCGCGTCGAGGTCCTCGGTATCCTCACCCACGCCAGCCGGGCCGTTGGGGCCGTTGGGGCGGTTGTTGACCTCCCCGTAGGCTCGCCGCTCCGGCGCGGTCGTGGCCACGACCGGGGTGAACCGGACCCGCATGCGCCGCAACCTGCGCAGGACCTGGTAGTCGATCTGGATGGGCTCGACCCCGAAGAACTCGGCCGCCGCCTCGAGCATCCGGTCGATGATGGTCGCCACCTGGGTTCGGGGTGGGATCCGCACGACCATGGAGCGGATGTCCTCGAACCGCATCCACAGGCTCCAGCGGCGCCCCGGGAACAGCTCCAGTCGGATCCACTTGGTCTTGCGGGTCGGCGCGCGGGAGAGGTCGCTGTAGGTGTAGTCGATCTCGACCCCCCAGGTCTTCAGCCGGGCTCGCCACCAGTTCCGCCGGCGGGCCTCGGCCTTCTCGAAGTTGCAGATCGGTGGGTCGCCCTCCATCAGGTCGTAGGCGGCGGCCACGAACCGGTCCATCCGCCAGGTCCGCGGCCCCCAGATCAGCGTGGCCAGGGCCAGGGTCGCGCCGGCGCCGTGTTCCCACCCGAACCAGCCGACGAACACCCAGCCCAGGGTCAGGGTGCCGGCGATCGCCGCCCACGCGGTCAGGGGGACGTCCAGGACCGGGCCGGGCGCGGCCGTCGGCCGGCGGGGCCGGAACCGGCGGAGGTTCGGAAGCGACGGCCGACGCACTCCGGGCTCCCGGCTAGGCGACGGCGGCGGTGTCGGCCGCCGCCCGCTCCGGCTCAGGACCACGCCAGCGGCGTAGCACCTCATGGGCGCGGGCCGGGTCGAGCCGCCGCCGTTCGATGATCCGCTCGGCCCGCTCGGCCGGCTGATCCTTGACCCGCCACAGCGCCTTCCGGTCGTCCTCCGGGAGCAGCGCGGCCAGGGTCAGCCGGGAGAGGTCCCCGTCCGGCCGCGCGCCCGCCGCGGCCGCGGCCGGACGGGGGTCCTGTGACCGGATCGTTGCCCGGCCGGGCGGACCGGATCCGTTCGGATGCGATAGCCTCCGGCCCACCCCACCCGGCACCGGGTCCCCCTGGCGTTCCGGGTGCCGGATGGGGTCCCGCGGTGGCGAGGTCGGCCCCGGATGTCCGGGGGAGGGGAGAGGCTGCCCAGCATCCCCTACCATGCCGACCTCGCCAGCCGCGCCTGTGCGGGTACCACGACCGGGGATCTCGAAAATCCAGATCGCCAACGCCAACGCCAACACTGGCACAGCCGCCTGCAGGCGGGCGATCCAGTTGTCGTACCCGTAGGTCTGAAACGACAGGTCCATGGCCAGGCCGCCGAGGAGGGCGGCCCAGGCCCGCCGGTCCTCCGGGTCGAGCCGGATCCCGATGATCCCGACCGCGGTGATGCTCTTGACGGTCAGGGCCCACACCCCGGCCAGGGTGTGCGCGCTCAAGGTCAGGTCGACCACCGGGAGGCCGAGGTCACCGTGGATGATCCCCGCGGCCAGGGCCCGGGCCCGCAACGCCCCGAACGACAGCAACGCCGCCCAGATGAAGATGCTCCCGGCCAGGAGCATGAAGATCACCCGGAGGGTCCGCTCGGCGGCGGGGGAGAGCGGCCGCCGCCGCACCCGGCCGGCCCGGTGGGCCCGCCGGCCGGCCACCCACCGGTCCCACCGGTCCCAGTTCACGCCTGCTCCCCGGTCTCCGGATCCACCCCACGCTGCCGCATCTCCGACGCCAGGAGCCGGCGGACCTCGGCCGAGGCGCTGACGATCTCCGACGCCTTGTAGCGGCGGTTCAGCCACGCCCGCATCCCCTCGGTCACGAACAGGCCGACCTTCACCAGCGGCTTGGCGTCCGGTCCACGGTCTTCCTGGATGGGCTCCCCTGCGGACTGGTCAGCCACCAACGCATCCTCCAACCTACAGCCCTCCACGGCGCCTAGTGGACTAGTCGACCGTCATGGTGGCATGTGGCGGGCCGGTTGTCCAGCCGACCGGATCCGGCCGGGTAGCGTGACCGAGGTGGGCCGGGGCCGCACCCTCACCCGACCGGCGAGGGCAGGGCGGGACCTGACGCCCCGGCCCACCGTCCGGTTATGCTCCGGGCGGATCCCTGCCGTCCGGAGGCTGCCCGCCATGACGGAACCGACCAACCCTCCCCCACGCCCGCGGAACGTCGACCGGGTCGCCAAGCCGGTCGCCCTCTGGAGCCTGGCCGGCCTGGCCCTGGCCGCCCTCGGCCAGGCCCTCCTCGACGGGGTCATCGACCCGGCCGAGCAGCAGAACCTCCTCAGCGAGGCCGCCCAGCTGGCCCTGGCCGGGATCCCGGTCCTGCTCGGCTGGCTGGCCGCCCGCCGGGCCCGGGAGAACGTGACCCCGATCCTCCCCGGCGACCAGCCCCGCAACCGCCGCGGGGAGGAGCTCCATCCCCGCGACCACGGCCCCGCCGGCGGCTACCCCCGCGGGGTCGGCCTGGAGGAGTACCGAGCCCAAGAGGGCTACCGGGGTGAGCATGAGCGGGACGACACCTAAGCCGAGCTGGTGGGAGCGGGCCGCCTGCCGGTCGGCGCCGCTCACCCTGTTCGTGTCGGCCAGCGAGGGGACCGACAACCTCGACCCGGCCCGGGGGCCGGTCGACGATGAGGAGTGGATCCCACCGGCCGCCGCCCTGGCCTTCTGCCAGCGCTGCCCGGTCCTGGCCGAGTGCCTGGCGTGGGCAGTCGCCTACGGGGAGTGGGGGACGTGGGGAGGGACGTCGCGGCATCAGCGCCGCCAGCTGCGCCGGCCCCGCCCCCGGCGGGCCTGCACCGTGTGCGCCTCGACCGGGATCATCGTCCTCGGCCGGGTCGGCGTGTGCGCCAGCTGTGGGATGAGCTGGCGCACCGCCGCCTAGCGTGCTTTCGCTCTCCGGATCACCCCCCTCCACCTCGACTGTACGGGGACCCGTACCCTATGCTATACTGGGGGAGAAGGAGGGTCAAGATGCCCAACCAGACCGAACAAGAACTCGAGGGGCTCCTGTTTGAGGCCCACGTCCGCGAGGCCCAGCAGGCCGTCCGCGAGGCCGTCGAGGACACCGTCGGCGACCTCAACGCCGACCCCGGCGGATCCGAGGTCAGCGAGGACGAGATCTGGCACGAGATGACCAAGGCGATCAGCGACTCCGGGGAGTACCCCCGCGACGTCGCCGACGAGGTCCGCCGGCGGGCCGGCCTCGACCCCCTCGACCCCCCGCACATCGCCCGCATGGGCCTCGACGAGTACCTCGCCTGGTGCGCCGGGACGACCTGGAAGGACGACCTGTGAGCCCCCACGAGCTACCCCCCGACGTCACCGAGCAGATGGAGGCTCAGGGCCTCCTCGCCGACAGCACCCTGCACGCGCTCGACCCCGACTCCGCCGACCTGACCGGGATCTGGGTCCGCCTCTACACCTACCCGGACGAGCACCAGCGGGCCGACTACCTCCGCGACGACGTCCTCACCGTCAACCGGGACCTCCTCAAGGAGGCCCGCCGCTGGATCGCCACCGGCCGCCCCGACGACGTCCGGACCTTCGGCCGCAGCTTCGGGACCTTCTACGGGCTCCCCTGGCACCGCGACCCCGACGGCCAGATCGAGGAGCCCGCATGACCACCGAGGCGTACCCCGACCGGCGGCGGCTCGTCGACGTCGCCCAGCAGCTCGTCGACCAGCCCGACCTCATCGTGATCGTCTGGGATGATGACCGGCCGGCCGGGGCCATCCGCCGGATCCGGTTCCTCGACTACCCGACCGCGCAGGTCGACGTCGCCGGCGAGATCCGCACCCTCGGCGCCTTCGACACGGTCGAGGTCACCGACCATCGGGGCTGCTGCGCCCCCGACCTCTGCCCGACCTGCAACCCGACCTGAAAGGGAGCCCCATGGGCCTGACCGACGACCACGGCAACGCGATCCAGTACACCCGGCCGGAACCGCAGGGGAAGGAGCTGAAGGACAAGATCGCCGACTGGGCGCTCGACGGCGCCATCGGCCAGATCCTCAAGCAGCTCAACGGCTCCTCGTTCGAGGCCGAGGTGTTCCAGAAGGAACCGCTGTTCGCCCAGCTCCGCGTCCGGACTCCCCACGAGGGTGTCCGCTACTTCCTCATCAAGGTCTCCGAGCCCATCTAAGGAGGACCCCAGATGCCCACACCCATTCCAGCCGAGCCGCTCCTCCATCGGGTCGCTAAGACGGCCCTGGAGGCCGCCGGCGCCGCCATCGGCGACGACC
>JBKPOX010000113.1:0-3061 GCA_046733335.1 Actinomycetota bacterium | reverse complement strand
GGCTCCGGCCGCGGGCCGGCCGCCGGGATCGAGCAGCTGGCCCGCGCCGGCGAGGGGCCGCTGGCCGAGGAGATGCGGCTGGCGGCCGCCGAGCTCTCCTGCGGCGTCCCGCTCAGCGCGGCCCTCGCCTCGCTGCGGGGGCGCGTCCCGGGCAACGAGCTGGCGACCCTGGTGGCGGCGATCGAGCGTTCGCGCCGGTTCGGCTCTCCACTGGCCGATCAGCTGCGGCGGCAGGCCGCGTCGCTAAGGCGGGACTCCCGCCGCGAGGTCGAGGAGCGCGCCGCCCGGGCGGCGCCGAAGATCCAGCTCGTCGTCGCCCTCGTCCTCGTCCCCTCGGTCCTGCTGATGATCGCGGCGGGCCTGATCGCCAACGCCGGCACGCTCCTGTCGGGCTTCTGAGGGCCCGGTCCGAGGGCCCGGTCCAAGCCGGTTGTGAGACTCCTCTAGCCGGCCTCGGTCGCCGGGGCGCTCGTTTCCGTCGCCTCGTCCCGCAGCCGCCTGGCGACGGTGGCGGTGGCGACCGCGACCGCGTCCAGCTCGGCGGCGCTCTCCTTGTGGCCGCTGACGTAGCAGCAGAGGGCGCCGTCGACGAGCTCGAAGGCGAACTTCTCCGGCGCCGCCTCATTCAGCCAGACGATGAAGGTGGGGGCGAAGAGCCGCCGCAGCCAGACCGCGTCCTGCTCCTTGGCGGCGAAGATCTCGTAGCGCTCGTCGAGCGCGGAGCTCTCCAGCTTCACCCGCTCTTTCTTGCTGCGGAAGGCGTCCTCGAGCTTCTCCAGGGCGCGGAGGCCGAACTTGCGCTGGCAGTAGAGCTCCGGGCAGTGGGCGGCGCACTCGGGCACCTCGACCAGGCCGAGGGTGTAGCGGTAGTAGCTGGTCTGCTTGTCGCCGTCGCTGTCCCGCGTCTCCTCCTCGTAGGTGTAGAGGGCGAGGGTGCCGTCGAGGCCCTCCCCGATCCGGCCGCTGAGGGTGCGCTCGGCGTAGCGCTCGTCGCCCTTTCGCAGCAGCGGCGTAGCCCGCGGCAACGGCCCCTTGCCGCCGAGCGCCAGCCCGCGCTGCTGGGCGTAGATCGCGAAGAAGGCGTCGGCGGCCCGCGAGTCGGCGATCAGGAAGAGGATCGCCAGGGATAGGAGGAAGCTGCCGAGCGCCGCCGCGCCGCCGATCGCCGGGCCGACGATCACCGCCCCCGCGACGGCCGCCGCCACGACGACGATCCCGACCGAGATCCAGGTAACGCGGCTGCGCATCAGCCGCTTGAAGTGGAGGCCGCGGAGGTCGTCGGCGTCGTCGGGCGCGGTTTCCGCCGCCGCGTGTGCCTCGCCGCTCTTAGCCACGGACGGCAACCTAGCGCGCCCTGGCGGATGCAAACGGGCTTGCAGCGGGAGGTCGTGTTGCAAAGTGGGAGAGTGTGGGTTATTGTGGCGATCGAGTTGAAGCCCAGGACCGGGGTGGTGAGGTTCCTCCCACCTCATCACTCCGGTCCAACTCTCTTCCGGCACTCCCGCTCAGAAAGGACTCGCCGCGGTGGCGTTCAGGGGTCTCTACGAGCACAGCCTCGATTCCAAGGACCGCCTCACGGTCCCGTCTCGCTTCCGGGCTTCCCTCGCTGACGGAATCGTTCTCTCCAAGGGCTTCGACCCCTGCGTCTGGGTCCACACGACCGCCGAGTTCGAGCAGCTCTCCGACCGCTTCCTCTCTCCCCACAGCCCCTTCGGGCGCGACGCGCGCCAGCTGCGCCGCCGCTTCCACGGCGGCTCCTTCGACGAGAAGCTCGACTCGGCGGGGCGGATTCGCGTCCCCAGGCCGCTGATCGAGCACGCTGGCCTGGACGGCGCCTGCGTCGTGATCGGGGCGGGCGAGTACCTCGAGATCTGGAACGCCGAGGCCTGGGCCAAGCAGGAGGAAGAGCTCGACGCCGCCGCCCCCGAGATCGCCGAGGGGCTCGCCGCCGCCGGAACCGCGTGATCATGAGACTGAATGCAGCCGCCAGCCAAACCTATGCGCCGACGCGACCGGCTCTGCGGGCCGTCGAGGCGGTCATGAGCGAGCACGAGCCCGTCCTCGCTCCCGAGCTGGTCTCCCTGTTGGCGCCGGAGCCGGGTCAGACCGCGGTCGACTGCACCTTCGGCGGCGGCGGCCACGCCCGCCGGGTGGCCGAGCTGCTGGGGCCCGAGGGGACGCTGATCGGGATCGACCGCGATCCCGCCGCGGAGAAGCGGTTCGCCCGCTTCGCGGTCGAGGCCCCCTGCCGCACCCTCTTCGTCGGCGCCGACTTCGCTGCAGGACTTCTTGCACTGCAGCGCGAAGGAGTGCGTCCAGACATGGTCTACATGGATCTGGGGATGTCCTCGATGCAGGTCGACGCGCGCGAGCGCGGCTTCTCCTATTCCTACGACGCGCCGCTCGACATGCGGATGGACACCCGGCAGGGCTTCACCGCCGCCGACCTCGTCAACGAGTGGCCGGAGGCGCGGATCGCCCAGGTCCTGCGCCGGCTCGGCGAGGAGCGCTACGCGAGCGGGATCGCGCGGGAGATCGTCCGCCGCCGCCCGCTCTCGACCACCGCGGAACTGGTCGACGCGATCAAGGCGGGGATGCCGGCCTCGGCCCGCTTCGGCGGCGGGCATCCGGCCAAGCGCAGCTTCCAGGCGATCCGGATCGCCGTCAACGGCGAGCTCGAGGCGCTGGCGGAGGCGCTGCCCGTCGCCTGGTCGCAGCTAAAGCTCGGCGGCCGCTTCGCCGCGATCTCCTTCCACTCGCTCGAGGACCGGCCCGTCAAGCAGTTCCTCGCCGCCAAGGCGCGCGGCTGCACCTGCCCGCCCGAGCTGCCCGTCTGCGTCTGCGGCCACGAGCCGGAGGCCGAGCTGCTGACCCGCCGCGCGGTCTCGCCGGGGCCGGAGGAGGCCGAGCGCAACCCGCGCTCCCGCTCCGCCCACCTGCGGGCGGCGCTGAAGATCGCCGAGGAGCAGCCGGCGGGGGAGGCGGGCTGATGGCCGTCGCCGCTCCCGCCCGCCGCAGCCGGGCCGTCCCGGCGCCCGCGCCCGCGCGGACGACGCCGCCG
>JBKPOX010000112.1:0-7733 GCA_046733335.1 Actinomycetota bacterium | reverse complement strand
AGCGTCGCCCGGTTGCCGTAGATCCAGCCCTCCGGCTCCGCCGGCTCGAGGTCATAGAGCGGGCAGCCGTCGACCAGCGCCTCGACCGGCATCTCGCCGACGACCTCGCCGCCGCGCAGGATTCGGATCGCGCCGCCCTCGGTGACGGAGCCGATCACCGCCGAGCCCGTCTGCCACTTCTCGCAGATCGCCCGCACCTCCTCGACCCGCTCGGGCTCGACCACAGCCAGCATCCGCTCCTGGGACTCGGAGACCATGATCTCGAAGGGCTCCATGTCGGCCTCGCGCAGCGGCACCCTGGCGACGTCGATGTCGATCCCGACCCCGCCGGCGCTCGCCATCTCGCCCGCCGATGAGGTCAAGCCCGCGGCGCCGAGGTCCTGCAGCGAGACCAGCAGCCCCTTCTCCAGCAGCTCCAGGCAGCACTCCAGCAGCTTCGACTCCTCGAAGGGATCGCCGATCTGCACGGTCGGCCGCTTCGCCTCGTCGCCCTCGCCAAGCTCGGCCGAGGCCAGCACCGACGCGCCGCCGATCCCGTCGCGCCCGGTCGAGGCGCCCATCAGCACCACCGCGTTGCCGGCGCCCGCGGCCGCGGCGCGGACCATCTCCTCGATCTTGGCGAAGCCGATGCACATCGCGTTGACCAGGCAGTTGTGCTCGTAGGGCTCCTCGAAGTAGATCTCGCCGCCGACCGTCGCCACCCCGATCGAGTTGCCGTAGTGGCCGATCCCCCGCACCGCGCCGTCGAGCAGGTGGCGCGAGCGCACCGAGTCCAGCTCGCCGAAGCGGAGGCTGTCGAGGATCGCGATCGGCCGCGCCCCGATCGCGAAGACGTCGCGGAGGATGCCGCCGACGCCCGTCGCCGCCCCCTGGAACGGTTCGACCGCGCTGGGGTGGTTGTGGGACTCGACCTTGAAGGCGATCGCGTAGCCCTTGCCGACGTCGACCGCGCCGGCGTTCTCGCCCGGCCCCATCACCACCCGCTCGCCCTCGGTCGGCAGCCGCCGCAGCAGCTTGCGCGAGTGCTTGTAGGCGCAGTGCTCGGACCAGAGCAGGCTGAACATCGCCAGCTCGACGTCGTTGGGGTCGCGGCCCAGCTTCTCGACGATCAGCTCGTACTCGGAGTCGGTAAGACCCAGCTCGCGGTGCTTCGGCGCGCCCACGGTCACGCCGCAACCCGCGCCAGCCGGTCGAAAACCCGCAGCCCGTCGGTCGAGCCGGTCAGCGGGTCGACCGCGTGCTCGGGGTGGGGCATCAGCCCGAGCACGTTGCCGCGCTCGTTGGTCACCCCGGCGACGTCGCGGACCGAGCCGTTGGAGTTGTGGCCGTCGGCGTAGCGGTAGGCGATCTGTCCGTTCGCCTCCAGCTCGTCGAGCATCTCCTCCGGCGCGTAGTAGCGCCCTTCCCCGTGCTTGGCGGGGATCGAGAGGCGCTCGCCCGTGCCCTCCTCGACCAGCTCGACCTGGTGGCAGCGGAAGCGCAGCTCGACGTTGCGCAGCAGCGCCCCCGGCAGCAGCCCCGCCTCGCAGAGCACCTGGAATCCGTTGCAGATCCCCAGCACCGGCGCCCCGCCCGCGGCCGCCTCGGCGACAGCTTCCAGCGCCGGCGAGAAGCGGGCGATCGCGCCAGCCCGCAGGTAGTCGCCGTAGGAGAAGCCGCCGGGGACGACGACCCCGTCGACGCCGTCGAGGTCGCGGCTCTCGTGCCAGATCAGCCGCGCCCCGTCGCCATGGACCTCGCAGGCGCGCAGCGCGTCCCGCTCGTCGCAGGATCCGGGGAACTGGAGGACGCCCCAGATCACAGGGTCTGGATCTCGTAGTCCTCGATCAGGGGGTTGGCGAGGAGCTTCTCGCAGAGCTCGCCGAGCCGCTCCGGATCGTCGGCCTCGAGCTCGACCATCCGCCCGACGTGGACGTGCTCGATCCCCTCGAAGCCGAGCGCCGGCAGCGCCCGCTCGACGGCCTTTCCCTGGGGGTCGAGGATGCCCTCCTTGGGGCGGATCAGCACGCGCGCCTTCACTGTCGCCAATCTAGCGACCGGCTCAGAACGACTCGCCGGTGACCCGCTCGTAGGCCTCGACGTATTTCGCCCGCGTCTGCTCGACCACGTCGGGCGGCAGCTCAGGCGCCGGCGGCTTCTTGTCCCAGCCGCTTTCGGTCGCCCAGTCGCGCACGAACTGCTTGTCGAAGGAGGGAGGGGTGACGCCCGGCTGGTAGCTCGCCGCCGGCCAGAAGCGCGAGGAGTCCGGAGTCAGCACCTCGTCGCCGAGGACGATCTCCGCCTCGGCATGGCGGCCGAACTCGAACTTGGTGTCGGCGAGGATGATCCCTCGCTGGGCGGCGTGCTGGGAGCCGCGTTGGTAGACCTCGATGGATATCCGCCGCAGCTCCTCCATCAGCCCCCGGTCGCCGACGATCTCGGCGGCGCGGTCGAAGTCGACGTTCTCGTCGTGGTCGCCGATCTCGGCCTTGGTGGCGGGCGTGAAGATCGGCTCCGGCAGCTGGTCGGACTCGACCAGGCCGCCCGGCAGCTCGATGCCACAGACGGCGCCGCCTTCCCTGTATTCCTTCCAGCCCGAGCCGGAGAGGTAGCCGCGGACGACGCACTCGACGGGATACATCTCCAACCGGCGCACCCGCATCGCCCTCCCGGCGACCTCCTCGGGAACATCCTCGGAGACGAAGTGGTTGGGGACGATGTCCTCCGTCAGCCCGAACCAGAAGACCGACATCCGGTTCAGCACCTCGCCCTTGTCGGGGATCGGCGTCGGCATCACCACGTCGTAGGTGGAGATGCGGTCGGAGGCGACCATCAGCAGGTCGTCCTCCCACTCGTAGATCTCGCGAACCTTCCCCGAGGAGAGGAGGTTGAGCTCGGCAACGCTCGGCATCGAACCGATGCTATCTCCCCCGGCTCCCGCGTTGTCTGTTCCTTTTGGTCCAGGGCGGCCGAAAGGAACAGACGACTCTGCGATGCTACGTCCATCGCGCTGCCGCCCGAACCGAGGATCCCACCGCTGCTGCAGACCCTGCGCTGGGCTTTTCGCCCGATCCAGTTCATGGAGGACTGCCGCCGCCGCTACGGCAGCTCGTTCAGCGTTCGCTTCGCCGGATTCGAGCGGCCGATGGTGATGATCTCCGACCCGGCCGCGATCAAGGCGCTCTACCAGGAGCGCACCCACGCTCTCCCGCCGGGGCGCAACATCGTGCTGGAGCCGATCGTCGGCGCCAAATCGCTGCTGATCCAGCAGGGCGCCGAACACCTCGCCCGGCGCCGGCTGATGCTGCCGCCGTTCCACGGCGAGCGGATGCGCTCCTACGAGTCGGCGATGAACGAGATCGTCGAGGCCGAGATCGATTCCTGGCCGCTGCAGCGGGAGTTCCCGATCCACGCGCGGATGCAGGCGGTGACCCTCGAGGTGATCCTGCGGGTCGTCTTCGGCGTCTCCAGCGGGCCGCGGCTCGAGCGCCTGCGCGAGATGCTGGCGACGGTCCTGACGGAAACGGCCGCCCCGGGCCGGCAGGTGCTGGGGCTGGTGATGCAGCGCTTCGGCGGCGGCGGCATGTTCGAGCGCTTCGAGGGGCAGCTGAGGGAAGTGGACGACCTGCTCTTCGCCGAGATCGCCGAGCACCGCGAGCGCCCCGACCTCGAGGAGCGCGAGGACATCCTCTCGATGCTGATGACCGCTGAGTTCGAGGACGGGACCAGGATGGAGGACCGGGAGCTGCGCGACCAGCTGATGACCCTGCTGCTGGCAGGGCACGAGACGACCGCGACGGCGCTGGCCTGGACCTTCGACCTGCTGCTGCGCCACCCGGCGGCGCTGGGACGCCTGCGCGACACGCTGGCTGCCGGGGAGGAGGACTACCTGCGGGCGACGATCTCCGAGTCGCTGCGGCTGCGGCCCGTGATCCCGCTGGCGGGCCGGCGCCTCTCGAAGGAGCTGACCGCAGACGGCCTGACGCTGCCGGAGGGAACCGACGTGACGCCGGCGATCTGGCTCACGCACACGCGCCCCGACCTCTATCCCGAGCCCTACGCGTTCAAGCCCGAGCGCTTCCTCGAGAACGGGCCCGACACCTACGCCTGGATCCCGTTCGGCGGCAGCGTGCGCCGCTGCATCGGCGCCACCTTCGCCGAGTTCGAGATGCGGATCGTCCTGCGCGAGGTGCTGACGCGCTGCGAGCTGCGCAAGGCCGACCCGCGCCCGGAGCGGACCGGCCGCCGCAACATCACCCTCTCGCCGAGGGACGGCACGCCGGTGGTCGTCACCGCCCGCGAACCCGCGCGCGAGACCGTTCCCGCCTGAGGTCCCAGGCCCGCGACGAATTCCTTGCCGAAATTTTCGTTTCCGCGCGCCTCGTGTAGAAACTTTCTGTCTACGGTCCTGTCATCATGGAGGCACTGAGGATGACCAACTGGAACGACGACAGACTCGACGACCTGAGCCGGCGCGTGGACACCGGCTTCGCGGACGTGAACACCCGCTTCGTGCGCCTGGAAGGCGAGGTGAAAGAGGGCTTCGAGCGGGTGGACGAACGCCTCAAAGGGATGGACAAGCGCTTCTCGGCGATCGATCAGAGTCTCGTGCGGATGGACGAGCGCTTCGAGGCGATGGATCAACGCTTCGACCAGGTGGACAAGCGCCTCGACCGCTTCGAGGACAAGATCGAGCGGTTGGTCAACTCGATCATGATCACCGGCGGCGCCTTCACCGCGGCGATCGTGGTGGCGACCGTCTTCGGCTGACCCTCGTCGGAGACGCTTGGCCCGCCGGCCGGCCTGTCTCAGCCCCGCAGCGCTTCCAGCCGCTCGAAGATCTCGGGCAGGTGGGTGAGATAGGCGCCGTAGTCGAAGACCGCCTCTAGGTCGAGGTCCGGCGCGGCCTCGGCCAGCAGGTCGCGGAACTCGGTCCCGGTGTCCCAGGCGCGCTGGGCGTTCTCCTGGACGACCCGGTAGGCCTCGTCGCGGGTCATCCCCGACTCGACCAGCGCGGTGAGGGCGCGCTGGCTGAACAGGGCCCCGTGGGTCAGGCCGAGGTTCTCCTGCATCCGCTCCTCGTTCACCTTCATCCCCGCCGCGACCTTGGTCGCCAGGTCCTGCATGTAGTCGAGCAGGATCGTCGCGTCGGGAAGGACGACGCGCTCGGCGCCGGAGTGGGAGATATCGCGCTCGTGCCAGAGGGCGACGTTCTCGATCCCGGCCTGGCCGTAGCCCCGCAGCACCCGCGCGAGGCCGGTGATCCGCTCGGTGCGGATCGGGTTGCGCTTGTGCGGCATCGCCGAGGAGCCCTTCTGGCCGGCGGCGAACGGCTCTTCGACCTCGCGCACCTCGGTTCTCTGCAGGTTGCGGACCTCGGTGGCGAAGCGCTCCAGCCCGGCGCCGGCGATCGCGATCGCGGCGAGCAGCTCGGCGTGGCGGTCGCGGGGGACGACCTGCGTGGCGACGTCCTCGCGCCCCAGCCCGAGCTTCTGCATCACCCGCGCCTCGATGGCCGGGGGCACCGAGGCGTAGGTGCCGACGGCGCCGGAGAGCTTGCCGACCGCGAGCTGGGCGAACGCCTCCTCCAGCCGGTCGAGGTTGCGGTCCGCCTCGAAGGCGAACCCGGCGAGCCGCAGCCCGAAGGTCGTCGGCTCGGCGTGAACCCCGTGGGTGCGGCCGACGCAGAGCGTGTCGCGGTGCGCCAGCGCCTGCTCGACCAGGGCGTCGCGGTAGGCGCAGGCGCCGGAGAGGACGATTTCCCCGGCCCGCCGCAGCTGAAGCGCCAGCGCCGTGTCCAGCACGTCGGAGGAGGTGAGCCCGTAGTGGATCCAGCGCCCGTGCTCGCCGACCGACCCGGCGACGACGTCGACGAAGGCGGCGACGTCGTGGTCGGTCACCTTCTCGCGTTCCTCGACCGCCTCCACCGTGAAGGCGGCCTCGGCCCGCGTCCGCTCGGCCGCCTCCGGCGGCACCACCCCCTCGGCCGCCCAGGCCTCGGTCGCGGCCAGCTCGACCTCGAGCCAGGCCTGCATCTTCGCCTCCGCCGTCCAGACGGCTGCGATCCCGGGGCGGGTGTAGCGGGAGATCACGCGTTGATTATCCGCGCGGCGAGGATCCCGGCGTTTTTGGCGCCGTCGATGGCGACGCAGGCAACCGGGACGCCCGGCGGCATCTGCACTGCCGAGAGCAGCGCGTCGAGGCCGCCGAGGCTCTTGCCGAGGATCGGCACGCCGATCACCGGCAGGTCGGTGTGGGCGGCCGCGACGCCGGGCAGCGCCGCCGACATCCCGGCGCCGGCGATGATCACTTTCAGCCCCCGCATCCGGGCGTTGTGGCAGTACTCGCGGACCAGCTCCGGATCGCGGTGGGCGCTCATCACCCGCACCTCGTAGCGGATGTCCCTCTCCTCCAGCGCTTTGCCCGCGGGTTGCATCTTCGGCTTGTCGTTCTTCGAGCCCATGATGATCCCGACGCGCGGCTCGTCGACCTCGATTTCCTCGAAGGCCTCCTCGACGGCCGGCATCGCCACCGGGGCGACCGGGGCGGGGTTGGGCGAGCCCGTTGGCTGCGGCTCCTCTGAGATCTCGCTCATTTCTTCCTCTCTCGGGGGTTTGCTCAACTGGGGACCCGCTCGACGGCGCGGGCGGCGATGTCGTGCCGGATCTGCATCCCATCGAAGGCGATCCGGCTGGCGGCATCGTACGCACGATCGCGCGCCTGGGCGGGGCTGGCTCCCAGCCCCGTCACGTTCAGCACCCGGCCGCCGGCGGTGACGATCTCGCCGCCGCGCTCGGCGGTGCCGGCATGGGTGACCTCGGCGATCTCCGCCGCCTCGGCCAGGCCGCGGATCACGTCGCCCGTGGAGGAGGACTCCGGGTATCCCGCCGAGGCCAGCACGACCGTCACCGCCCAGTCCTCGGCGAACTCGGCCGAGGCGCCGGAGAGGCCGCCGGGCTCGCGGGCGGCGAGGAACAGCTGGGCAAGGTCGGAGCGCAGCCGCGGCAGCACCGCCTGCGTCTCCGGGTCGCCGAAGCGGGCGTTGAACTCGAGCACCTTCGGGCCCTCGGCGGTCATCATCAGCCCGGCGTAGAGGACGCCGTGGAAGGGGACCCCGCGCTCGGCCATCCTCGCGACGACGGGACGGTGCACCCGCTCGACGATCTCCTCCACCTCGACGGGGCCGAAGCCCGGGACCGGCGAGTAGCTGCCCATGCCGCCGGTGTTCGGCCCCTCGTCGCCGTCGAAGATCCGCTTGTAGTCCTGGGCAGGGGCCAGCGGGACGACGTTCTCCCCGTCGCAGAGGGCCAGCAGCGAGAGCTCTTCGCCCTCGAGGAAGTCCTCCATCACGACCGTCGTCTCCCCGAACCGCCGCTCGGTGAAGAAGACGTCGAGCGCCGCCCGCGCCTCCTCGGGGGTCGGGCAGATGATCACGCCCTTGCCCGCGGCGAGGCCGTCGGCCTTGAGAACGGTGGGGAAGCCGGCCCGCGCCAGGTGCGCGTCGGCCTCCTCGCGCCCGCGCAGCAGCACGTGCGAAGCGGTCGGCACGCCCGCCTCCGCCATCAACTCCTTGGCGAAGGCCTTCGAGCCCTCCAGCTCGGCCGCCGCCTTGGTCGGGCCGAAGGCGGGAACGCCGGCCTCCTCGAGCGCGTCGACGGCGCCGGCGACCCGGCCCGCCTCGGGCCCGACGGCGACCAGGTCGACCCCTGCCGCCCGGGCGGCGGCGGCGATCGCCGCCGCGTCGTCGGCGGCGA
>JBKPOX010000111.1:0-2273 GCA_046733335.1 Actinomycetota bacterium | reverse complement strand
CCCACTCCTCGTCCAAGGCAGCATCCTCGTCGTCGTACTCGCCGCCACCACCGAACAACGACCCTATGCCGAGCTCGTCGAAAATCGACCACCCGCCCTGACTCTCCGGCTCCCGGCCGAGCAGCTCGGCGATCTGGCCCTGGTGCTGCTGCCAAGCAACCGCGACCTGCTCGTGCCGGTCGATCGCCATGTCGCCCTTGTTGCCGGGTTCGCCGCACCAGTAGGCGCGGCACTCGTGCGGCTTGGCCTCGTGGATGGTGCAGCGGCCGGCCTGGAAGAACACGCAGGTGCCCCGCGGGTTGCGGGGGAACTCCTCGCCCGGGTTAGCGCCGACGACGGCGGGGGAGAGGACGAATACGTCCTGGTAGCCGGTGGTCTCGGTGCCGTCCCAGTAGTCGACGAGCAGGTAGCGGTCGAAGAACTCCTGGAGGGTGAGGCCGAGGTGGGCGGCGGCTCGTTCGGCTTCGCCGGGGAGGAACCAGCCGGGTTTGGTTGTGCAGGCGCCGGAGCACTGGGGGCAGGTGCCGCTGTCGGGGGTGCAGCCGGTCATCAGCGCCACCGTCCCCGCCAGGACAGGCCCCGGCCCAGCCGGACCGACCATCCGCCGCGGCTGTTCACGGTGAACGGCCCCCGGCGGCCGGAGACCGACACGCCGGAGCGGGACAGGTTGGCCCAGAGGCGGCCGAGGCCGATACGGCGGCGGAAGATCAGGCCCATCAGCCACCACTCTCGCTGACGAACTGGTCGAAGGAAGCTGCGGCTTCGTCGGTCAGCCGCCAGTCGTCCGGGACCAGGAGCTCGACCTCGCGGATCCGGTACGGCAGGGGCCGGTGCTCGCCCGAGGGGATCGTGCGGCTGACCTGAAGGTTACGGTTGATGAGTACGACGGTCGCGTCCTGCCCGCTGTCGTGGTCGAGGAACAGCTGTCCGTGCTCGCCGACCCTGATGGTGATCTGCATGGTCGTTACCTCCTCCCTAGTGTATACGCCATACCTTACGCTCCGGTCAAGAGGAGAGGGCGCGGTGGTCGTCGTAGAACACCGTCCGCGGCTTGTCGAACCGCAACCGGGTCGCCCCCGTCTCCCCGTCCCGGTTCTTCGCCACCACCGCCTTAACCGAGTCCCCCTCCTCGTGCAGGAACACCACCAGGTCGGCGTCCTGCTCCAGCTGCCCCGACTCCCGCAGGTCCCGCAGGGTCGGCACCCGCCCGTCGGCGTCCCGGTTCAGCTGGGCCAGGACCAGCACCGGCACGTGCAGCCGCTTGGCCAGCAGCTTCAACGACCGGCTGATGGCCGCGACCTCCTGCTCTCGCGTCTTGTACCGGGCCGGATCCACGGGGATGAGTTGGGCGTAGTCGACCGCGACCAGCCGGAACGGCCGCCGGGCGTGCAGGGCCCGCACCTGGGCCAGGGTCCGGTCGAGGTCGAGGCCGCCGTCGAGGTAGGCGATGTCGAGGCTCCGGTACGCCTGCCGGGCAGCGGCGAGGCGGTCGTCGTCGACGGCCATGACGGCCGCGTCGGTGTTGACGTGCGCGTAGAGGGCGAGCTGGCGTCGGGCGATCTGGCTGCGGCTCATCTCGAAGCTGACGAACGCGGCCCGCTGGCCCTCGGCGACCAGCGCGCACACCTGCAGGCCCAGCGACGACTTGCCGGCGCCGGGGCGGGCGGCCACGATCACCATCTGCCCCGGCTCCAGCCCCCCGGTCAGGGCGTCCAGGTTCTCCAGATGCCACGACACCCGGTCCCCGGCCAGCCGCCGGTCCCGCAGCTCCCGCAGGCTGTCCAGCATGCCGTCGGGGCCGGTCACGCCGTCGTCGCCGGCGGCACCGTCCAGGAACCGCTGGAAGGAGTCGACCGCGATGGCCGCGACCTCCTCGCCGTCCAGGCCGTCCCGGCACGCCCCCTCGAGCTGCAGCACGAGGTCGTAGGCTTGGCGTTGGCGGGCGGTGGCCCGGACCCGCCTGCCGTACCAGCCGACGTTGGAGGCGGCGGGGGCCTGCTCGTCCAGGGTCAGCAGGAACGGGCCACCGCCCACGTCGGCCAGGGTGCCGCGTTCCCGGAGCACGGTCAGAACCGCCGAGGGGGTGACCGGGACGCCGTCGTTGTGGAGCTCGACCAGCAGCGCGGCGATCCGGCGGTGTTCGGGCCGGTAGAAGTCGAGCGGGTCGAGGTGGGTGGCCAGCCAGCCGAGGGCGTCGGGGTCGCGCATGGCGCAGCCGAGAACGGCCTGCTCGGCCTCGACGTTGTTGGGCGGGTCGGCTGGGCGGATGCCGT
>JBKPOX010000110.1:0-12211 GCA_046733335.1 Actinomycetota bacterium | reverse complement strand
ACCACCTGCTCGCGCCGGGGGCGCGCTACGCGCCGCCCGCCCTGCAGGCGCGGATGATCCGGGCGCAGCGGCCCGGGAGCCGGCTGCTCTCGCCGGCCGGGCCGACCGACGACGGGCCGCCGACGCTGGTCGACGCCGGCGCCCTCTACGCCGGCGAGACCGTCGCCCGCATCGACGAGATCCGCCCCGCCGCCGCGCTCGTCCGCGCCCTCGCGCCCTGAGGCGGAGGATGTTCATCCTCGCCAAACCCGGGTACTTCCAGGGGCGATGTGAGCGGGAGCGCGGACAGGAGATTTCGACCGGGTGCCGCGGCGCTTCTGTCACTTGCACTCCTCGCAGCCGGCGCCGCCACCGTCTCCGGCTGCGGTGAGCTCGGCGACGCTGAGCTCAACCGCGGCGTCGAATCGCTGAGCGCGCTCGCCGCCCAAGGGCAGCTGGTCGCATCCGGCGTCGCCCGCGACGCGACCAAATCGACCTACGCGCGGGTGATGGCGAAGACGCTCGGAGAGGAGGCCGAGCACGAGGCCGAGAAGCTGGCCGACGCGACGCCCGAGGAGGGGATCGAGGAGGAGCGCGATGCGGCGGTCGCGGTCGCCAGCGAAATCTCCGACCTGCTCTCGGAACTGCAGACCTTCCCCGGCGACGAGCACCACGGCTCGCTCGTCCAGAAGCACCTCGAAGAAGCGCAGGAGAAGGCGGAAGCGATCGTCGCCCGGCTGAACGGGGAAAAGGCGTGAGGGCGATCCTCAAAATCGCCCTCGGGATCATCGCCGCGATCGGCGGCTTCCTCGACATCGGCGACCTCGTATTCACCACCCAGGCCGGCGCCCTCTTCCGCTACGACCTGCTCTGGGCCGTCGTCCTCGGCGTTTTCGGCATCGCCGTCTACGCGGAGATGTCGGGACGGGTGGCGGCGGTCAGCGGCCGTCCCGTCTTCGACGTGATCCGGATGCGGCTCGGCTTCGGCCCCGGCCTCGTCGCCCTGGTCGCCAGCACCTTCGTCAACATCCTCACCCTCGCGGCCGAGCTCGGCGGCATCGCGATCGTCCTCGAGCTCCTCTTCGACGCCCCCTACAGCATGTTCGTCTTCGCCGGGGCGGTCGCCCTCGTGGCGATCGTCGCCCTGCTCCCCTTCGGCGGCATCGAGCGCTTCTTCGGCTACGGCGGGCTGCTGCTCTTCGTCGTCGTCGCCACCGTCTTCCACCAGGACCCCAACTGGGGCGACGTCGCCCGCGGCTTCGTGCCCTCGCTCACCAGCTCAACGCTCTACCTCTACTTCGTCGTCGGCGTCTTCGCCGCGGCGCTGATGCCCTACGAGGTCCACTTCTACTCCAGCGGCGCGATCGAGGAGGGCTGGACGGAGGAGAACCTGAAAGAGAACCGGCTCAACGCGATCGTCGGCTACGGCATCGGCGGCATTCTCTCCGTCGCGCTCGTCATCGTCTCCGGCTACCTCTTCCACCCGCTCGGCGTCGAACCGGACGACCTGGGGACGGTCGCGCTGCCGATGCAGGGAGCCTTCGGCGAGACCGGGCTGCTGCTCGCCCTCGGCGGCATGCTGTTCTGCGTCGGCGGCGCCGCGGTCGACTCCAGCTTCGCCGCCTCCTACAACCTCGCCCAGTTCCTCGGCTGGGAGTGGGGCCGCTACCAGGGGCCGCGCAAGGCCCCCCGCTTCACCGCCTCCTGGCTCGTCTTCCTCCTGCTCGGCGTCGCGATCGCCGAGAGCGGCATCAACCCGGTCGACGTCACCGAGTACAGCGTCGTGTTCTCGGTCGTGGCGCTGCCGCTCACCTACCTGCCGGTCCTGCTGATCGCCGGCGACCGCTCCTTCATGGCCGACTACGCCAACGGCCGGATCGCGGCGGTTCTCGGTTGGCTCTACTTCGGGATCATCGTCGTCCTCGCGCTGGCGGCGATCCCGCTGCTGCTGGCGACCAACGCGGGGGGCGGATGAGGCAAGAGGGCGACATCTACGTCGTGCACCGGCTCCTCGACGAGCAGATCTGCGACGCGGAGGGCAAACGGGTCGGCCGCGTCGACGACATCGAGGTGCGGGGGGACCCGCCCCGGATCACGGCGCTGCTGGTGGGGGACGGGCTCTACCCCCGGCGGCTGCCGGGGCGGCTGGCGCGGCTGGCGCGCCGGGTCACCGGGCCAGAGCGGTGGGGCGGAAACGCGCTGCGCATTCCCTGGGAGGAGGTCGACGAGCTGAGCGCCACGGTGAAACTGCGCAGGAAGGCGGACGAGCTGGGGCTGGGGCTGGGCGACGACCCCGGCCGCTGGATCGTCAGGAGGCTGCCGTGGAACTGAGCGACCCGGGGGCGCTGAGCGAACTGCTGGGGCGCAAGGTGGTTGACCAGTCCGGGCGGCGTCTCGGCCGCGTCTACGAGGCGCGGGGGCACTGGGAGCGGGACGGGACGGTCGTGATCGACGAGCTGCTCCTCGGCCGCGGCGGAATCCGCCGTCGGCTGCGCGGTCCCGGCGGGCCGGAGCGGGAAGCGGTGCCCTGGGAGTCGGTGGTTGACCTCGGCGACGAGCGCGTGGTCGTGCGGCGGTAGGCACCCGGCCGGCGCCGGCAGATCGCCGAGCAGGCGATCGCACCGGACCGGTGCGAGCTGCAGCTCGAGGGCGAGCTGGATCTCTGGAGCGTCGAGCGCCTGCAGGCGGTCCTGCAGCGGGTCGCCCGCGACAGTAAGGCGATCATGGTCGGGCTCGAGAACTGCAACTTCGTCGACTCCACGGGCATCGCGCTCTTCCTCCAGGTGCGCCGCCAGCTGGAGGATGAAGGCGGCCGCCTGGCCCTCTACGGCTGCTCGGACCAGGTGCTGCGGATCTTCACCGTCGCCGGCCTCACCGACGCCGGCATCGTCTTCGACACCCGCGGCGAGGCGATCGCCGAGCTGGCGGCGGTCGACTGAGCGGGGAATCGCCTCGGCTCAGCGCCGCCTCGGCCGATCCGCGCGGCTATTCGACGACGATCTTGCCCCTCATCGAGGGGTGGATCTTGCAGTGGTAGGCGAACGTGCCAGCGGCGCCGAACTGCACCGCCTTCGCCGTTCCCGGCCGGATCCGCTTGGTGTCGAAGCCGGCGCCGGTGGCCGTGTGGGTGACGCCGCTCGTGTTGGCGAAGGCGACCCTCGTCCCTCGCCTCACGGTCAGCGTCCCCGGCTTGAAAGAGAACCCCTTGATCGCGACGGTCTTGGTCGCGCTGGCGCCCGCCGTGGCGCCGGACGCCTCACCGCCCCGCAGCTCCGCCAGGGCCAGCAGCGCGATCCCCGCCAGCAGGACCAGCGCCCACCGCCCCAACCGCCTGTTCGAAAGCGTCATCGGCTCGGCATACGAAGGACATGCCCTTCAGGTTCAACGGATTCGACGGCGAGCCATAATCTCTCCTTCGGGCGGTTAGCTCAGTTGGGAGAGCGCCTGCCTTACAAGCAGGAGGTCACTGGTTCGAGCCCAGTACCGCCCATTCCCAAACGCCGTTTGGGCGGGCCGGCTGCAGGAGCCGCCCGCCCCAATGTCCCTAGGCCGACTTGGTCAGGCTGACCGTCGGCACGGAGACCGTCGTCTGTACCTTCACCCTGCTCACCCCCTCCTGATCGCGTGTCTCCCTGCGACTTGGAGAGGGTTTCAATTGATCGATTCGTTTGCAGCGGTTTGCGTAACCCGCGCATTTAGCGACGAAAGATTAGGGGACTTATGCTCTATCGGTCAGTCGATCCAGATGGATGGGAGGCGAGCGTGGCGCGAAAGCGACGGAAACTCAGCAAGCGCAAGCGGCAGGTCGGGAAATCCCCGCAGGAGGTCCTGGTCAAGGCGCTGAACCACCCGGTCAGGGTGAAGGCACTGACGATCCTCACCGAACGGATCGCCAGCCCGAAGGAAATCTCGGAGCAGATCGAGGCGCCGCTGAGCAACGTCAGCTACCACGTGCGGGTGCTGGAGGAACTGGGCTTGATCGAGATCATGGAAGAAGAATCGGTGAGGGGCTCCGTCGCCCACTTCTACAAAGCGGTGGAACGGCCGCTGATCGACAACCCGGACTGGGAGAAGCTCGACTCGAAGGTCCGCAGCGCCTTCTCCGGCTATGTCATCGAAACGCTGATGAGCGACGCCGCCCGGTCGCTCGCCGCCGGGGTCTTCGACGGGCGCGAGGACCGGCACCTCAGCCGCACGCCGCTGCTGCTCGACGCGGAGGGGTGGCGCCGCGTCTCGGAGATCCAGGCGCGGGCCCTCGACGACATCCTCAAGGAGCAGGCAGCCGCCGCCTCCCGGCTGCAGAGCTCCCCGGAGGAAGCGATCCACGCCGTCGCCGGCATGGCCTGCTTCGAGGTGCTCCCGGACCAGGGTTAGCGGCAGGCGCCGAACCCGCGATCACCTGCCCGAGAGGGTCTTTTTTTGGCCCTCCCCCTTGAGGTCAACTCCACGGCGCGGGCGGCGGCCCTCAACCGAAGACTCGAACCGCGAGCACCGCGGCGACGAGCAGGCCGATCGCGGCGATCGAGAGGCGCAACGGGTCGCTGGGGATCCGCCGCGCGTAATGGGCGCCGGCGCGGCCACCGGCGAACGAGGAGACCATGATCGTCGTCGCGAAGCATCCAGTCGACCGGGGCGAGGAAGGCGTAGGCGATCGCGGCGAGCAGGTTGGCGCAGCCGACCAGGACGATCTTCATCGCGTTCAGGTGCTGCAGCGTGTCGGCAACGAAGAGGGCGAGGATCGCGAAGAGGAGGATGCTGACGGCCGAGCCGAAGTAGGCGCCGTAGGCGCCGCAGAAGACGACACCGGCGATGAGGGCGGGGGAGCGCTCGTTGCCGGCGCGGGAGATGCGCCGGGTCAGGCGCGGCTGGAGGAGGAGCAGCAGGCAGGAGGCCGCGACCAGAACCGGCACGATCGCTTCGAAGGCATCGTTGGAGGTGAGCAGGAGGGCCACGGTGCCGGCGACGGCGCCGACCAGCAGGGGGACCAGGAGGCGCGCGAAGCGCTTGCCCTGCTCGCGCAGCAGGTCGGTGTAGGCGAGGGCGCCGCCGACGGAGGCCGGCCCGATCCCGACCGTGGCAGTGACGTTGGCCGCGAGCGGCGGTAGGCCGAGCGCGATCATGGTCGGGAAGGTGATCAGCCCGCCGCCGCCCGCGACCGCGTTGGTCGCGCCGGCCGCGGCCCCGGCAACCGCGACGGCGAGCAGCTCGAGCATCGCTCAATCCTGCCCGAAGAACCGGGCGCGCAGGCGCCCCCATGCCGACGGCCGCCGCGGCTGGGCCCGCCGCCACTCCTCCTCGGTCGGCAGCCGCCCCGCCCTGCGGGCGCGCAGCACGCACTCGGTGTGGGCGTGGCGCCGCTGCGACCTGTCGTCCTCGGGCCAGATCAGCACGTGCTCGCTGAGGGCGGGGAGGTGCTCGCCGCAGAGGGGGCAGCGGTAGGTGGCCGGCTTCAGGTTCTGCGCCGGGCGCAGCGACCACCAGCGGGGTTTCCCGGGCGGCGCCCCGGAGGCGTCAGGCGGCACTCGTGAGCCGCGGCGTGCGGGTGCCGCCGCGGCGCTTCTCGGCCTGCGTGACGACGTCGAAGAAGTAGTCGTTGCGGCCACGGCGCAGGCGCCTGGGGAACGCGGGGCGGGCGCGGCGGTGGGCGGCGGCGATCGCCTGGAAGGCGGCCTCGTGCGCGGTGGACCAGCCGATGCCGAAGATCTCCCGCACCCGTGGCGGCAGGGTCCCTTTGATGATCAGGTTCTGGGTCTCGAGGTTGAAGCGCGCGCTCAGCGGCACCGGCTGGCGGAAGGCGACCAGCGGCGCCATCTCCAGGGCGTGCTCGGTGGCGTGCAGCTCGGGCGCCGAGAGCCTGGCGTCGAACCAGGACGCGAAGTCCCGGTAGGTGGGGGGAACCGCCTCGCGCGGGAGGAGGAAGAGCTCGCCGAAGCGGACGTAGTCCTGCCAGAGGGCTTCCAGCTCCTCCTCGCCCAGCGGCCCGACCATCGCCTCGTACATCGCCCGCCCGGAGTCGGCGATCACCGCCAGCGTCCACAGCATCAGCTCCGGGTCGAAGGCCGAGTAGGCGCTGCCGGCGGGATGTGCCCCGGCCGGCTCGGGCAGCTCGCCCTTGACCCGTTCGTGCAGGCGGTGGACCGCCGCCAGCGCCCTGTCGGCTTCGGCCTTGGTGCCGAGGAAGACCGTCTCCTGGATCTTGGCCGTGCGCGCGAGTCGGGTGAAGGGATGGTCCCCGGCCGCGGTCGAGAGCATCGTGCCGGTGTAGGTGAGCGGTTCCAGCGCCCCGATCAGCAGCGCCCGCTGGCCGTAGAGCAGCCCCACCGACCGCTCGCCGTGGACGCGGCGGGCCATCGATCGGCCGGGCGGGAAGTAGTGGTCGTCGCTCATCCTGGCTATCCAGCCAAGCGTACCGGCACCGACCGGCGCGTTCCGCTGTTACTCGGGCGCCGGCAGCTCGCGGCTCATCGCCACCAGCGCCGCCCCGGACCCGGGCGCCTTCGCCAGCCCGTGCAGCTCGTGCGCGTCGAAGATCTCGTCGAGTTCCTCCCGGGTCAGCGTCTCTCGCTCCAGGGCAAGCACCGCCAGGTGGTCAAGGACCTCGAGGTTCGCGGCGATCAGCGCCCGGGCCCGGCGGTAGGCCTGGCGGGCGAGGGTCAGCGCCGCCTGGTCGACCTCGCGGCGGGTCTGGTCGGAGACGGCGTAGTCGCCGGTCGGCATCGCGATCGGCGGCGGCCCGTCGTGATCGAGCGCCACCCCCATCCCGAATTCGGCGACCATCTGCTTGCAGACGAGATGGACCCGGTTGAGGTCGTCGGCGGCGCCGGAGTAGGTCTCGCCGAGCACCACCTCCTCGGCGGCGCGGCCGCCGAGCAGCGTCACCACCTCGTCGAGCAGCTCGTCGCGGGACTTGAGGTAGCTGTCCTCCTGCGGCGAGTGGGCGACGAAGCCGAGCGCCGGCCCGCGCGGGACGATGCTGAGGATCTCCGGCGGGTCGAGGCCGAGCAGCCGGCGGCAGAGCGCGTGCCCGGCCTCGTGGTAGGCGACGATCCGGCGCTCCTTCGAGTTGAGCCGGCGCGCCTGCTGGGAGCCGACGGCCTGGCGCAGCAGCGCCTCGTCGAGGTCCTCTCGGGTCATGTAGAAGCGGCCGGCGCGGCCGGCGATGATCGCCCCCTCGTTGAGCGCGTTCGCCAGCTGAGCGCCGGTCAGCCCGGTGGTCTTGCGGGCGACGTCGCGGAGGTCGAGGTCGGGTGCGAGCGGCTTCCCCTTGGCGTGGGAGCGGAGGATCGCCTCGCGGCCCTTGGCGTCGGGCGGGGCGACGAGGACGCGGCGGTCGAAGCGGCCCGGGCGCAGCAGTGCCCGGTCGAGCTTGTCGACGTGGTTGGAGGCGGCGATCACGATCACCATCCCCGGGTCCCTCTCGAAGCCGTCGAGCTCGACCAGCAGCTGGTTCAGCGCCTGCTCGCGCTCGCTGGTGCCGCCGTCGCCGCCCCCGCCGCTGCGGCTGCCGCCGATCGCGTCGAGCTCGTCGATGAAGACGACCGCGCGGCCCGCCTTGCGCGCCTCCTTGAAGAGGCGGCGGATGCGGGCGGCGCCGCGCCCGACGAACATCTCGACGAAGCTCGAGCCGGAAGCGGCGAAGAAGTCGACGCCGGCCTGGGCGGCGACGGCGCGGGCGAGCATCGTCTTGCCGGTCCCGGGCGGGCCGTAGAGGAGGACGCCGCGCGGCGCCTGGGCGCCGAGGGCGGCGAAGCGGTCGGGGTCGCGCAGCCAGGCGGTGACGTCCATCAGCTCGTCCTTGGCGGCGTCGACGCCCTGCACCTCCTCCCAGAGGACGGGGGCGGTGCGGCTCGCCTTGACCGTCTCCGGCTTCGTCGTCCCCATCATCCCCCGCATCATTTTCAGGAAGACGAAGAGCAGCATCGCCATGAAGGCGACGCCGAAGACCGGATACCAGTTGAAAAAGAATTCCTGTATGTCGGTGGCCATCGCTGCAGTGTGCAGGCAAAGAGGCGATTCCCCCATCGCATATCCGTCCAGATCGGGGGAGAGAGCTAAAGGTTGCGGGGATGGCGGGCCGCCGCCGACGGACGGTGCGCGGGGCGCGACAGGGGGTTTCCAGGCGCGTCCGGGCGCGTCTTTACCTTGAGCGGACGATGAGCGAGCAGACGCAGATCGAGACTCTCGCCCCGCCGGCTCCCGCCCCGCCCGAGGCCGTCGCTCGCGTGCCGCTCCGCGATCTCGAGGACGGCCAGCGGGTCAGCGGCGTCTACGCCGTGCGCGAGCGCGAGCTGCGGCGCAAGCGCAACGGCGAGCCGTGGCTGCGGCTCTCCGTCGGCGACGCCAGCGGCACGGCGGAGGCGGTGTGCTGGGAGGAGGCCGAGGCCCACTACGCCCTCTGCGGCGCCGGCTCGCCGGTCTTCCTCACCGGCATCTTCGAGATCAGCGAGCGCTGGGGGGCGAAGATCAAGCTCAGCGCGGTCCGCGAGGCGGAGCAGCACGAGTACTGCGCCGAGAACCTGGCAGCCGGCTCGGAGGTCTCCTCGGAGCTGCTCGAGCGCGACCTGCGCGAGCTGCTGGGAACCGTGCAGAACCCGGACCTGCGCGAGCTGCTCGACGGCTTCTTCGGTGAGGGCTCGGAGACCTGGAAGCGCTTCCGCAACGCCCCCGCCGCGAAGACGTACCACCAGGCCTACCGGCACGGGCTGCTCGAGCACACGCTCTCCGTCGCCCAGGCTGTCTCCGCCGCCGCCAACTTCTTCCCCGGGATCGACCGCGACGTCGCCGTCACCGGGGCGCTCCTGCACGATATCGGCAAGTGCCTCGCCTACAACGACGACCCCTTGGCGATCGACCTCACCGATGCGGGTCGACTACAGGGGGAGATCCCGCTCGGCTACTACACGGTGCGGCGGGCGATCGAGGACCTGCCGGGCTTCGACCCCGCGCTCGCCCAGTGCGTGCTCCACATCATCCTCAGCCACCACGGCTCGCTCGAGCACGGCTCCCCGGTCGTCCCCGCCACGCGCGAGGCCGTCCTCGTCCACATGATCGACAACCTCGGCGGCCGCCTCGGCAGCTTCGACCGCCTCGAGCGCCAGCTCCCCGCCGGCGAGTCCTGGTCCGGGTTCGACCGGGCCCTCTCGGGCAGCGCCTTCTTCGCCCAGCGCGCCGCCTGAAGTCACAGAAGCGACACAAAGCCCCGCGGCAATTCTTGCTTTCTGCGCGCCCTCTGTTACAGACAAAGACTTACGCTAGGATCATGGCAGTGATGGTGCCGAGAGAGACCGTGACCGAGCATCGCGTCGACGCCCTCGAGAAGAAGGTCGACGAGGGCTTCGCGAAGGTCGACGAGCGCTTCAAACAGGTCGACGAGCGCTTCAAACAGGTCGACAAGCGCTTCGACCGCTTGGAAGATCGGATGGAAAAGGGTTTCAATGAGATGACCAACGGGTTTGGCCAGATGAACATCCGTTTCGACCAGGTGCACGAGCGGTTTGAACGGTTCCAGCTGGCGCTGTTCCGGGGGGCAGTCGCGGTGATCGTCGCCCTGATTGGCAGCTGCGCTTCCCTGGTCGGAATCGCCGTCCTCTAAGCAGCTAGTACTTCTGCGTGCAGCGCTGGATCTTGGCCACGTCGTGGTGGGCCTGTTGGATGCAGCGGATCAGCTGGTTGGCCCCGCCGTGGTGCTTCGAGGTGCGGAACGACTTGCGGATTTGGCGCTCGACCCGGCGGTTGACGTCGTCGATCGTCTTGCTGACGTCGCCCAGGTTGGCCTGCTCGAAGCCCTTCTGGACGTTGACGTTGACTTCGTGGCTGATCTTCTCGGTCGTGTCGAGGGCCGGCCGGACGACGAAGAAGTAGACGGCGGCAAGGATTCCGACCGTCACCAAAAGCCGGATAATGCCCGCGGTTAGGTGGCCGAAGAGGTTTCGGAGGACTTCCATGCTCGGCCCGGACACTATCCTGCCGGGCGTGGCGAAGGACACCGAGAAGCTGATTCGCCAGCTCTCGCTGATCTCGTTCCTGATGGCACAGGGAAGGCCGGTTTCGGCCCTCGAGATCAAGCGCGAGGTGGAGGGCTACAGCGACATGAACGACGACGCCTTCGCGCGTCGCTTCTACGCCGACCGGGCGGAGCTGGAGAGCCTCGGCATCCAGCTCGGGGTCGAGAAGCCGGGGGAGGGTTTCTTCGAGGCCGAGCTCTATTCGTTGCCGCCGGAGAACTTCTACCTCGACCCGATCTCCTTCTCCGACGACGAGCTGGCGGCGCTGTCGACGGCGCTGATGCTGCTCACCGACGGCGGCTTCGCCTACGCCGAGCCGCTGCGCCTGGCGCTGCAGCAGGTCGCCTGGGGCCACCCGAATCCCCTCGCCGAGGGCGAGCGCGCCCCGGTCGAGATGGCGATGACCGCCTCCGCGGGCGGCCGTGACCTCTCCCAGCGGCTCTCCAAGATCGAGACTGCGATCAGCCGTCGCAAGACGATCGAGTTCACCTACTACACGATGGAGCGGGGCGAGACTCAAAAGCGCAAGGTCGACCCCTACCACCTGGTCTTCCGCGGCGGCCAGTTCTACTTGATCGGCTACTCGCACGAGCGCGAGGCGGTGCGCGTCTTCCGCCTCTCGCGGATCCAGGGCAAGGTCGGCTACGCCTCCAAGGCCGAGCACGATTTCTCGCCGCCGGAGGACTTCGACCGCCGCGACTACGGCAGCCGCGCCGACTGGCAGCTGGGGGAGACGAAGGGGACGGCGAAGATCTTCGTCCGCGAGCGGATCGCCTGGCTGATCGAGCGCGACTACGGCTCCTACGGGGAGCTCCGCAACGCGAAGAAGTCCGACGGCGCCCCCGGCAAGGGCCGCATCTTCGAGACCAGCTACGCCTCCGAGCGCGAGCTGATCGCCTGGGTGCTGCGCTGGCGGTCGAACGCCGAGGTGCTGGCGCCGGGCGACCTGCGCGAGGAGGCGGAGAAGCGCCGCGGCCTGCTGCGCCAGCGCCACGTCAACGGCTTCAAGCCGGCGGATATCGTCGACCGGCCGCTCGACGAGCAGCCGAAGCGCAGCCGGTCCAACGGGCGCGGCGACGCGGCGATCCGGCCCGAGCGCTTCGCCCGCCTCGTCACCCTGGCCGGCCTGCTGATCGAATCGGCGAAACGGGGGGAGCGGCTGCAGGTCGCCGAGCTGCGCGAGCGGCTGGAGCTGACCGGCGAGGAGCTGCGCGAGGACGTCGACCTGCTCAACGTCGTCAACTTCGGCGGCGGCACCTACGTCCTCTACGCGGAAATCATCGGCGACGAGATCGAGGTCGACTCGCAGCCCTACGGGGACAACTTCGCCCGCCCGGCGCGGCTGCTGCCGCTGGAGGCGAAGGCGCTGGTGGCGGCGATCGACCTCTTCGGCGACCACCTGCCCCAGTCAGACCTGCAGAGCGCGCGGGAGAAAATCGTCAAGGCGCTCGGCCACGACCCCTCCGAGGAGGGGCTGGAGATCGCCCAGGCTGGCGGCGGCGACGCCGAGGTCGCCCGCATCGTCAACCAGGCGATCGCCGAGAGCCGGGTGCTCGAGCTCAGCTACTACAAGGAGAACGAGGACCAGTTCACCGAGCGCCGCGTCGAGCCCTACCGCCTCGAGAACGGCAAAGAGGGCTGGTACGTCGAGTGCTACGACCTGACCAAAGAAGGCGTCCGCCACTTCAAGCTCGACCGGGTGAAAGAGGCGCGGCTCTCCGAAGAGGCATTCGAGCCGCGACCAGAGGTCGAGGAGCTGGCCGGGGTCGAGGGCTGGATGACCCACGGCGAGGTGCCGACCGCCGAGGTCGCCCGGGTCTGGGTCTCGCCGGAGCGCGCCCGCTGGCTCCGCGAGGAGCGAACCGTGGTCGAGGAGCTGGCCGACGGCGCCGTCGTCGTCGAGCTGCCTTACGCGGGCAAGCCCTGGTTGGTGCGGGAGATCCTGCGCGGCGCCGGCGACCTCGTCGTCCTCGAGCCGCCGGACGCGCGCGAGGCGATCGCCAAAGAAGTCACCGAGAACTGAACGAGGCACCGGGACATCCCGAGGTCCTGAAGATCGTCGCCCCCAACCCGGGGCCGATGACGCTGGAAGGGACCAACACCTACCTCTACGGGTCCGATCCCTGCGTGGTGATCGATCCGGGTTCTGACGACGCCGGCCATCTGGAGGCGATCCGCGCCGCCGCCGCCGAGCGCGGCGGCCTCGGCCTCGTCCTCCTCACCCACTC
>JBKPOX010000109.1:0-16332 GCA_046733335.1 Actinomycetota bacterium | reverse complement strand
GCGCCGAGGTGCGAGATCGCCTCGCCCCGCCCCCCGCCGCCGAGGCGGGCGGTCAGGCCCGCGAGGGCGTCGTGGGCTCGCTCGAGCAGCGAGCGGTGAAGCGGGATCGCCGGCAGCAGCGCCGCGGTCGCCGCCGGCGCGGCCCGGTAGGCGCGCAGGGTCGCCCGGCAGTGGATGCAGGCGCGCAGGTGCTCTCGCATGATCGCCACCTCCTCGCCCCCGGCCTCGCCGTCGCAGAAGGCCGAGAGCAGCGGGCGCATCTCGGCGCAGCGGCTGCCGTCTTCGCTGCGCGAGACCAGGCTGCGGAAGCGCTCGCGCCCCTCGGCGAGGCAGCGGTTGACTTTGGTCCTCGTCCAGGAGGTGATCTCGCCGATCTCGGCGTACGAGTAGCCCTCGGCCAGCAGGGTGAGGGCGCGCAGCTCCTGCGGCTTCAGCGCCTGCAGGGCCTCGCGGCTGCGGGCGATCGCCTCCCGCCGCTCCGCCCTCTCGGCCGGTCCCGCCGAGGACGAGGGCAGGAGGGCGAGCCAGTCGTCCGCGCCCTCGTCGCCGGGGGCGGGCGAGGAGAGGATCCGCTCGCGTTCGCGGCGGATCGCCAGCGCCTCGTGCTTGACCACCGTCTGCGTCCACTTGATCAGTTCCCGCGGATCGAGGGTCGGCGCCTTGCGCAGCAGGATCTCCAGCCCCCGCTGCAGGGCGTCCTCGGCGTCGTCCTCGCAGAGGGAGTAGCGCCGCGCGACCCTGCGCAGCGCCACCTCGTTCCGCGTGTAGGTCTCAACCGCCGCCCGCTTGCGGGCGGCCTCTCGATCCGGGTTCGGGCGCGCTGCCTCCCGCGCCGCGCTGACGCTCTCCACTGCTTCAGTTCCCCCTGCCGGTTTGAATTTCTCGTTCGGACACTGGCAGCGTCAGGTACGAAGGCAGCCGTGCTCTCCCCCCGCCTGGACGCATCTCGCAGGCGAGATCTGCGCAAATTGCAGCGGCGTCCGAAGATCCGTCCAGCGCCGCGGGATCGCTAGGATCGCCCCGATGAGCACCTGCGTGGTCACCGGCGGCGCCGGATTCCTCGGGTCCCACCTCTGCGAGCGGCTGCTCCGGGACGGGCACCGGGTGATCTGCCTCGACAACCTCGAGACCGGATCGCTGGAGAACATCGCCCACATCCGCGACGAGGCGTTCGAGTTCCGCAACATCGACATCACCGAGAAAGTCGAGATCCCGGAGCCGGTCGACTTCGTCTACCACCTCGCCTCGCCCGCCAGCCCGATCGACTACCTGCGGCTGCCGCTCCACACCCTCAAGGTCGGCTCCCACGGCACCCATCACATGCTCGGCGTCGCCAAGTTCAAGCGCGCCCGCTTCCTGATCGCCTCGACGAGCGAGGTCTACGGCGACCCGGAGGTCCACCCGCAGAAGGAGGACTACTGGGGCCACGTCAACCCGATCGGCCCGCGCGGCGTCTACGACGAGGCGAAGCGCTACGCCGAGGCGATGACGATGGCCTACCACCGCCAGCAGGGGGTCGACACGGCGATCGTCCGCATCTTCAACACCTACGGACCGCGGATGCGCGCCCACGACGGCCGCGCGATCCCTACCTTCCTGCGCCAGGCGCTCCAGGACCGGCCGCTGACCGTCTTCGGCGACGGCAGCCAGACCCGCAGCTTCTGCTACGTCGACGACCTGATCGACGGCATCGTCCGGCTGGCCGAGTCAGACGTCCACCTGCCGGTGAACATCGGCAACCCGAACGAGTTCACGCTGCTGGAGCTGGCGAAGGCGGTGATCGAGGTCACCGAGTCGCGCTCGGAGATCGTCTACGAGGCGCTCCCCACCGACGATCCCCAGCAGCGTCGCCCCGACATCGGGCGCGCCCGCGACCTGCTCGGCTGGGAACCGAAGGTCCAGCTCGACGAGGGCCTGCGCAAGACGATCGAGCAGGCCGGGGTCGAGCGCCTCGTCGGCGCCAGCGACTGAGCTGCGGAGCTCAGCCGGCCGCCTGGGCGTGGAGGTTCACGCTGATCCGGGCGAACGTTTCCCCGGCCTGGAACAACCCCGGCGTGGCGAAGCGGGCGTTGAGCTGGTCGGCGATCGACTGGCTCGCGACCGCCCGGATCCCCGTCAGTTCGAACGCTCCGACCCGGGGGCGTATCTGAAAGGTGGCGCTCCCGTAGTCCAGCGTCGCGATCGCCCCGGTTTCACCCGGCTCGTCGGCTGAGAGCGCGCTCACCCTGGCGGAGAGCTCTGCGGCCGCGAGGTCGATGCGCGGCTCGCGCAGGAGCATGTTGCGGGGAGGTGGCGCGTGGATCTCCATGCTGATCCCGTCGCCGTCCTCGCTCGCGAGGATGCCGGCCGAGGCGTCGGGGGCCACGGCGGCCGGCGCCAGCGGGAACAGGAAGTACGTTTCGCCCGCAGCGGCCCACCGTTCCGAGGCGCCCCAGATCCCCATCTGCACGCCGAGCGCTTCCAGCTTCGAGAAGGTCGTTTCGCGCCCGCCGAGGGCAATCGTGCCGAACTGGACGGGGACGCTGGCGGGAATGGCGACCATCGTCAGCGAGCCGAGGCGTCGACCCGCGCGGAAGACGCCCGGTAGGCGCAGCTTGCGGTTGAGGGCCGCGGCCGTCCCTGCGGTCAGGCGCAGGGCGGAGATTCGGATGCGGGTGCCGAAGCCGACGGGGCTGGTTCCCAGCTGGCCGTGCTTCGCCAGGATCCTCCGCTCGCCGGCGATCCTGGCGGTGCTCTGCCCCCTGCCCGTGTTGACGAGGATCTCGCCGACCCGAGCCGCGCGGGCGCCCGCGGCTAGGGAGAAGCCACCCCCCAAGGTGAGCGCCCCGCGGCCCGCCCCGCCGTTCGTCGCGCCCGCTTCGACCGGCAGCGTCAACCGCCGCCCCCTTGCCGTGGCCGCGCCGATGCCGTCGATATCGACGCCGTTTCTCCGCAGCTCGGCGGCCAATCCGCGGTCCAGAATCAGGTTCGCCTCCCCACCGGAGATGACGACCCGCGCCTCGGCGGCCGCGGGCAGGGCCGCCGCGAGGATCACCAGAGCGGTCGCTACGAATATCCTCCCCGGCGTGGCAGGCGACATGGAGAAAACGGTAGCCGAGGAGGTCCATCGGACCATTGCGCCTCTGGTCGGCCCCGAGGACGAGCGCGTCTTCACCGACTCGGGCATCGAGATCCAGCCCCTCTACGACGAGGGCGACGTCGCCCCCGGCCTCGAGGAGCGCCTCGGCGAACCCGGCCAGCCGCCGTTCACCCGCGGCATCCACGAGCGGATGTACCGGGACCGGCTCTGGACGATGCGCCAGTACGCCGGCTTCGCCTCCCCCGAGGACACCAACGAGCGCTACCGCTACCTGATCGAGCACGGCTCGACCGGCCTTTCGATGGCCTTCGACCTGCCAACCCAGCTCGGTCGCGACAGCGACGACCCGCTCTGCCACGGCGAGGTCGGCCGCACCGGCGTCCCGATCGACACGATCGAGGACATGCGGATCTGCTTCGACCAGATCCCGCTCGACGGGGTCTCCACCTCGATGACGATCAACGCCCCGGCGGCGATCCTGCTGCTGCTCTACGAGCTGGTCGGCGAGGAACAGGGAGTGCCCTCCGAGAAGCTGCGCGGCACCGTCCAGAACGACGTGCTGAAGGAGTACATGGCCCGGGGCAACTACATCTACCCGCCGGAGCCGACGATGCGGCTAACCACCGACATCTTCGAGTACTGCCGCGAGAACGTGCCGAAATGGAACACGATCTCGATCTCCGGGTACCACATCCGCGAGAAGGGCTGCTCGGCTGTGCAGGAGGTGGCGTTCACGCTCTCCAACGCGATCGCCTACGTCGAAGCGGCGCTCGAGCGGGGGCTGAAGATCGACGAGTTCGCGCCCCGCCTCGCCTTCTTCTTCAACGGGCACAACAACGTCTTCCAGGAGATCGCCAAGTTCCGGGCGGTGCGGCGGATGTGGGCGAAGATCGTCGGCGAGCGCTTCAGCGCCGAGAACGCCAAATCCCAGCAGATCCGCTTTCACACCCAGACCGGCGGGGTGACGCTGCAGGCCCAGCAGCCCGAGGTCAACATCATCCGAGTCGCCCTGCAGGGCTTCGCCGCCGTCTGCGGCGGCACTCAATCGCTGCACACCAATGGGTTTGACGAGGCATTGGCGCTGCCGACCGAGCGCTCGGCCCGGATCGCCCTACGGACCCAGCAGGTGATCGCCTACGAGTCGGGCGCCGCCGACACCGTCGACCCGTTCGCCGGCTCCTACTTCGTCGAGTCGCTGACCGACGAGATCGAGGCCCGCGCCTGGGAGCTGATGGACAAGGTCGAGGAGCTGGGCGGCTCGGTCGAGGCGCTGGAGTTCATGCAGCGCGAGATCGAGGAGTCGGCCCTCTCCTACCACGAGCGCTACAAGAGCGGCCAGGACGTGATCGTCGGCGTCAACAAGTTCGTCACCGACCAGGTCGACGACGTCGACATCCTCAAGGTCGACCCCGAGTCCGAGCAGCGTCAGCTGACCCGGCTGAAGGCGTTCAAGGAGAACCGCGACCAGGCCGAGGTGGACGCCAGGCTCGAGTCCCTGCGTGACGTCGCCCGCGGCGAGGGCAACCTCCTGCACCCGATCCGGGCCGCGCTCAAAGCCAACGCTTCGATCGGCGAGGTCTGCGGCGCGATGCGCGAGGTCTTCGGCGAATACAAGGGCGGCGCTTTTTTCTAGAGAGCCCAGTCGGGATCTGAACGGTCGCTCTCATTTATCTGTCGGGGGAGGAACCCGGCCCGGACGGTTGAAGCCGGGGTCGATGATCGAGGTCTCGCGGACGTTGATGAAGTCCAAGCCTGAGCTGGCGGAGCTGATCCAGGAGGTCGAGGGGCTCGAGGTGTCGATGGCCGAGAGAGGCTTCGGCACGCGGGTGGAGCTGCGCGCCGCCGAGGGGTCCGGCCTCGCCCATGGCGACCTGGAAGCGGTCCTCGACCGGCTCGCCGAGCCGCAACGGCGCCCCTTCGTCTGACCCCGCCCCTCCGAACTGCATCAAATTTCCGGTCTGCTGAGCCGGAAATTCGATGCAGTTCGGGCATTGGACGCCCTGGCGCGCGGAGAAATAGACTCCCGCGCCGATGCGCGAGAAAAACCCCGAAACCCACGACGAGAAGCTCGCCTACCTGCGCGAACTGCGCGAGGCGGCGGTCCACTCGGCCTCCGAGGCGGCGGTCGAGAAGCAGCACGCGAAGGGGAAGCTGACCGCGCGCGAGCGGATCGAGAAGCTGCTCGACCCTGGCTCCTTCGAGGAGCTCGACACCTTCGTCCGCCACCGCACCTACGACTTCGAGATGCAGAAAAACCGGCCCTGGGGGGACGCGGTCGTCACCGGGCACGGCACGATCGACGGCCGCACCGTCTTCGTCTTCTCCCAGGACTTCACCGTCTTCGGCGGCAGCCTCGGCGAGGTGATGGCGGAGAAGATGTGCAAGGTGATGGACCTCGCCGCCCAGGTCGGGGCGCCGGTGATCGGGATCAACGACTCCGGCGGGGCCCGGATCCAGGAGGGCGTCGTCTCGCTCGGCGCCTACGGCGACGTCTTCGTCCGCAACGTTCAATGCTCGGGCGTGATCCCGCAGATCAGCCTGATCATGGGTCCCTGCGCCGGCGGCGCCGTCTACTCGCCGGCGATGACCGACTTCATCTTCATGGTCAAAGAGACCTCGCACATGTTCATCACCGGGCCGGAAGTGATCAAGACCGTGACCGGGGAGGAAGTCGAGTTCGAGGAGCTCGGTGGGGCGATGAGCCACAACTCGAAGTCGGGGGTGGCGCACTTCGCCTCCGAGGACGAGGAGAGCTGCCTCGAGGACGTGCGCTACCTGATGAGCTTCCTGCCCTCGAACAACCTCGAGGCGCCGCCGCGGTTCGAGCCCGGCGACGACCCCGACCGCGAAGACGCCGAGCTCGACACGATCGTTCCCGACGACCCCTCGAAGCCCTACGACATGCGCGACGTGATCGCCCGCATCGTCGACGACGAGGAGTTCTTCGAGGTCCACGAGCACTTCGCCAAGAACATCGTCTGCGGCTTCGCCCGCCTCGACGGCTATCCCGTCGGCGTCGTCGGCAACCAGCCCGCCTTCCTCGCCGGCGTGCTCGACATCGAGGCCTCCGAGAAGGCGGCCCGCTTCGTCCGGACCTGCGACTGCTACAACGTGCCGCTCCTCACCTTCACCGACGTCCCCGGCTTCCTCCCCGGCACCGACCAGGAGTGGAACGGGATCATCCGCCACGGCGCCAAGCTGCTCTACGCCTTCACCGAGGCGACGGTGCCGAAGCTGACCGTCGTCACCCGCAAGGCCTACGGCGGCGCCTACGACGTCATGAACTCGAAGCACATGCTCGCCGACTACAACGTCGCCTGGCCGACGGCCGAGGTCGCGGTGATGGGCCCCGAGGGCGCCGTCAACATCATCTACCGCAAAGACATCGCCAGCTCGCCGACCCCCGACGAGCGCCGCCAGAAACTGATCGACGACTACAAAGCCCACTTCGCCAACCCCTACTCGGCGGCGGAGCGCGGCTACATCGACGACGTCATAGAGCCCCGCCAGACTCGCCCGAAGCTGATCCGGGCGCTGCGGATGCTGCAGAGCAAGCGGGTCGAGCAGCCGAAGCGCAAGCACGGCAACATCCCGCTGTAGCTCTCCAAGTCGTACGACATTCTTCGATCCCGTCCGTCACGGGTGCTACCTTGGAGGACATGGAGCTGAACAGCGTCCCGATCAAGGGCAACGACGTGCGCGTTCCGAAGCCCGAGCTCGGGAGCGCTTATCTCGTCGAGCGCTACAGCGCTGACAGCGTCAAGGCGGTGATCCTCCACCCGGACGACTTCGCCGAGCTGCAGAGTCGGGCTCGGATTCTGGAGGACGCAGCCCGCCCGGCTTCCTTCGAGCTGACGGATCTCGGCGCCAAGGCGCACGGGATCGCCGAGTCTCGCGAGGGCGAGCTGGTCGAAGACGAGGCGGCTGTTCGCAGCCTGCTCGGCCTTTGAATCTCGGCGCGGGGGAGGTGTATTGGGCTGTGGTGCCCTATGCGCCGCAGGCGCCGTTCCAGGTTTTCGTCAAGAACAAGCCTCCTGTGGAGGCTCCTGACGCAACGACGATCATCTCCGGCCTGCGGAAAGGAGGGGACGCGGAATTTCGCTTCGTAGTCGAGGCAAAGGCCAGACCGGTCCTCCTGCTCTCCGACCGGGTCGACTCCCGGACCGGTGACCTCTTCGGCTTGCGGCTGATTCGCCTCGCGTCCTTGGACGAGGAGGAGGCACAGCAGGTCCGCGATCAGCGGCAACCCGGGTTGTTCCACTTGAGGCCAGAGCGATTCCCGGATTTGGAGGAAGAGTCGGCGGCGATGATCAGCGCCCCGATCCGCCTCCACCGGACCGCTCTGGATCCAGGCAGCCCCCTGGGTCGACTGGACCAGAACGAGATGCGGGTCCTCGCCGAGCGTTTCGTCTCCTACTGGGAGCTCGACCTTCACCAGCTCCTGATCGGAAAGATCAGGGAGCTGTTGAGGAAGAGGGAGTCGTCCCCTTAGCTCACGGCACCGCCGTCGCCTCGGTCTCGATGCCGCCGCCTCCGCCGCGGCCGGGGGCGCCGACGTCTTCGCCGCCGAGGCGGTGGGCGAGGTAGACGGGGATGATCGAGATCAGGATCGTCAGGACCGCGACGGCGTTGACGATCGGGAGTTCGTGCGGGCGGAAGAGGTTGGAGAAGATCCAGATCGGGAGGGTCTGTTCGCCGGCGCCGATCGTGAAGTTGGTGACGATGATCTCGTCGAAGGAGAGGGCGAAGGCGAGCAGGGCGCCGGCGATCAGGGCGCTTTTCATCGCCGGGAAGGTGACGAAGCGGAAGGTCTGCCAGGTGTGGGCGCCGAGGTCGGCTGAGGCCTCCTCGAAGGAGCCGGAGAGGCGGCGCAGGCGCGCGACCGCGTTGTTGTAGACGACGACGATGCAGAAGGTCGCGTGGCCGACGATCACGGTGAAGAGGCTGAGGGGCACGTCCAGCACCTGGGTGAAGGTGTTGCTGATCGCGACGCCGGTGACGATGCCGGGCAGGGCGATCGGCAGGATGACGAGGAACGAGATCGACTCGCGGCCGAAGAAGCGGTGGCGGGCGACGGCGAGGGAGGCGAGGGTGCCGAGGACGAGCGCGATCGCGGTCGCCGCCACCCCCGCCTTCAGCGAGGTGAAGAAGGCTTCGCGCGCCGCTTCGTTCTCGAACGCCTTCGAGAACCATTCGGTGGTCAGCCCCGGCGGCGGCCAGGCGAGGATCTTGCTCGAGTTGAAGGCGTAGACGACGATCGCGACCAGCGGCACGTAGATGAAGGCGAGCCCCGCCCCGACGGCGATCCGCAGCAGTGCCTGTGCGCGTCTGGAGAGCCTCATCGTCTAGACGTGCTCGAAGGCGCCGAGCTTGCGGGCGACCAGGAGGTAGGCGATCATCACCACGATCGGGACGAGCGCCAAGGCCGCCGCCAGCGGCTGGTTGTTGGCGATGTTGTTGAAGATGACGTTGCCGATGAACTGGTCGTTGGAGACCAGGCGCGGCGTGATGTAGTCGCCGAGGGTCAGCGAGAAGGTGAAGATCGAGCCGGCGACGACCGCCGGGAAGCTGAGCGGCAGGATCACCCGCCGGAAGGTGGTGAAGGGGGAGGCGCCGAGATCCTCGGAGGCGCTGATCAGCGAGTCGGGGATCCGCTCCAGCCCCGCGTAGATCGGCAGGATCATGTACGGCAGCCAGAGGTAGCTCATCACCAGCCAGACGGCGGTGATCCCGTAGCCGGGCGTGTCGAGGCCGATCGGGCTGAGCGCCCAGTGCAGCGCCCCGTCGGAGGAGAGGATCGTCCGCCAGGCGTAGACCTTGACCAGGTAGCTCGACCAGAGCGGCAGGAGGATGCCGATCACCAGCAGCGCCTTGCCGCGCCGGCTCGCCAGCTTGGCCATGTAGAAGGCGATCGGGAAGGCGATGATCGCATCGGTGATCGTCACCAGCAGGGCGGTGCGGACGGTCCGCCAGACGATCTCCCGGTAGACCGGTTCGTTGAAGAGCGCTTCGAAGTTTTCGAGGGTGAGGTCCTTGACGACGAGGCCGCTGAGCGGGTCGACCGTCCAGAAGGCCGTGACGAGGAGGATCGCCAGCGAGCCGAGGTAGCCGACCACCAGCCAGCCGACCGGGCCGGCCAGCAGCGCGCCCACCTGCAGGCGCGGGCGGCCCTGGAAGAGGCCGGCGAGCCGATGGCCCGCCGACCTCCTCCGCACGGCCGCTTCAGATGCCACGAAACCGAGCCTGCGGGGCTAGCCCTTGATCGAGGTCCAGGCTTTGACCCACTCGTTGTAGTCCATGCAGTTGTCTTCCCCGTTGCCGCAGTCGGCCAGCGGGGTTTCCCAGTAGTAGACCCGCTTCCAGAAGTCCGGTTCTTCCGCGTGGTATTCGGAGCAGAATTTCGGGTTCTTCGTCTCTTTGCAGGCGAGTTCCTGGGCCGGCGCCTCGCCGAAGTATTCCGCCACCTGGGCGTTCACCTTCGGTTCGATGATCCAGTCCATCCACTCGTACATGCAGTTGGGATGTTTGGCGTCCTTGGCGAGCATCCAGGTGTCCGACCACCCGGTCGCGCCCTCCTTCGGCAGGAATCCCTGGCTGGCGGGGCTGGCCGCCACCGGCACCCCTTCTTCCTGCAGCGCGAAGTACTGGTACTGCCAGGTGGTGCCGACGGTGTTGTCGCCGTTGGCGAAGCCGGAGATCTGCTTCGCCGCTTCGCTCCAGTATTCGCCGACGTTGGGCTGCTGTTCTTCCAGCAGGCCGACCGCCGCGTCGAACTGCTCCTGGTTCAGCTCGTAGGGGTTTTCGATCCCCAGGTCGGGCTGGTGGGACTTCAGGTAGACCGCCGCTTCGGCGATCGACATCGGATCGTCGTACTGGCTGATCTTGCCCTTGTATTTGGCGGCGACCTTCGGGTCCATCGTCACGTTCCAGGAGGTTGGCGCCGGCTTCACCTCGTTTTCGTTCCACATCAGCAGGTTGGCGCCGCGACCGTGCGGGATGCCGTAGTGGACGTCTTCGAAGGTGTTGTAGGGCTGGTCCTTGAGGTCGCTGAAGACCGTCTCGTAATTGGGGACGAGGTCGACGTTGACCGGTTCGACGTAGCCGGCGGCGACGAGACGGGCGGTGGCGTTGCCCGAGGCGGAGACCCCGTCGTACTGGCCGGTGCTCATCAGTTTCACCATTTCGTCGGAGGTCCCGGCGACCTTGTTGTTGACCTTGCAGCCCGTTTTCTGTTCGAACGGTTTGCTCCATTCGGGTTCGACGTAGCCGGCCCAGGAGATCAGGCTCACTTCACCCTCGCCTTTGCCGAGCTTCTGCAGTTCTTCGCCACCACCTCCGGCGCCGGTGGTGTCGTCGCCACCGCCGCCGCAGCCGGCCAGGGCGAGCATGAAAACGACTAGGCCGGCAAGGACGAGCCACGCCGTGCGGGCGGGATTGTCATTCCTTCTCCTCATGGTGCTACCTCCTGTTTCGTTGACTTCCCGCCGACGGCGGCCGCGTGCTCGGCTCGCCATCCGACCAGGACCTCGTTCCCCTGCGCGGGCAGCGCGCCCGAGGACGCGCTCTCCACGTTCTGCCTGACCAGCTGGAGTCTCTCCCCGGACTCGAGCTGGACCGTGAAGCGGGTGATCGCGCCGGCGTAGGAGACGTCGACGACCCGGCCGGGCTCCGCGTGGAGGTCGGCGGGCGCCGCGCCGGGCTCGAGCAGCTCGATCTTCTCGGGGCGGATCGTCATCCGCTCGCCGTCGCGCTCGATCAGGTTGGAGACCCCGACGAAGCCGGCGACGAACTCGTTCGCCGGGCGCTCGTAGAGCTCCAGCGGCGGGCTCACCTGCTCGATCCGGCCGTCGTTGAAGACGGCGATGCGGTCGCTCATCGTCAGCGCCTCGTCCTGGTCGTGGGTGACGTAGACGAAGGTGATCCCGACCTCGCCCTGGATCGTCTTCAGCTCGCTCTGCATCTCCTCGCGGAGCTTCAGATCTAGGGCCCCGAGCGGCTCGTCGAGGAGCAGCACCTTGGGCCGGTTGACGATCGCCCGCGCCAGCGCCACCCGCTGTCGCTGGCCGCCCGAGAGCTCGGTCGGCTTGCGGTCGGCGTATTCGGGCAGGCGGACCATCTCCAGCGCCTCGTCGCGGCGCCTGGCTCGCTCGGTCCTGTCGACCCTGGCGACCCGCATCCCGTACTCGACGTTCTCGCCGACGCTCATGTGCGGGAAGAGCGCGTAGTCCTGGAAGACCGTGTTGACCGCGCGGTCGTAGGGCGGCACCCCGCTGACGTCCTCACCGGCCAACTCGATCGTCCCCGTCGTCGGGTCCTCGAACCCGGCGATCATCCGCAGCGTCGTCGTCTTGCCCGAGCCCGAGGGGCCGAGCATCGTGAAGAACTCCCCCTGCCGGATCTCCAGGTCGATTCCGGCAACCGCGACCACCTCGCCGTACCTCTTGGTGAGGTTGGACAGGCGGATGTCTGGAGTTGCGGCGGCTATGCCTGTGAAGTTATCCGGGGCGGTGCGGAAAGCAAGGACAAAGTGGCCTGGAAGGCTTAGCCGTTGTGGAGTAGGGCTGTGTGCGAGGCGAAGGGCGGAGGGAGTCGGTGACCCCCTTCACTCAGCTTCTTTGGGTGGAGCGTGATCTGTCGGTCCGCTCTAGTACCCAGCCGGGTGGCGGGCGACGAAGCCGACGTTGTCGCGCAGGTCCTCGTGCCAGCGCGGCCCGGTTTCCCCGGCGCCGTCGCCGGAGGTGTCCCAGCGGTAGCCGGCGATCACGGCGTAGGCGTGACCGGCATTCGCATAGACGGTGATCCAGCGGCCTTCGCCTTCTTCGCCCCAGCGTTCCATCGGACCGGAGGGCAGCGGGCTTTCCAAGAAGCGGCCCCCGTGGAGGGCGAAGCTGACGGCGCCGGAGCAGTCGTAGCCGCGATCCCACCAGCGGCCGTGGCCGCCGCCCCAGACATAGGGCTTGCTGCGGATCTTGTTCGCGGCGGCGATCACCGCCTGCACGCGGGGCGGCGCGCTCGCCGGCGGCACGAGCATCCCGTTGCCGAGCAGCTTCGCTTTCGCCGTCGGAGTGCAGACGTCGACTTCGGCCGGAGAGAGGCCGCCGCCGTCGCAGCTGGCGGAAGCTCCTGCCGGGACGATTAAAACGATGGCAAAAAGGGCAATAGCAAGAGCAAGCCCAGCCAACCTGAAGTTGCAGCGCAAACCAAATCTCCTTCGTCGGCCTACGGGGTTAGCTGTCGGGCTGGCGCGAAAGGAGCTTGCGCCCCCGCCTGTTAGGCGGGCTCGCCCCGGAAACTTGGTTCCCCCGTTCCCTCTGCGCCCTTGGCGCCAGGGATTCGGCGTTCCGGTTATCGAACGCGGGCAGTGTAGACGATTACACGGCGTCATGGCTTACAAAACGCAAACATTTGGTCAAAGAACCCGCTCCCATGGCTCTCTGTTCGACGCCCCGGCTGCTAGCTTGCGGCTTGGGATGAACCTTTCGGGCCGAAAAGCGCTCCTCACGGGCGCGACCGGCGGGCTCGGAAGGGCGATCGCGGGGGCGTTGGCCGAACGCGGCGCGCAGCTGACGCTGAGCGCCCGCAACCGCGAGGCGCTGGAGGCGATGGCCGCCGAGCTGCCCGGCGGCGGCCACGCGGTGCTGCCTGCCGACCTGGCCGCGCCCGAGGCCGCCGAGCGGCTGGCAGCCGAGGCCCGCGGGACGGAGATCCTGATCGCGAACGCCGGCCTCCCCGCCGCCGGGAAGGTGGACGAGTTCAGCCCCGAGGAGGTGAAGCGGGCCCTTCGCGTCAACCTCGAGGCCCCGATGCTGCTCGCCCGCGCCCTCTACCCCGCGATGCTGGAGGCGGGTTCGGGGCAGCTGGTCTTCGTCGCCTCGCTCTCGGGCAAGGCGGCCAGCCCCAGGTCGTCGGTCTACAACGCGACCAAGTTCGGCCTCCGCGGCTTCGCCCTCGGCCTCCGCGCCGACCTCGCTCCCGGTGGAGTGGGCGTCTCGCTCGTCACCCCCGGCTTCATCCGCGACGCCGGCATGTTTGCCGACGCCGGCTCCAAGCCCCCGCCCGGGATGGGAACCGCTACCCCCGAGCAGGTGGGCGCCGCCACCGTCAAGGCGATCGAGCGCAACAGGGCGGAGGTAGCTGTTGCCCCTCTGCAGCAAAGAGCGGCGGCCCACTTCGCGCTCGTCAGCCCATCCCTGAGCGTCAAGGCTCAATCCGGCTCAGCCGGACAAAAAGCGGCCCAAGCGATCGCGGATGGGCATAGTCCCGACAAGCGCTGAATCAGCGGGTCGGCCCACACCCCCGTTTTCCTAGGATGGACCACGTGAGCAGCAACTCCTTCGGCGCCCGTTCGTCCCTCCAGGTGGGCGATCGCGAGTACGAGGTCTTCCGCCTCGACGCCCTCCAGGACCGCTTCGACGTCGCCCGCCTGCCGTACTCGATCAAGGTGCTGCTGGAGAACGTGCTGCGGCTCGAGGACGGCGTCGCGGTCAGCGCCGCCGACGTCGAGGCGATCGCCTCCTGGGACGCCGCCGCCGAGCCCAGCGCCGAGATCCCCTTCCAGCCGGCCCGCGTCCTCATGCAGGACTTCACCGGCGTCCCCGCCGTGGTCGACCTGGCGGCGATGCGCGACGCGATGGAGGAGATCGGCGGCGACCCGGCTGCTATCAACCCGCTCGTCGACGTCGACCTGGTCATCGACCACTCGGTCCAAGTCGACGCCTTCGGCAACGAGCGCGCCTTCGCGGTCAACGCCGAGCACGACTTCGAGCGCAACCGCGAGCGCTACTCCTTCCTCAAGTGGGGCCAGCAGTCCTTCGCCAACTTCCGGGTCGTGCCGCCGGCCACCGGCATCTGCCACCAGGTCAACCTCGAGTACCTCGCCCAGGTCGTCTACAGCCGCGAGAACGACGGCGTCCTGCAGGCCTATCCCGACACCCTGGTCGGCACCGACTCCCACACGACGATGGTCAACGGCCTCGGCGTCCTCGGCTGGGGCGTCGGCGGGATCGAGGCCGAGGCGGCGATGCTGGGCCAGCCGATCTCGATGCTGCTGCCGGAGGTGGTCGGCTTCAAGCTCTCCGGCGAGCTCCCCGAGGGCGCGACCGCTACCGACCTCGTCCTCACCGTCACCGAGATGCTGCGCGAGCGCGGCGTCGTCTCCAAGTTCGTCGAGTTCTTCGGCCCCGGCCTGAGGACCCTCGGCCTCGCCGACCGCGCCACCCTCGGCAACATGTCGCCCGAGTTCGGCTCGACCTGCGCGATCTTCCCGGTCGACGCAGAGACGCTGCGCTACCTCGACCTCACCGGCCGTCCCACCGAGACGATCGAGCTGGTCGACGCCTACGCCCGCGAGCAGGGGCTGTTCCACGAGGAGTCCAGCGAGGAGCCCGTCTTCTCGGACCTGCTCGAGCTCGACCTGGGCGAGGTCGAGCCCAGCCTCGCCGGGCCGAAGCGGCCCCAGGACCGGGTGCCGCTGGCGCAGGCCAAGGACGCCTTCCTCGAGGCCCTGGCGGAGCTGCAGCCCGACGCGGTCGAGCAGCGGGTCAGCCCGTCCGACGAGGCGAGCATGGAGTCCTTCCCGGCCTCCGATCCCCCCGCCGAGGAGCACGACGACGAGGGCAGCAAGCCCTACCCCCTCGCCACCGGCCGCGCCCCGGCTGCGGAGCTCGTCAACCGGCGCGGCGACGAGGTCGAGGTGCGGATGGAGGACGGCACCACCTTCCAGCTCGACCACGGCAGCGTCGTCATCGCCGCGATCACCAGCTGCACCAACACCTCCAACCCCAGCGTGATGGTCGGCGCCGGCCTGCTCGCCCGCAACGCCGTTCGGCGGGGCCTGGCGCGCAAGCCCTGGGTGAAGACGTCGCTGGCGCCCGGCTCGACCGTGGTCACCGAGTACCTCGAGCAGGCCGGCCTGACCGAGCACCTCGACGCGCTCCAGTTCAACCTGGTCGGCTACGGCTGCACCACCTGCATCGGCAACTCCGGGCCACTGGCGCCGGAGATCTCCGAGGCGATCGCCGCCAAGGATCTCGCCGTCTGCGCCGTCCTCTCCGGCAACCGCAACTTCGAGGGCCGGATCAACCAGGATGTCAAGGCCAATTACCTGGCCAGCCCGCCGCTGGTCGTCGCCTACGCGCTCGCAGGCCGCATGGACATCGACCTGGCGGGCGAGCCGCTGGGGCACGGTCATGATGGCGAGCCCGTATTTCTGCGCGACATCTGGCCCTCCGCCGAGGAGATCAAGCAGGTGGTCGGCTCCTCGGTCGAGGCGGAGATGTTCAAGCGCAACTACGCGGAGGTCTTCGCCGGCGACGAGATGTGGAACGCGGTCGAGGTTCCCGCGGGCGACCGCTACACCTGGCCCGACTCCACCTACGTCCGCCGCCCCAGCTTCTTCGAGGAGATGCCGGCGCAGGCGCCGGGGGTGACGCCGATCCTCGGCGCCCGGGCGTTGGCGCTGCTCGGCGACTCGATCACCACCGACCACATCTCCCCCGCGGGCGCGATCAAGCGCGACAGCCCCGCCGGCCGCTGGCTGACGGAACAGGGCGTCGACGTCAAGGACTTCAACTCCTACGGCTCGCGTCGCGGCAACCACGAGGTGATGATCCGCGGCACCTTCGCCAACATCCGCCTCCGCAACCAGCTGGTCGAGCGGGCCGGCGGCTACACCCGCCACTTCCCCGGCGGCGAGGAGACGACGATCTACGACGCCGCGATGCGGTACGCGAGCGAAGACGTGCCGCTCGTCGTCCTGGCCGGCAGGGAGTACGGCTCCGGCTCTTCGCGCGACTGGGCGGCGAAGGGGACGAAGCTGCTCGGCGTCCGCGCCGTGATCGCCGAGAGCTTCGAGCGCATCCACCGCTCCAACCTGATCGGGATGGGGGTGCTGCCGCTGCAGTTCGCCGCCGGCGAGAGCGCCGCCTCGCTTGGTCTCGACGGCGCGGAGACCTTCGACCTCGGCGACCTCGAGGACGGCAGGGCGAAGCAGGTGACGGTGACCGCGCGCCGCGACGACGGCTCCGAGAAGCGGTTCCAGGCGACGGTCAGGCTGGACACCCCGAACGAGGTCGCCTACTTCCTCAACGGCGGGATCCTCCAAGCCGTGCTGCGCAAGTTGAAGGATTAGGCGCAGCGGGGCCGCGGGAGGCAGGGGGGTCCGCGCGACCCTCACTGCACCTGCGCGTCGGTAGCCAGGGAGGGATGCCGACGCGGCCGTTCCCCCTGGCGGGACTGCCCTGAGGAACAGTCAG
>JBKPOX010000108.1:0-5071 GCA_046733335.1 Actinomycetota bacterium | reverse complement strand
GGCGCAACGGCGGCGATCGCGGCGGACGCGGTGGTCGCGACCGCGGCGGCCGGGGACGTGAACGCGAGCGCCGCGGCTAGTTGAGCGCCAAGCTCACCACGCTCGACTCGGGCGTCCGGGTCGTGACCGAGGAGGTTCCCTCGGTCCGATCCGTGGCGCTCGGGCTCTGGGTCCGGACCGGATCCAGGAACGAGACCCCGGCGCAGGCCGGGGTCTCGCACTTCCTCGAGCACCTGCTGTTCAAGGGGACCGCGCGTTACTCGGCGATCGAGATCTCCGAGCGCTTCGACGGGCTCGGCGCCTCGATCAATGCCGCCACCGGCAAGGAGACCACGCACCTGCACGCCCGCTTCCTCGACGAGCACACCGAGGAGGTCTTCGACCTGCTGGCGGAGATGCTGCTGGCGCCGACCTACCCCGAGATCGACTCCGAGCGTCAGGTCGTGATCGAGGAGATCGCGATGTACGACGACGAGCCGCAGGACCGCGTCCATGACGTGCTGGCCGAGGCCGTCTTCGGTGAGCACCCGCTGGGCCGGCGGGTCCTGGGGGAGGCCGAGGTGATCTCCTCGATCCCGGTCCCGGAGATCGAGGCCTACCGCCGCGCCCACTACACGGCGCCGCAGATCGTCGTCGGCGCCGCCGGGCACCTCGACCACGACCGCATCGCCGGGCTGGCCCAGCGCCTGGTCCAGCCGCCGGCGGAGGGCGACGGGGCCCTCTCGGAGGCGCCGCTCGAGGGCGGCTCCCGCCTCTGCTTCCTCAGTAAGGAGACCGAGCAGTACCACATCTGCTTCGGCGCGCCGGGCCTGCGCCGCGACGACCAGCGCCGCTTCCCGTTGGCCGTGCTCGACGCGATCTTCGGCGGCTCGACCTCCTCGCGCCTCTTCCGCGAGGTGCGCGAGAAGCGCGGCCTCGCCTACTCGGTCGGCTCCTACAACGAGCAGTTCACCGACCAGGGCCTGGTCGCCACCTACGTCGGCACCCGCGAGGAGAACGTCGAGGAGGCCTGCTCGATCATCGGCGCCGAGATGGCGCGGCTGCGCTCGGAGCCGGTCTCCGCCGAGGAGCTGGCGCGGGCCAAGGAGAGCGTCAAGGGCCGCCTCGTCCTCTCCTCCGAGTCCACGGCGGCGCGGATGACGCGGATCTCCCGCGCGACCCTGTTCGGGCTGCCGATCGAAAGCCTCGACGAGATGTTGGCCAAGGTCGACGCGATCGAAGTCGACGACCTGACCGAGCTGGCGGCGGAGCTATACGGCGCCGAGCGCCTCTCCGCCGCCTGCGTGGGGGCCGACGAAGGCCGATTCCGGCAGGCGCTGGCGCCGGTCAGCGAGGCACTGGTAGCCGCATGATTCGCGTCGCCGTGGCGGGGGCCGCCGGGAAAATGGGGGCGACCGTCTGCGAAGCGGTCGACGAGGCCGAGGGGCTGGAGCTGACCGGCAGGGCCGATCCGGCGCTGGGGATCGAGCTTGCCGAGGTGCTTCCCGAGGCCGACGTGGTGGTCGACTTCACCGTCCCGGACACGGCGCTGGAGAATGTCCGCGCCTGCCTCGCCGCCGGCGTCCACGCGGTCGTCGGCACCACCGGCTTCGACCTCGACGCCGCCCGCGAGGCGGCGGAGAGCTCGCAGGCGAACTGCTTCGTCGCGCCCAACTTCGCTATCGGGGCGGTCCTCCTGATGGAGGCCTCGCAGGCGATCGCCAGGCACATGCCCGAGTGCGAGATCGTCGAGCTCCACCACGACCGCAAGCTCGACGCCCCGTCGGGGACGGCGAAGCGGACGCGGGAGCTGATCGAGGCCGCCGGGGGCAACGTCCACGACCCGATCCACTCGGTCCGCCTGCCTGGGCTGGTCGCCCACCAGGAGGTGGTCTTCGGCGGGGTCGGCCAGACGTTGTCGATCCGCCACGACTCGATCGACCGCCGCTCGTTCATGCCCGGCGTCGTCCTCGCCTGCCGCCGGGTCGCCGATCTGCCCGACCGCTTCACGGTCGGGCTGGAGAAGCTCCTCTAGCGGCTCTGCGGCCGACCGACGGGATACCCTGGAACCGATGGAGGAGCACCGATGAAGGAGATCGCGGGGGTCATCACCGCGATGGCGACCCCGTTCGGGGAGAGCGGGGCCGTCGACCACGGCGCCGCCCGGCGGCTCGCCGCCCACCTGCTCGAGCACGGCTCGCACGGGCTGGTGGTCGCCGGCTCCACCGGCGAGTGCCCGACGCTGACCGACGAGGAGGAGATCGCCCTGCTGCGGGCGGTGCGCGAGGAGATCGGCGACGGGCCGTTGCTGATCTGCGGCACCGGGACCAACGACACCCGCCACTCCTGCGAGCTGACGAAGATGGCGGCCGAGGCCGGCGCCGACGCCTCGCTGGTCGTCTGCCCGTACTACAACAAGCCGAACCGGGCCGGCGTCCGCGCCCACTTCGAAACCGTCGCCGCGGCCGTTCCCGATCTGCCGATGGTGATGTACAACATCCCCTCGCGGGTCATCATCAACGCCGACCCCGAGCTGCTGGGAGAGCTCGGCCAGGTCGACAACATCGTCGCCGTCAAGCAGGCGAACGACGAGCAGCTGGGGCCGATCGAGGGCCTGCGGGTCCTCGCCGGCAACGACGACGTCTTCCTGCACGTGCTCGAGTTCGGCGGCGCCGGGGGCATCACCGTCGCCTCCCACGTCGCGGGCGATCGGATGCGCCAGATGTGGGACGCCGCCCAGGCGGGCGACCTCGAGCGGGCGCGGGAGCTCGACGCCGAGCTGGCGCCGCTCTACGAGAGCCTCTCGGTCACCACCAACCCGATCCCGCTGAAGGCGGCCCTGGCGATGCTGGGGCTGTGCGAGGACCGACTTCGACTTCCCCTGGTGTCCGCCGACGCCGAGCAGCGAGCCGCCATCAAGGCCGGGCTCGACGCCGCCGGCGTCGCGGTCGCCGGCTAGACACGACTACTGAATGAGAGTGAGCTACTAGTGCCAAGCAAACTGCGAGTGCTGCCCCTGGGCGGCCTCGGCGAGATCGGCAAGAACATGACCGTGATCGAGTACGACGGCCGCATCGTCGTCGTCGACACGGGGCTGATGTTCCCGACCGCCGAGATGCACGGGATCGACCTCGTGCTGCCGGACTTCTCCTACCTGCGCGACCGCGCCGAGGACATCGAGGCGATCGTCCTCACCCACGGCCACGAGGACCACGTCGGGGCGCTGCCCTACGTCCTCAAGGAGATCGGGATGCCGCCCAAGATCTACGGCGGCCTGCTGACGATCGGGATGGTCCGCTCCAAGCTCGACGAGCACAAGCTCGGCGAGTCGGCGCCGCTGCAGGAGCTGCCGCCGGGGGAGAGGATCCGCTGCGGGCCCTTCGAGCTGGAGCTGATCCACCTCGCCCACTCGATCCCGGACATGCGGGCCGTGCTGCTGCGGACCGAGGTCGGCTCGGTGCTGATGACCGGCGACTACAAGTTCGACCAGACCCCGGTCGACGGACGGCCGGCCGACGTCTCGCGCCTGGCGGAGCTGGGCAAGGAGGGGCTGCTGCTCCTCTGCGGCGACTCGACCAACGCCGACCGGCCGGGGGTGGCGCCGTCGGAGTCGAGCGTCGGGCCGGCGCTGCTGCAGCAGTTCTCGCGCTGCGGGGGGCGGATCATCGTCACCTCCTTCGCCTCCAACATCCACCGCGTCCAGCAGGTGATCGACGCGGCGGCGCAGCTCGACCGCAAGGTCGCCCTGGTCGGCCGCTCGATGCGAAAGAACTTCAACATCGCCTCCAACCTCGGCCTGGCCAAGGCGCCGGACGGGATCTTCATCCAGCCGCGCGAGATCGAGGACTTCCCCGACGAGAGGGTCGTCGTGATCTCGACCGGCAGCCAGGGAGAGCCGCTCTCGGCCCTGCGCCGGATGGCCAACAACGACCACCGCGACGTGCAGCTGCACTCCGGCGACACCGTCGTCTTCTCGGCGACGCCGGTCCCGGGCAACGAGCGCGCGGTCAACGAGACGATCGACCGCATCTACGAGATCGGCGCCACCGTGATCACCGCCAAGGACGCGCCGATCCACGCCTCCGGCCACGGCTGGCAGGAGGAGCTGAAGCTGATGCTGAACCTGACCAAACCCCGCTACGTGATGCCGGTCCACGGCGACCACAAGCGGTTGCGGCTGCACGCCGAGCTTGCCGAGGCGGTGGGCATCGACCGCGACAGGGTCTTCCAGGGCCGCAATGGCCTGCCCCTGGAGGTCGACGCCTCGGGGGCCCGCTTCGGCGAGGACATCCACGCCGGCGTCATCTACGTCGACGGCGTCAACATCGGCGAGCCCGACGACGCCGCCCTGCGCGACCGCCGCGAGATCTCGGCCGACGGCATCTTCATCGTCGTCGCCACGATCTCCAGCGACGACGGCAGCGTCGTCGCCGACCCCGAGGTGATCTTCCGCGGCGTCGCCTTCCTCGAGGAGGCGGACGCGCTGGTCGAGGACCTCAAGGACCTGGTCGAAGACCAGCTCGACGAGGCCGCCAAGGCGGGGCACCGCGAGCCCCACCTGGTCGAGGAGGACCTGCACGACGCGATCGGCAAGTTCGTCTGGCAGCGCCTGCGCAGGCGGCCGATGGTGCTGCCGGTCGTGATCGAGGTTTAAAGGGCCCGCCGAGGCGGTTTCTGGGGAGAGCCTCGGCGGGCCAGTGTGTCTCGTCCAGGGGTGAATCTAGAACGGCGCCCTAAAGCGGCTCTAAATGCTTCGCGGCGGGCTTCGCGGCCTCGGCCAGGGGGATACGGGCGGCGAAGAGGGCGCCGCCGGAGCTCGACGTCGAGGCCTCGACGCTGCCGCCGTGGGCGGCGGCGACCGCGCTGACGATCGCCAGCCCCAGCCCGGTGCCGGTCCCGCGGGCGGTGTCGGCCGAGCCGCTGCCGCGGACGAAGCGGTCGAACACCTGGTCGCGCATCGGGGCCGGGATCCCGGGGCCGTCGTCGGCCACCTCGACCACCCCCTCGCCGCGGTCCTCGCGCAGCGTCAGCTCCACGCGGGTCCCCGGGGGGGTGTGGCGGATCGCGTTGTCGAGGAGGTTGAGGACCATCC
>JBKPOX010000107.1:0-11302 GCA_046733335.1 Actinomycetota bacterium | reverse complement strand
GACAGGAGCGGAGCTGCGCGAGCGCACCGGCGTGCTGGCCGAGGCTCTCGGCGCCGGCCGCGACGCCGCGGTCGAGGTGCGCTCGGCCGAGCGCGGCGACCTGCGCCGCCTTCGCGAGCTGGCCGAGCGCAACGCCCAGCTCGCCCTCGACCAGGACCGGCTGCGGCGCGAGCACCGCCGCACCCGCCGGGTCGAGTCGCTGGCGGCGCTCGCCGCGGCGCTGGGGCTGGAGGAGCTGCCGGTGCGGATCGAGGGCTTCGACATCTCGACGATCGGCGGCGAGCACACCGTCGCCTCGATGGTCGTCTTCGAGGGCGGCGCGACGAAGAAGTCCGACTACCGCCGCTTCAAGGTCCGTGGCGACCTCCGCCTCGACGGCGGCAACGGCGGCCCCGACGACTTCGCCTCGATGGAGGAGGTGCTCTCGCGACGGATGGCCCGCTACCTGGAACAGGCCGACCTCTCGCCGCACGACCGCAAGCGCGACCAGAGCTTCGCCTCGCTCCCCTCGCTGATCCTGATCGACGGCGGCAAGGGCCAGCTGGCCGCCGGGGTGCGGGCGCTGCAGCCGTTCGCCGAGCGCGGGGTCACCATCGTCAGCCTCGCCAAGCGCCTGGAGGAGGTCTACGTCCCCGGCCGCGCCGAGCCACTCGACCTCGCCGCCGACTCGGAGGCCTCGCGCCTGCTGCAGCGCGTCCGCGACGAGGCCCACCGCTTCGCGATCGAGCACCACCGCGGTCGGCGCGACCGCGGCCTGCTCGAAAGCTCCGTCTTCGACTCCCTGCCGGGGATCGGGCCGGCACGCAAGCGGGCGCTGCTGCAACACTTCGGCACGCCGGAGCGGTTCCTCAGCGCCACCCGCGAGGAGCTCGAGGCGGTGCCCGGGCTGCCTGGCAAAGTAGGCCGGGAGATACACGAGCAGCTGAACCGGACCAACTGAGGGAGACCGGATGGCGGAGCGGGTGGAGGTGGACTCGAAGAACGGGAGCGGCGCCGGGAACGGCAGCCGGCCGGCCGCACCGGTGACGGTCGTCGTCATCACCGGCCACTCGGGGGCCGGCAAGTCCGAGGCGATCGCCGCCTTCGAGGACGGCGGCTACTTCTGCGTCGACAACCTGCCGCCGCGGATGATCGCCAGCCTCGGCGAGCTCTTCCGGCACGAGGGGAGCGGGGTGGAGCGCGCCGCGATCGTCTCCGACGTCCGCGGCGGCGAGTACTTCGAAGAGCTGGTGCAGGTGCTGGACGACCTCGAGAGGGAAGGCACCGCCCCGATGGTCCTCTTCCTCGAGGCCGACGAGGAGACGCTGCTCGACCGCTACAAGGAGACCCGCCGCCGCCACCCGCTGGCGCCGGAAGGGCGGATCGTCGAGGGGATCCGGTCCGAGCGCCAGCTGCTGGCGCCCCTGCGCGAGCGGGCCGACAAGGTGATCGACACCAGCGACCTGACCGGGGCGGAACTGCGCCGCCAGATCGCCGAAGAGCTGCTCGGCCGGGAGGAAGGCGGCAAGCTGGCGCTGACCCTGCTCACCTTCGGCTTCAAGAACGGTCCCCCGCGCGACGCCGACCTCACCCTCGACGTGCGCTTCCTCCCCAATCCCTACTACGACGACGACCTGCGCCTGAAGACCGGCCTCGACGAGGAGGTGCGCGCCTACGTCGAGTCCGGCACCCAGGCGGGCGAGTTCTACGGCCGCCTGCTGCCGCTGCTCGAGTTCCTCGTCCCCGCCTACGTGACCGAGGGCAAGAGCCACCTGACGATCGCGATCGGCTGCACGGGCGGCCGCCACCGCTCGATCACCGTCGCCGATCGGATCAGGAGGGACCTTGCTGCTCGAGAGGACGTGATCGTGCGGGTGAAGCATCGGGACGTCGAGTTGGGGTAGGTGGGGGCCCGGGTGTCCCGGGCCCCCTGGCGATCGTTTGGCTGTCCCACCTAGAATCGCTCGCCTTGCCTGACCCGGTCATATCTATTCGCGGCCTTTTCAAGAGCTATGGCTCTATTGAGGCGGTTCGGGGGATCGACCTCGAGGTGAATCGGGGGGAGGTCTTCGCGTTCCTCGGGCCCAACGGCGCTGGGAAGACGACCACGGTCGAGATCCTCGAGGGGTACCGGCGGCGGAGCGGGGGAGAGGTGAGCGTCCTCGGCGAGGACCCCGAGCGGGCGGGGCGGGAGTGGCGCGAGCGGATCGGGATCGTCCTGCAGAGCGGGCGGCTCGATCCCTACCTGACGGTGCGCGAGTCACTCGACCTCTATGCGGGTTACTTCCGGGCTCCCCGGCCGAGCGAGGAGGTGATCTCGCTGGTCGGGCTGGAGGGCAAGGCCGACGAGCGGACCAGCCGCCTCTCCGGCGGTCAGCAGCGCCGCCTCGACGTCGGCATGGCGCTGGTCGGCGATCCCGAGCTGCTCTTCCTCGACGAGCCGACGACCGGCTTCGACCCCTCCGCCCGCCGCCAGGCCTGGGAGGTGATCGCCGGCCTCCGCGACCTCGGCAAGACCGTCTTCCTCACCACCCACTACATGGACGAGGCGCAGCGCCTCGCCGACCGGGTGACGATCATCGCCGCCGGCCGGGTGGTCGCCCGCGGCACCCCCGAGGACCTGGGCGAAAGGGACAGCGGCGAGACGACCATCCGCTACCGCCGCGGGGGCCGCGAGGTCACCATGCAGACGAGCGACCCGGTCAGGGCCCTGCACGAGCTGACCGGAGAGGCGCTCGCCCGCGACGAGGTCCTCGAGGGCCTCGAAGTGACGCGCCCCTCCCTCGAGGACGTCTACCTGGAGCTGACCAGCGCGGCGGACGCCGAGGGAAGCGCGCGGTGAACGGCCTCGCCCTCGTCGGCCACCAGTTCCGCTACGACCAGAAGGCGTTCTGGCGGAACCCGGCCTCGGTCTTCTTCACGGTGATGTTCCCGGTCATCGTCTTCCTCATCCTCGCCGTCGTCTTCGACGGGGAGGAGGTCGACGTGCGCGGCGGCGTCGAGGCGACCTCCTACTACGTGCCGGCGATCATGTCGCTGGCGATCATCTCGGCGACGATGCAGACGCTGGCGATGACGCTGGTGATCGCCCGCGAAGACGGCCGCCTCAAGCGCGGACGCGGCACCCCGATGCCGCCCTGGGTCTTCATCGCCGGCCGCATCGGCAACTCGATCGTCGTCGCGCTGATGATGCTCGCCCTGCTGGCGGCGATCGGCGGCGTCCTCTACGGCGTCGAGGTCCCCTGGGAGCGGCTGCCGGCGATCCTGCTCGCGCTCGTCGTCGGCGCCGCATCCTTCTGCTGCCTCGGCATCGCCCTCACCGCGGCGATCCCATCGCAGGACGCCGCCGCCGCGATCGTCAACGCGATGCTGCTGCCGCTCTACTTCCTCTCCGGGGTCTTCATCCCGGAAGACCAGCTGCCCGCCGGCGTCATCGCCTTCGCCGACCTCTTCCCGGTCCGCCACTTCTTCGACGCCTTCTTCGACGCCTACGTCCCGGCCGGCGGCCCCGCCGTCTCCTGGGACAACCTCGCCGTCGTCGCCCTCTGGGGGGTCGCCGGCCTCCTGCTCGCGATCAGGTTCTTCCGCTGGACGCCCAGGTCGGGCTGAGCCTCAGAGCACCATCAGGCCGGCGAGGCTGAGGAAGCCGGTGACCATGATCCCCACCAGCGCGATGAACCCCTGGGCCATCATCCGCCGCAATCCCCTGATGTCCGCATCGACCCGCGCGAGCCCCTCGGTCACCCGGGCTTCGACCTGGGCGAACCGGAGGTCGACCTGGTCGAACCGTTCATCGATCCTCTCCTTCAGGTCGTCGAGGCGCTCGTCGGTCCAGCTCTCCCGCATGGTCTGCACGAGGGTACCGTAACTCGCTGTCTGCAACGAGACAAGACGGGAAGGAGCCAACATCGGACCGAGTCGGAGACGGATCCGTCGCCTCGCCCGTGTCCTTCCGGCAGCGCCCTCCTATAGCCTCCGTCCCTCGATGCTCCACCACGTCCTCCTGGAGGTCGGCGACCTCGACCGCAGCGCCGCCTTCTACGACTCGATGCTGGCCCCGCTGGGCTGGCGACGGCATTTCGAGCAGGACCAGACGATCGGCTGGGGCATCGCCAAACCCGTCTTCTTCGTCTCCGGCAAGCACCATCCGGCGCCGGGGTTCGGCCTGCTCAGCTTCTCGGCGCTGGGGATCGTCGCCGTCAAGGCGGCCTGGGAGAACGGGGTGAAAGCGGGCGGCATCAGCGTCTCCGATCCCGGCGAGCAGCGCTCGCACGGGTCCGGCACCTACTCCGCCTTCCTCACGGACCCGGACGGGTACGAAATCGAGATCACCATCGGCTCCGATTGACCTCGGAGCCGGAAGCGCCGACCCCATAGGATCGGCTTCCCCACACGACATCAGGAGGAATTGGTTCATGGCTGTGAAGGTCGGCATCAACGGTTTCGGCCGTATCGGGCGCAACGTCTTCCGCGCCGCCAAGGAGGCGAACGCGGACATCGACTTCGTCGCCGTCAACGACCTCGTCGACACGGCCACGATGGCCCACCTGCTCAAGTACGACTCGATCCTCGGCCGCTACCCGGGAGGGGTCGAGGTGAACGGCGACACGATCGTCGCCGGCGGCGACGAGCTCGAGGTCCTCTCCGAGCGCGACCCGGCGAACCTCCCATGGGGCGAGCTCGGGGTCGACGTCGTGATCGAGTCGACCGGCTTCTTCACCGCCCGCGCCGACGCCGCCAAGCACCTCGAGGCGGGCGCGAAGAAGGTGATCATCTCGGCCCCCGCCAAGGAGCCGGACGTGACCGTCGCCCTCGGCGTCAACTTCGACTCCGCCTACGACCCCGAGAACCACCACGTCATCTCCAACGCCTCCTGCACGACCAACTGCCTGGCGCCGCTGGCGAAAGTGCTGCACGAGGCGTTCGGGATCGAGCAGGGGCTGATGACGACGATCCACGCCTACACCGCCGACCAGCGCCTGCAGGACATGCCGCACAAGGACCTGCGACGGGCCCGCGCGGCGGCGCTCAACCTGATCCCGACCACGACCGGGGCCGCCAAGGCCGTCGGGCTGGTGCTGCCGGAGCTGAACGGCAAGCTGAACGGGTTCGCGATGCGGGCGCCGGTGCCGACCGGCTCGGTCGTCGACCTCACCTTCGACTCGGCCAAGGCGACCAACCCCGAGGAGGTCAACGCCGCCGTCAAGGAGGCGGCCGGAGGCCCGCTGAAGGGGATCCTCTCCTACACCGAGGACCCGATCGTCTCCACCGACATCGTCGGCGACCCGCACAGCTCGATCTTCGACGCCGCGCAGACGATGGTGATCGGCGAGGGCAAGCTGGTGAAGGCGGTCAGCTGGTACGACAACGAGTGGGGCTACTCCAACCGCTGCGTCGAGCTGGCCGGCAGGGTCCTGCCCTCCTGAGGCAGTCGTCCCGCAACCGTTGATGTCGTTCGACAAGGCATCTGTCCGCGACGCCCCGGTCAAGGGGCGACGCGTCCTCGTCAGGGTCGACTTCAACGTCCCCTTGGCAGAGGAGGGCGGGGAGCGGGTCGTCGCCGACGACACCCGCATCCGGGCGGCGCTGCCGACGATCGAACTGCTGCGCGAGCGCGGGGCGGCGCTGATCCTGATGTCGCACCTCGGCCGCCCGAAGGGGGAGCGGGACCCCGCCCTCTCGATGGCGCCGGTGGCGAAGCGGCTCGGGAAGCTGCTGGGGACCGAGGTGAAGCTGGCGCCGGGGGTGATCGAGGGCGACGTCGACCTCACCTGCGGCGCCCTCGGCCCGGGCGACGTGCTGCTGCTGGAGAACCTGCGCTTCGAGCCGGGGGAGACGAGGAACGACGCGAAGCTGGCCGAAAACCTCGCCCAGCTGGCGAGCGTCTACGTCAACGACGCCTTCGGCGCGGCGCACCGCGCCCACGCCAGCACCGCGGGCGTCGCGGATTACCTGCCCGCCTACGCGGGGCTGCTGCTGGAGCGCGAGGTGACCGAGCTGACGCGGGTCGTCGAGTCGCCGCAGCGGCCGCTGGTCGTGGTGCTGGGCGGCGCCAAGGTCTCCGACAAGGTCGGCGTGATCGACCGCTTCCTGGAGGTCGCCGACCGGATCCTGATCGGCGGCGCGATGTGCTTCGGCTTCTTCAGGGCGCAGGGGATCGCGACCGGCGACTCGCTGGTCGAGGGGGTCGAGGAGGCGAAGGAGGCCCTGGAGCGCGCCGAGCGGTCCGATTGCGAGCTGCAGCTGCCGGTCGACCTCGTCCTCGGCCGCGAGTTCTCCGCCGACACCGAGCGCAGGGAAAGCGACGGGGTGGAGGTGGCCGACGGGTGGATGGGCCTCGACATCGGACCGCGGACGGCCAACGCCTACGCGCGGGCGATCGCCGAGGCGGGCACCGTCCTCTGGAACGGGCCGATGGGCGCCTTCGAGATGGAGCCGTTCGCCGGCGGCACCCGGCAGGTGGCCGAGGCGGTGGCCGCCGCGCCCGGCGCCACCGTGGTCGGCGGCGGCGACTCGGTCGCGGCGCTGAACCAGTTCGGCCTCGAGGACCGGGTCGACTGGGTCTCCACCGGCGGCGGGGCCTCGCTGGAGCTGCTGGAGGGAAAGAAGCTGCCGGGCGTCGAGGCCCTGCTCGACGCCGAAGGGGAGGAAGCCGATGCCTGAGCGCACGCCGTACATAGCCGCCAACTGGAAGATGCACAAGACGGTCGCCGAGGCGGCCGAGTTCGTCGACGCGCTGCTGCCGCGGATCGCCGCGACCCAGAGCGACGTCGTCATCTGTCCACCCTTCACCGCCCTGACCGCGGTGGTCGAGCGGCGCTACGGCACCGCGGTCAAGGTCGCCGCCCAGAACATGCACGAGGAGGACGCGGGCGCCTTCACCGGGGAGGTCTCGGCGCCGATGCTGGTCGAGCTCGACGTCGAGGCGGTCGTTCTCGGCCACTCCGAGCGCCGCCAGTACTTCAACGAGACCGACGAGGCGCTGGCGCGCAAGGTGCCGGCGGCGCTGGCGGCGGGGCTGGAGCCGATCCTCTGCGTCGGCGAGAGCGAGGAAGCCCGTGACGCGGGGGGGACCGAGACGGTGCTGGAGCGCCAGCTGCAGGCCGACCTCGCCACGCTCGACGCCGGCCAGATCGAGAACCTCGTCGTCGCCTACGAGCCGATATGGGCGATCGGCACCGGTCGCACCGCCACCCCCGAGCAGGCGCAGGAGGTGAGCGCCTTCATCCGCGACGTGCTGCGGATGCGCGGTGCCGCGGCCGACCGGGTGCGGATCCTCTACGGCGGCTCGGTCAAGCCCGGGAACGCCGCCGAGCTGCTCTCGCTGCCGGACGTCGACGGGGCGCTGGTCGGGGGCGCCAGCCTCGACGTCGGGGAATTCGCCGCGATCGTCGAGGCCGCGGGCTAGGCCGATGCCCGAGCCCGTCCCCTCGCTCGCGCTGGTCATCCTCGACGGCTGGGGGCTGGCGGAGCCGGGACCCGGCAACGCGATCTCGCTCGCGCGGACGCCGGTCTTCGACCGCCTCTGGGGCGAGTTCCCCCACACCCGGCTCTCCGCCCAGGGGCCTGACGTCGGCCTGCCGGAGGGCCAGATGGGCAACTCCGAGGTCGGCCACCTCAACCTCGGCGCCGGCGCGATCGTCAAGCAGGACCTGGCGAGGATCGACGACGCCGTCGCCGACGGCAGCTTCTTCGAGAACGGGGCGCTGCTCGCCGCCTGCGAGCGCGCGCGCAACAGCCCCCGGGCGCGCCTGCACCTGCTCGGCCTAGTCTCCGACGGCGGTGTCCACTCCGGCTGGGAGCACATCGAGGCGACGATCGAGCTGGCCGCCCAGGAGGGCGTCCCCGACGTCGTCTTCCACGCCTTCACCGACGGCCGCGACACGCTTCCTCACGGGGGCAGGGGCTACCTCGAGGATCTCGAGCGCTGGCTGCGGGCGGCCGGGCGCGTCGCCACCGTCAGCGGCCGCTACTACGCGATGGACCGCGACACGCGCTGGGAGCGGACCAAGCTCGCCTACGACGCGATCGTCCACGCGCAGGGGCTGCGCGCGGCGAGCGCGGCGGAGGCGATCCAGGCGTCCTACGACCGGGACGAGACCGACGAGTTCGTCAAGCCGACGGTGATCGGCGATTACGACGGCGCCGCCGCGGGCGACGTCGCGGTCTTCGTCAACTTCCGCCCCGATCGCGCCCGGCAGCTGACCCGCGCCCTCGCCGAGCCGGGGTTCGACGAGTTCTCCCGCACCGGCGGGGCGCCGCTCGACCTGACGACGATGACCGAGTACCGCAAGGGATGGCCTTACCCGGTCGCCTTCCCCGAGCAGCGACCGCAGACGACGCTGGCGGAAACGATCGCCAACGCCGGCGGCAGTCAGCTCCACGTCGCCGAGACCGAGAAGTACGCGCACGTCACCTACTTCTTCAACGGCGGCCGCGAGCAGGAGCTGGCGGGGGAAGAGCACTGCCTGGTCGACTCGCCCCGCGACGTCCCGACCTACGACCACAAGCCGGAGATGAGCGCCGAGGCGGCGGCCGATGCCTTCGTCTCGCGCTGGCGCGAGGGCGGCTACCGCTTCGGGATCATCAACTTCGCCAACCCCGACATGGTCGGGCACACGGGCGTGATCCCCGCCGCCGTAGAGGCGGTCGAGACCGTCGACGCCCAGCTCGGCAGGGTCGTCGAGGCCGTCGCCGGCAGCGGGGGCGCCTGCATCGTCACCGCCGACCACGGCAACTGCGACCACATGCTCGAGCCCGACGGCTCCCCCAACACCGCCCACTCGCTCAACCCCGTCCCCCTGATCGTCACCGCGCCGGGCCTCCATCTGCGCGACGGAGGCATCCTCGCCGACGTCGCGCCGACCGCCCTCGACCTCCTCGGGATCCCGCAGCCGGAGCCGATGACCGGCCATTCGCTGATCCAGCCCTAAATTCAGACACGCGTGTTTCTCATCGCGTAGGCTGGCTCGATCCGGCCGTTTCGAGGCGGCAGCTCGACTCAAGGAAAGGAGGGCCACCGATGAAGGTTTCGTGCTGCGATCCGATCCCGCGTTCAGCGATCGTGAAGGGCAACTGAGCGATGCCCGCCGGGGCGCCGGGCGAAGATCCTGGTGTCCCGGCTTGACATGTAGAGACTTAGATTTCATACTTTCCTGCAGGAAGATCCGAGAGGTAGCCCACGCAGCGAGGGCGTGGGGCAGAGTCAGGAGGTATGAAAATGGCAATCGTGAGATGGGATCCGGCCCGGGAGCTGGATTCTCTTCAGGGCGACATGAACCGGCTATTCGACAGCTTCTTCGGCCGTCGGGAGGGCGCTGCCGGCGCGTCCGGAGCGGCGCGGCGGTGGGTCCCGGCCATGGACCTGGTCGAGACCGAGGACCACCTGGTCCTGCGCGCCGACCTGCCGGGCGTCGAGCAGGGCGACATCGAGATCGAGGTCAAGGACGGCGTACTGACGGTCTCCGGCGAGCGCAAGGCACGGCACGAGACCCAGCGCGAGGGATACCACCGCGTCGAGCGGGCGTTCGGGCGGTTCAGCCGCGCCCTGGAGCTGCCGAAGGGAGTCGATCCGGGAAGCGTCAGCGCCAGCTTCGACAAGGGCGTGCTCGAGGTGCGGATGCCGAAGCCCGAGGGACGCAAGTCGACGCGGATCGAGATCCAGGGCGGCGAGGAGAAGCCGGTGGTCGAGGCCGAGGCCGAGCGCGGGGCCGGGGATCGCGAGCCGGCCGGCGCCGGAGCAAACCACCAGGGCTAGGAGACACATACGCTGCGGCCGTGCGCGACGACCCGCAGCGGCTCAGGTTCGAGATCGACGCCCGCGACGGCAGCGCCCGCGCGGGCGTCGTCCATACCGCCCACGGCCCGATCGAGACGCCGGCCTTCATCCCGTTGGCGACGAAGGGGACGGTGCGGGGGCTGGAGTCCGCCGAGGTCGTCGAGCTCGGCTACCAGCTGATCCTCGGCAACACCTATCACCTGTTCGTCTCGCCGGGTCCGGAGCGAATCGCCGCCGCCGGCGGATTGCACGACTTCATGGGCTGGGAGCGGGCGCTGATCACCGACTCCGGCGGCTTCCAGGTCTTCTCGCTCGCCCACGGCGGCGTCGCCGACGAGGTCAAGGGCAGCGGCCGCTCCGGCGGCCACGGCGCCAGCGTCGACGTCACCGAGGAGGGGGCTCGCTTCCGCTCCCCGCGCGACGGCGCCGAGCTCTTCATCTCGCCGGAGGTCTCGATGAGCGTGCAGGCATCGCTCGGCTCGGACATCGCTCTCGCCTTCGACGAGTGCACGCCCTTCCACGCCGACCGCGAGTACACCGCCCGCTCGACCGAGCGCACCCACCGCTGGCTCGCGCGCTGCCTCGAGTGGCACGAGCGGGAGGGACCGCGGCGGCAGGCCGTCTTCGGAATCGTCCAGGGCGGCACTCACGAGGACCTGCGGCGCGAATCGGCCGAGTCCGTCGCCGCCGCCGGGGTCGACGGTCTGGCGATCGGCGGCACCCTCGGGCGCGACAAGGAGGAGATGGCGGAGGTCCTGGCGATGACCGCGCCGCTGCTGCCGGAGCGGGCGCCCAAGCACCTGCTGGGCATCGGCGAGGTCGACGATTTGCTCGGGGGCATCGCCCTCGGCCTCGACGTCTTCGACTGCGCGGTGCCGACGCGCCTGGCCCGCCACGGCGTCGCCCTGGCGCCGAGCCCGGAGACCCGCTGGCGCCTCGACATGCGCAAGGGAAGGTGGGCCGGCAACCGCGAGCCGCTGGTCGAGGGCTGTCCCTGTCCGACCTGCCGGCGCCACGACCGCGACTACGTCAGCTACCTCTCCCGCGCCGAGGAGCTGACCGCGGTCCGCCTGCTCGTCCTCCACAACCTCACCTACATGCGCGAGCTGACCACCCACGCCCGAACCGCGATCGCCGCCCGTCGCTTCGACGCCTACCGCGCCGCCGTACTCGCCGGCGCCCCGCCGTGGGCCGCTGCCGCCGGCGGTTCCAATTCAGCCGCCGCTGGAAAAGAGCCCCCCCAGGGGCCCGAATTCAGCGAACGCTGAATCGTCCCAGGTCATTCGGTGTTCTTGCGCACCAGTTCCTTGACTTCTTCGACCACCGCGTCGACGGTGTCGCCGGCGATCCTGCTGACCTTGACCCCGGCCGCCTTGTCGGTGCTGACGATCACGGCGGTCGCCACCACGGCGGCGACCAGCACCAGCGCGACCGCTGCGAGGACGAAGCGGACGAAGCGGGAGAAGGCCCCGCGGCGGCGCGGTCCGGAAGGGCGCGGCGGCGCGGCTGGAGCCGGAGCCGCGGCGACCGGCCGCGGCGCCGACC
>JBKPOX010000106.1:0-14903 GCA_046733335.1 Actinomycetota bacterium | reverse complement strand
CCGGCGAGCAGCTCGCGCCGGCGCAGGCCGGCGGGCGCGGTGAGCGCCTCCTTGGGCGAGCCTTCCCGGGCAGCCTCCTGGGCCGCAACCGAAGCGGCTTCGCCCAATCTCCTGGCCAGCGGAGTCCTCCCCATCGCGCTTCAGGGTGGCACGGGGGCACCCACCTCACAAGGGACGGAACGTCCAACCGAGGGGTCCGGCCTGGGACGCGCGGGGGTACGCCTCGGGCGACGCGCCGGGCCCGCGCCGGGCGTCGCCCAGGACGCCGGGGTACCGCGTAGTACCTTCCGCGCTCGATGAGCGAGAGCCCCGAGAACGTCGCCCTGGGAGAGGCCGTCCGCCTCCTCCGGGAGCGCGCTCAGCTGACCCAGGACGCCCTCGCCGAGCGCTCGGGGCTGAGCCGCTCGACGCTGCGGCGAATCGAGAGCGGCCGGGTGGACGCCACCTGGGGCAGCCTCCGCCGTCTCGCCGCCGGCCTCGGCGTCGAGCTCGCCGACTTGCTGCGCCGGGCGGATCGGATGCGAGAGGACGGCCGAGGCTCCGCCTAGCGCGGTCCTCAACGCTGCCGGAGGAGTGTGCTCAGGGTTCCGGCAGGCGAAGCGACGGGGCACCTAGGACTCGAACCTAGAATCGCCGGTTTTGGAGACCGGTGCCTTAGCCAGTTTGGCCAGTGCCCCAGGGGTGCCGCAGAGCCAATCCTAGTTGACATCGCCGGGCAGGTAGCGGGCCGGCCGTCGACCCGGGGGAGTCGAGCCTGCAGCGCTGGGCACCGAGCTGACCCTCCCGCGACGAAACAGTCGCGGGAGGGGGTCGTGGCGGCTCGGAGCCGTCCTTACTCCTGGTAGAACCAGTGGTACAGAGCGTGATCTTCCGTGCGCCCCGGTGCGGCGACTCGGGCCACGACGTCGATCCTGCCAGGACCCCAGGAGACTGCGCTGGGACCGCCCACCAGAGTGGGACCGCCGAGGCTCTCCCACCCGCTCCAGTTGATGCCGTTCCACGACTTGTGGATCAGCCCGCCTTCGGGGCCGCGGGCGAAGACGTCGAGGCGGTTGTTGCCCCACGACGCGATATCCGGATCGGAGGTGATGTTTCCCCCGAGATTGTCGTTGACGAACTGGCTTCCGTTCCAGTACCAGTGTTCGACTCGATTATCGGGTTCGGTTGCAGTGCCGAGCGCTTTAGCGACCACGTCGATTCGGTAGGGCCCCCATGACACCGCGCTCGGTCCTGACCCCAGTGGCCCGCCGGTCGTCACCTGATCCCAGGCGAACCACCCGTTCTGCCAGGCCCTGTGCCAGAGTTTGTTGCCGAAGCCCCGGGCGAAGACATCGAGGCGGTTTTCATCCCATGACGAGATGTCCGGGTCCGAGGTGAGTTTTCCGGTTGACGGCTGGCCGAGGGGGTCGATAGCGAACCAGCTCGGAGCCTGGTAGTACAGCTTGTTGACGCTGTTGCTGGTATTTCGGAATACCACATCCATGCGGTTCGGCCCCCAGGAGACCGCGCCGGGTCCGCCTTCCACCGAGGCGCCGTTGGGGACTGGGTCCCATCCCAACCAGCCGTTATCCCAGGCCCTGTGCCAGAGAGCTTTATCTTTCCCGCGGGCGAAGATGTCCAGGCGGTTGTTACCCCACGAGGCGATGTCTGGATCGGAGGTGAGACCGCCGTTGCTCGGTTCGCCCAGCGGATCGCTGCCCCACATAGCTGGCGCCACGAACGGAGCGAGGTCAACGTTCAACGCGAGCGCTTGGACGTTCTGCGGGTCAGAGACTTTTGGATAGCCGACATCGGTGCTCGCGACAAGCGTGTCATAGCAACCTCCGGGGGTGCTGGGCCGGTAGGCGTCGAGATGGGTGTTGAGAGTCAGCGGGTTGTAACGGAGGAACGCCAGCTCGTCAGCGCCGTCCCCGTTCCAGTCGATCGCCAGCACCTGGACGTTCTGAGGGTCCGTGACCGTGGGATACCCGGTTTTGCAGCCCGTCAGCGGTTTTTTGTACTGCGGGGCGCCGGTATACAGATCGATATATGCATTCGGCGCGCTGTTCAACCTGACGAACCCCAGCTCGTCGATGCTGTCACCGTCGGTGTCGATCGCGAGAGCCTGGAGGTTCTGCGGGTCGCCGATCGCAGGGTAGCCAGTGGGTGATGACGTAGCCAGCGTGTTGTAACACGATCCACCGGTATACGAGTCGATGTAGGTTGCGCCGGAACCGTTGAACCGGACAAAACCGAGCTCGTCTCCGGCGAGGTCCGCCCTGGAGTCGATCGCCAGCGCCTGGACCGTCTGCGGGTCCGCGACTTTCGGAAACCCGGTGTTGCAGCTGGCGACAAGCGTTTTGTAGGACGGGACGCCGCTGTAGGCGTCTATGTAGGTATTGCTGTACGTCGAGTTGTAGCGCAGGAAGCTGAGCCCGTCGACGCCGTCACCGTTGGTGTCGATCGCCACCGCCTGCACGTTCTGCGGATCGGTGATTTTCGGATACGCGGTGGGGCTGCTAGACAGAAGCGTTTTGAACGCCGGGCCTCGCGAATAGGTGTCGAGATGAGTAGCCGTGGCCGCGTTGTACCGGATGAACCCGAGCTCCTCCGGGTAAGGCTTCCAGAGAGGTGCCCCAGTCTCTTCCTGGAATGCGGTCCAGGAAAGACGATAGTTGCCACTTTGGCTCCTCAATCCGGATCGGTACTGCCAAATTTCGTTGACGATGTCGCGATAGTTGTACCAGATGATCGCTTTGATGTTGTACGAAGCCTCTTTTTCCTGTGCGTAGTCGAAGGCTCCGTGAAGGAGTGCGGCCTGACCGGCTTCGCCCTTGGGGTACTGAGCCCCTTCGGCAGCCCAACCGATCTCCGTCAGCCATAGCGACTTGCTCGTTCCGCCAGCCAGACCGTTGATGTACTGCCTGGCAGCGGCCACGGCGTCTCTATAGACCTGCAGATTTTCGGCATTGGTGGCCGAAGTCATGGCATAGGGATGGAAGGCCACGCCGGTGACGTACGGGCCGGCGTAGGCCCAACTTTCAGCGAGGTATTTCTGGTAACTCGTCCCCCCTTGCCAGGAGAAAAGCGCGCCGTAAAGCACCTCGGTTTTCAACCCGCTCTGCCATTCCGATGCATGCTGAACAGCGGGGCCCGCGTACTGGACGAATTCTCCGAAGGCTTGGGGGGTCGCTCCGCCGCTTTCAAGGCCTGCATTGTTCTGCTCGTTCCACAGCTCCCAGGCCGTCACCGGCATGTAGGGAACGTTGGGGTGTTCTGCCCAGAATTTCCCGCTATAGCCATACCGGGCTACCGCTTCGCGGGCCCAGAGCGTCCATAGTTCTTTTTCAGACATCAGTGGCAATTGCGCTTTGCCTTGCATGTTTCCGCCGAAGTGCGGGAGAATTCGCACCCCCGCCTTCGCCGCCTCTTCGAAGAGGCCGTCGTAGAAGAAGCTCCAGTTCCATTGCCCGTTGGAGAGGCGGGGGGTGTTCGCCGGCTCGATCGGCACCCGGAACAGATCAGCCCCCGACTTGGCCACGGTGTCGATTTCCGGAGTGTCCCGGTAATGCTCACCCGTCCATTGCACGCCCATCTGCAATGCGACGGCGCGACCCTCGGTTGCCGCCGCAAAGCCGCACACCGCCAATGCCACCAGTAAAAATCTCGGAATATGCCTCGCCGCCAGCTTCCTCAGCGATACCCCCACCCGTACCCGACCGCTCTCCATCTTGCCTCCCAGTTCTTGCACGCTCGGTGCCATCGACGTTCGACTTCTATCACTCTCCAGCTGGACCAGGAAGGGCATTTTGTCCTCTTAATACAACATGCGGTAAAAGAACTCGTCAAGGTGGAGATTGATCCAACATGATGTGTTCGATGTGTTCGGTCACGGCGCCAAATGCTTGGTCACGGCGCCAAAAAGGCGAACCAACCACGGGTTCGAGGTGAATCCGCTTGGACCTCAGGCCCTTGGTGCGGTCTTTGATCGCCGCACAGTGAGGCCTTCAAGTCGGGTGCGTTCACATCGGCAAGGGGCGAAGGGCCGGGCCGGTGGAGCCAGCGTGAGGAGAAAGTGCGGGCGGAGGGACTTGAACCCCCACGGGCCGAAGCCCACCAGGACCTAAACCTGGCGCGTCTGCCAAATTCCGCCACGCCCGCGTGACCGGCCTTAACGCGCCGCCAATCGCGGCGTCGCTGACAGATTCTATGATCAGGGCGTGGCGGTTGGAGAGGTGAGGCCCGGTTACGAACTGTGGCGGCCGAATCGCGAAAAGCCCAGTTCGGTGGCGACCAAGCTCGTGGTCGTGCTGCTGCTGGCTGCGACCGCCGTGCTCGCCGCCCTGGTGACGATCGGCGGCTGGTCGCTGCTGAAGGGCGGCGGCGGGATGGGGATCGTCTGCGCGATCTACGCGATCCTCTACGCCTTCTTCGCCTTCCTGGTGGCCCGCTGGAACCGCGGCATCCTGCCGGTGGCGGCGGCGCTCTCGATGATCCTGGCGATCTTCTGCGCCGTCGGGGCCGAAAGCTGGTTCAACCGCGACCGCGACGGCTTCGACGGGGCGCTGCTCAACTCCTCGCTGATCGGCCTGCTGGTGATCGTCCTCGCCCTGGTCCAGATCGCCCTCATCGCCGCCGCCCTCTACGCCTTCAACCAGGAGTGGCACGTGGAGGAGGAGCGCCCGATCGGCTCCGGGGAGGACTACGGCGCAGGCGCGTCCGGGCATCCGCAGCCTGCCTGATCCGCCTCTATCGTTCCGATAGCGCCGGAGTGGCGGAATTGGCATACGCGATCGACTCAAAATCGATTGCCCTTGCGGGCTTGTGGGTTCGAATCCCACCTCCGGCATCGAACGGGCGCGGCCCCGGACGGGCGCCGTGAGCGGCCGCGCGGGGGAGCTGCTCTGGAAGCCGTCGGCCGAGCTGGTCGAGCGCTCGCGGCTGGTCGAGCTCATGCGCTGGCTCGAGCGCGAGCGCGGCCTCTCCTTCGCGGGATACCAGGAGCTGTGGCAATGGTCGGTCGACGACCTCGACGGCTTCTGGTCGGCGATCTGGGAGTTCTTCGACGTCCAGGCCGACGGCGACCCGCGGCCGGTCCTCGCCTCTCGCGCGATGCCCGGCGCGAGCTGGTTCCCGAACACCTCGCTCAACTACGCCGAGCACGTCCTCGCGGGCAGGCGGGACGAGGAGGTGGCGATCCTCCACGCCTCGGAGCTGCGCCCCCTCGGCGAGGTGCGCTGGGGCGAGCTGCGGCGGCAGGTCGCCGCGGCGGCGGCGGGGCTGCGCGCGCTCGGCGTCGAGCCCGGCGACCGCGTCGTCGCCTACGTGCCGAACATCCCGGAGGCGATCGTCGCCTTCCTCGCCGCCGCCTCGATCGGCGCGGTCTGGTCGAGCTGCTCGCCGGACTTCGGTCCCCGCAGCGTCGTCGACCGCTTCGCCCAGATCGAGCCGAAGGTCCTGCTCGCGGTCGACGGCTACCGCTACGGAGGCAGGGACTTCGACCGGCGGGACGTCCTCGCCCAGCTGCAGGAGGCGATGCCGAGCCTGGAGCGGACGGTCGTCCTCCCGTATCTCGACCCGAGCCCCGACCTCTCCCCGCTGCGCGAGGCGATCTCCTGGGATGAGCTGCTGCGGCTCGATCCGGGGGCCGAGCTGGCCTTCGCCCGGGTGCCCTTCGACCACCCGCTCTGGGTCCTCTACTCCTCCGGCACGACGGGGTTGCCGAAGGCGATCGTCCAGGGCCAGGGCGGCATCCTCCTCGAGCACCTGAAGAAGCTCCACCTCCACGTCGACGCCCACCCCGGCGACCGCCTCTTCTGGTTCACGACGACCGGTTGGATGATGTGGAACTTCCTCGTCTCCGGCCTCTTGACCGAGGCCGCGATCGTCCTCTACGACGGCAACCCCGGCCACCCGGACCTGAACACGCTCTGGGACCTAGCCGAGCAGGCCGGGGTCACCATGTTCGGCACCAGCGCGGCCTACATCGGCGCCTGCATGAAGGCCGGGGTCGAGCCTGGGAGCGGCCGCGACCTCGGCGCCCTGAAGGCGGTCGGCTCGACCGGGTCCCCCCTCTCCCCGGAGGGCTTCGACTGGGTCTACGAGCACGTCGGCCGCGACACCTGGCTCTTCTCGACCAGCGGCGGCACCGACCTCTGCACCGCCTTCGTCGGCGGCGTCGTGACGCTGCCGGTCTACCGCGGCGAGCTGCAGGCGCGGGCGTTGGGCGCGGCGGTCGAAGCCTGGACCGAGGAAGGCGAGCCGGTTACGGGGGAGGTCGGCGAGCTGGTCGTCACCGAGCCGATGCCCTCGATGCCGCTCTACCTCTGGGGGGACGAGGACGGCAGCCGCTACCGCGAGAGCTATTTCGAGATGTTCCCGGGGGTCTGGCGCCACGGCGACTGGCTGGAGCTGACCCGGCGCGGCACGGCGATCATCTACGGCCGCTCCGACTCGACCATCAATCGCGGCGGGATCCGGATGGGGACGAGCGAGATCTACCGGGCGGTGCTCGGCATCGAGGAGATCGTCGACGCGCTCGTCGTCGACCTGCCGCGGCCTGGGACCGACGGCTGGATGCCGCTCTTCGTCGTCCTGCGGGAGGGGGCGGAGCTGGACGAGGAGCTGCGGCGTGAGATCGCGCGGCGGGTGCGCGAGCACTGCTCGCCGCGGCACGTCCCCGACGAGGTCTTCGAGATCGCCGAGGTGCCGCGGACGCTGAGCGGCAAGGTCCTGGAGGTGCCGGTGAAGCGGATCCTGATGGGGACCCCGGTGGAGAAGGCGGCCAGCCGCGACTCGCTGGCGAACCCCGCGGCGCTCGACTACTTCGTCGAGATGGCCAGGCGACTCGCGGTCTGAGCCAGGATCCTCAGCACGTGCTCGGGTTCGTAGCGGACCTGCTCATGGGTGAAGCGGAGCGGTGTCAGGCCGGCGGCGGTGTGGGTCTGGTCGCGGAGCCGGTCCCGCGCCTGCTCGGCCGGCGTGCGGTGGTAGCGGAGGCCGTCGGTCTCGACGACCAGGCCGAGGTCCGGCCAGAAGAAGTCGACTTCGAATTCGTTCACCCGCTGACCCGTGAGCGGCAGCTGCAGCCCGGCCTCGCGCACAAGCGGTAGGAAGCGCCGTTCCAGCTCCTCTTTGGTGAGCCGGAAGGTGCGCCGGTCGAGGATGAAGCGGAGCTTCGCGACGCCCTTGTCGCCAGCACGCGCCTCCAGTGCCGCGCGCAGCTGAGGCGGGTGCGCGAGGTTGTATTTGTCCGCCTCGTTGATCATCCGCTCGACGCCGGCGCGGTCCAGGCGGAGCGACATGTCGATCAGGGTCTGGACGGGAGTGGTCACTGGAATGCCGTACTCGCGGGTCAGGTCGCGCTGAGGGTCAAGCGAAGGCCGGCGGTGAATCCGGATGCCGGGACGGCGCCGACGAGAAGAGCTGGGTAAGGAGACCTCCACCAGGCCGCGCTGCTCCTTCCCAATGCGCCAGAGAGCCGCTGCGCTGGAGTGGCTGAGGACCGCACGGCCTCCACAAGCGAGCACGGCCGCCGTCCACCGTCCTTTATCGCTGACCTCTTGACGCCCTACTGCGTACACGCCTCTTCTCAGGGGATTGAGGCGACCAGTCGCGATCCGGTGCTTGATCGCTTCCGAAGAGAAACCCAGCGCGAGTAGCTGTTCACGCGTGACCACCCAGTGCTGTCGCTCGGCGAGCTTCCACGCCTTACCACTCGCCGGAGAGGGTGATTGGTGAGTTTGGGGGGTTATAGGCCCCACAAGTCACCAAACGCCGATGACTCGCCCCCTACCCAGCCTGTTTTTGCGGCTCTTAGCGGCTAGACCATGCCGAGGCCGCCGCTGACGCCGAGGGTCTCGCCGGTCACGTAGCTGGCGTCGTCGGAGGCGAGGAAGGCGGCGGCGGCCGCGACCTCCTCGGGCTGGCCGAGGCGGCCCATCTGGGTGGCGCTTCTCATCGTCTCGATCACCTTCTCGCCGATCTCGCCGAACTCCTTGGCGCCCATCAGCAGCGGCGTCTCGATCGGGCCGGGGGCGATCGCGTTGGCGGTGACGCCGTACCGGGCGGCCTCGCGGGCGATCGCCTTGGTGAAGCCGATCACGCCGGCCTTGGCGGCGGAGTAGGCGGCGGAGCCCTTCGAGCCCACCCGACCGGCCTCCGAGGAGATGTTGACGATGCGGCCGTAGCCGCGCTCCTGCATTCCAGGCAACGCCGCGTGGGTGCAGTTCATCACCCCGCCGAGGTTGATGTCGAGCACCCGCCGCCACTGCTCCTGGCTGACGTAGACGAAGAAACCGAACTCGTCAGTGCCGGCGTTGTTGACGAGGACGTCGAGGTCTCCGACCGCGGTCACCGCACGGCGCGCGGCCCCGAGGTCGGTGACGTCGAGGTCGACCGCGTGCCCCGCGACCTCGGCCGCCACCTTCTCGGCGCCCTCGACGTTGAGGTCGCCGACCCAGACCTCGGCGCCCTCGGCGGAGAGCCGGGCGGCGATCGCGGCGCCGATGCCGCTCGCCCCGCCGGTGACCAGCGCCTTGCGTCCCTCCAGCCTCATGCGGCCCGCAGCATAGACTGCGCGCCCTTGGAACCGATCCCGATCATCGGCGGCACCGGCGCCCTCGGCGCCGGCCTGGCGCGCCGCTGGGCGCGGGCGGGGCAACCGGTGGCGATCGGCTCCCGCGACGCCGGCCGGGCCGAGGAGGCGGCGGCGAAGGTGCGCGACGCCGTTCCCGGCGCCGAGGTCACCGGCCTGCAGAACGAGGAGGCGGCGAGCAGGGGCGAGGTCGTCTTCCTCACCGTCCCCTTCCGCGCCCAATCGGAGAACCTCAACAACCTGCGCGAGGCGCTCCGCCCCGGCCAGCTGCTGGTCGACTGCACCGTCCCCCTCGCCGCCGCGGTCAGCGGCAAGGCGACGCGCTCGCTCGGCGTCTGGCAGGGATCGGCGGCCCAGCAGGCGCAGGAGATGGTCCCCGAGGGGGTGACCGTGGTCGCCGCGATGCACACCCTCGCCGCCCCCGCCCTCGCCGACCTCGGGACCGAGCTCGGCGAGGACGTCTTGGTCTGCGGCGACAGGAAGGCGGACAAGGCCCGGGTCGCGCGCCTGATCGAGCTGATCCCGGGCCTGCGGGCCGTCAACGCCGGCGCCCTGGAGATGGCGCGGATCGTCGAGCAGCTGACCCCGATGCTGATCGCGGTCAACAGCCGCTACAAGACCCACGCCGGGATCCGGCTCACCGGCCTGCCCGACGGCGACCACTGGGCGTGATGCCGCAGGCGCAGCGCAGGCGGGGGACCTAGCCGTGCGCGTCGCGCTCCTGGCCGGAGGCACCGGCGGCGCCAAACTCGCCGCCGGGATGCAGGAGGAGGTCGGCCCCGACCTCGCCGTGATCGCCAACACCGGCGACGACGTCGAGGCGCTCGGCGTCCACGTCTCCCCCGACCCCGACCTCGTCACCTACTGGCTGAGCGGCGAGATCGACGAGGAGCGCGGCTGGGGGATCGAGGACGACGGCTTCGCCGTCTTCGAGCGCCTCCAGCAGCTCGGCGCCCCGAGCTGGTTCGGCCTCTCCGACCGCGACCTCGCCGTCTGCCTCTACCGCCGCCAGTTCCTCGACGACGGCGGCCGCCCCACCGACGCGCAGGCGCAGATCGCCCGCGGCCTCGGCGTCGAGGCGCGGGTGCTGCCGATGACCGACACGCCGGTCCGCACCCAGGTGATCACCCCCCAGGGCTCCCGCGGCCTGCAGGAGTACCTGATCCTCGACCGCGGCCAGCCGCAGGTCCTGGGCGTGCAGCTGGAGGGAATCGCGGCGGCCGAGCCGACCCCGGAGGTCCTGGAAGCCCTGCGCGGCGCCGAGGCGATCGTGATCGGCCCCTCCAACCCGGTGATCAGCATCGGCCCGATCCTCGCCGTCCCGGGCCTCCGCGAGGCGATCGCCGCCTCCCCCGCCCCGGTCCTCGCCGTCAGCCCCTACGTCGCCGGCGCCGTCGTCAAGGGCCCCACCGACCGCTTCATGGAAGGGATCGGCCGGCCGACCACCGCCGCCGGGGTCGCCTCCCTCTACGCCGGGCTGATCGACGCGATGGTCGTCGACGAGGCCGACCCCGACCCGCCCCCGGCCGAGATCCCCACTCTCGCCGCGCCGACCCTGATGGAGGGCGCGGCCGGCCGCGTGCGGCTGGCCCGGATCGTCCTCGACTACGCCGCTAGCCTCAGCTCCCCTTGAACGCGACCGCGGTCCTACCTGTGAAGCGCTTCGGCGCCGCCAAGCAACGGCTGACCGGCGGCCTCGGCGGTGAGCGCCGCCGCGAGCTGGCCGAGGCGATGGTCGCCGACGTCCTCGAGGCGATCACGCAGGCGCGGACGATCGAGCGGACGATCGTCGTCAGCGGCGATCCGATCGCCCAGGAGCTGGCGGCAGCGGCCGGGGCCCCGGTGGTCCCGGACCCCGAGGACGCCGGGCACGTAGAGGCGGCGCTGGCGGGCATCGCCCGGGCGGAAGCCGACGGCGCCGAGCGGGTCGTCCTGCTGGCCGGCGACTGCCCGCTGCTGGACCCGCGCGAGCTCGACCGGCTACTGACCGCCGTCCCCGGCGACTACGTCGGCATCGTCCCCGACCGTCACGGCACCGGCACCAACGCGCTCCTGCTCAGCCCGCCGAACGCGATTGTCCCCGCCTTCGGCGAGGGCAGCCGCGACAGGCACGTCGAGGCGGCCCGCCGGGCAGGCGTCCCCTTCGCGGTCGAGGAGCTGCCCTCGATCGAACTCGACCTCGACACCCCCGCCGACGTGATCGCGCTGACGCGCGAGCTGGAGCGGGGACGGGGACGGGCGCGACGGACGGCGAAAGCCCTGGGGATATGAGCCGGGAGCTTCGGGTGCTGCCGGTTGAGGGCATGCCCGAGGTGAGCGAGGGGGACCGGGTCGGGGAGCTGATCGCCGAGCGGGTCGAGCTGGAGCCCGGCGACGTGGTGGTGATCTCGCAGAAGATCGTCTCCAAGGCGGAGGGACGGGTGCGGCGGCTGTCGGACGTCGAGCCATCCGAGCGGGCGCGCGAGCTGGCGCAGAAGCTGGGTAGGGAAGCGGAGCTCGTAGAGCTGGTGCTCTCCGAGAGCCGCGAGGTCCTGCGCGCCGAGCGCGGCATCCTCATCACCGAAACGAGCCACGGCCTAGTCTGCGCCAACGCCGGCATCGACAGCTCCAACCTCCCGGACGAAGAAACCGTCTGCCTCCTTCCGGAGGACCCAGACGCCTCGGCCCGCCAGATCCGAACGGAACTGACCGCCGCGCCGAGGGGGGTGGGGGGGCGCCCGCCAGACACTCAACCCCGAGCCATAGCGAGGGGTGTCTGGAGGGGGCGCCCCCACCCCCCTCCCACCCCCGCAGTAGTCATCGCCGACAGCTTCGGACGGCCCTGGCGCCTAGGCCAGGCCGAGGTCGCGATCGGCTGCGCCGGCCTGCAGCCGCTCGACGACTGGCGCGGCCGCCGCGACGCCGGCGGGCGCGAGCTGAGCGCGACCGCGATCGCGATCGCCGACGAGGTCGCCGCCGCCGCGGACCTGGTGCGCGCCAAGGACGAGGGGGTGCCCGCCGCGGTCGTGCGCGGCCTCGGCCACCACGTTAGGACGGAGGACGGCCCAGGCTCAGCCGCCCTCCGCCGCCCTCTCGAGGAGGATCTCTTCCGCTGAGCGGCCCCCGGCGGAGAGGCCGCTAGTCGCGATCCTTGCCGACGGCGCCCTTGACCTTGTCCGAGGCCTTCTCGACCCCGTCCTTGACGGCGCCCGTCGCTTTGTCGACCTTCCCTTCGCGCCGCAGCTCCTCGTCGCCGGTCAGGTCTCCGGCGGCCTCCTTGAGGCGGCCCTTGGCGTCGTCCTTGTTGCGGATCTCGTCGTCCACTGCATCCCTCCTCGCTCGGATTGGGTGCGGTTCAGATACCCGCAGCGCCGACCGATAGAACCGCCGCGCCGCGGAGGCGGCCGGCGCGCAGGTCGGCGAGCGCCTCGTTCGCGTCCTCGAGCGGATAGGCCTCGACCTCGGTCCGCACCGGCACCAGCGGCGCCAGCGCCAGCAGCTCCTCGCCGTCGCGCCGGGTCAGGTTGGCGACCGAGCCCAGCGCCCGCTCCCCCCACAGCTCCGCGTAGGGGAAGGACGGGATGTCGCTCATGTGGATGCCGGCGCTGATCACCCGCGCGCCCTTGGCGCTGGCCCGCAGCGCCGCCGTCATCAGCGCCCCGACCGGGGCGAAGACGATCGCGCCGTCGAGCTCCTCCGGCGGCGCCTCCACGGAGGAGCCGGCCCACTCGGCCCCCAGCTCGCGGGCGAACGCCTGGGTCTCGGCGTCGCCGGCGCGGGTGAAGGCGAAGACGCGGCGCCCCTGGTGCGCCGCCACCTGGCAGAGGATGTGGGCGGCGGCGCCGAACCCGTAGAGGCCGACCCGCTCCGCCTCGCCGACCAGCCGCAGCGCCCGGTAGCCGATCAGCCCGGCGCAGAGGAGCGGCGCCGCCTGCAGGTCCGGGTAGCCATCCGGGATCGGAAAGCAGTAGCGGGCATCGGCAGCCGCCACCTCCGCGTAGCCGCCGTCGATGTCGTAGCCGGTGAACCTGGCCTCGTCGCAGAGGTTCTCGCGGCCCCCGCGGCAGTAGCGGCACTTGCCGTCGGTCCAGCCCAGCCAGGGGACGCCGACCCGGTCGCCCGGCGCGAAGCGCTCCACCCCCTCCCCCGCCTCGCGGACGACGCCGACGACCTGGTGGCCGGGGACGAGCGGCAGCTTCGGCTCGGTCAGCTCGCCGTCGAGGATGTGGAGATCGGTGCGGCAGACGCCGCAGGCCCGCACGTCGAGGAGGAGCTGGCCGGGACCCGCGGTCGGCTCGGGCAGCTCAGCGAGCCGGAGCGGCTCCCGCTGCCTCTCGAGGACCATCGCTCGCATAGGTCTCGATGATCTCGTACAGCGTCGTCCGCTGCGCTGGTTCGCGTCCCGCCGCGCGCGCCGCCTCGATCAGCTGCTCCGGCTCCAGCCGCACCCCGTGCTGCGAGCCGGCCATGCGCGAGATGTTCTCCTCCATCAGGGTGCCACCGAGGTCGTTGACGCCCCAGCGCAGCGCCTCCGTCGCCCCCTCCAGGCCCATCTTCACCCAGCTCGCCTGCAGGTTGGGGATGCTGCGGCCGAGCGCGAGCCGGAAGGCCGCGGTGTGCTTGAGGTTCTCCCGCATCGAGATCTCCTCGATGCCGTGGGTGCGGCCCAGCAGCGTGTTGAAGGGGATGAAGCTGAGCGGGACGAACTCCGTGATGCCGCCCGTCCGCTCCTGCAGGGCGCGGACCACCCGCATGTGGCGGGCCAGCTCGCGCGGCTCCTCGACGTGGCCGAACATCACCGTCGAAGTCGAGCGCAGGCCGGAGCGGTGCGAGGCCTCGACGATCTCGATCCAGCGCTCGACCGGGAGCTTGTTCGGCGAGATCCGCTGGCGGACGCCGTCGTCGAGAACCTCGGCCGCGGTCCCGGGGGTCGAGCCGAGCCCGCACTCGAGCAGGTGCTCGAAGACCTCCGCGGGCTGCTTGCCCGAGCGCTCGCAGGCCCAGTCGATCTCCATCGGCGAGTAGGCGTGGAGGTGCAGCTGCGGCGCCACCTCCCTCGCCAGCCGCAGCCAGCGCCCGTACTCCTCCAGCGTCAGGTCGGGGTGGATGCCGCCCTGCATGCAGAGCTCGGTCGCGCCGAACTCGACCGCCTCGCGGACCCGCGCCGCGAAGTCCTCCTCGGAGACCTCGTAGGCGTCCGGCGAGCGCCGCCCCTGGCCGAAGCCGCAGAAGGCGCAGCCGACGACGCAGACGTTGGTGAAGTTGATGTTGCGGTTGACGACGAAGGTGACCCGGTCGCCGGCCAGCTCCGCCCGCAGCTCGTCGGCGGCGACCCGCATCTCCTCGATCGCCTCGGGACGGGTCTCGGCAAACAGAGCCGTCAGCTCGTCCTCGGATAGTTCCTTGCCGTCGCGTCCTTTCTCAATCGCCTTCCCGGCCAGATCAGGTGAGATCGACTCCTCCGATTTCCGACCTGAGCCCTTCCTCGGGATGAACGACCAGTACTTCAGCTTGATCACATCGAGGACTCCCTGCTCCATCCACTCGGGGTCCATGTACTGCGGGTAGACGCAGAGCCGCTCGGAGAGGGCATATCCCCGCGGCGCCAACTCCTTGCGCACCTGCTGCGGCGACGGGAACGGCTCCTCCGGCGAGATGTGATCCCCGTTAGCTGAGAGTCCACCAAGATCAGTGGCACCGGCCTCGACCAGCTCGGGCCACCAGTCCGACAAATTCGGCGGCACCTGGATTCCCACATCCGGCATGAGCCTCCTGCACTCCCCGATCAACCGCTTGATCTCGTCGAGGGATACCGGGTTCGCCCAGGTTGGAAGGGGCGGCGGGGACACCCCCTCCAGACACCCCTCGCTATGGCTCGGGGTCGAGTGTCTGGAGGGGGCACTCCCGCCCTCCCTGCCGCAGTGGGCCAACGCCGTGGGGATCGAGGAGATCAAGCGCTTGATTCAGGAGTGCAAGCGGCTGATGCCGGACGTCGGCGTGCAGGTGCCGCCGAACCTTTCAGATTGGTGGCCCGAGCTGGTTGAAGCAGGCGCGACCGACTTGGGTGGTCTCAGCGCCAACGGCGACCACATCTCGCCCGAGGAGCCCTTCCCCAGCCCTCATCAGGTGCGGAAGGAGCTGGCGCCTCGTGGGTACGCGTTGACCGAGCGCCTATGCGTCTACCCGCAGTACATGGACTCCGAGTGGATGGAGCAGGGGGTCCTCGACGTGATCAAGCTGAAGTACTGGAGCTTCATTCCTCGGCGGGGGTCCGGGCGGCGAAGCGGGGAGGCGATCGATTCGGAGCTTGCGCCTCGGGCGATTGAGAAGGGGCGCGATGGGGTCGAGC
>JBKPOX010000105.1:0-2848 GCA_046733335.1 Actinomycetota bacterium | reverse complement strand
CTCGATCGCGATCCGCCACGGCATCCCGGCTGGCCAGTCCGCCTGCCAGGACCGGGCGGCGTCGAGGGCCTGGTCGTGGTGGCGTTCCATGAGGAGGGCGATGGTGTCGAGGAGTCGGGTCGCGAGGGCGGTTTCCTGCTGGCCGAGGAAACGGCCTCGTTCCCGGGTGGCCGGGCCGCGGTCGAGCATGGTCGCGTCGAGGCAGCGGCCGTCGATGCGGGCGGCGAGGCCGATCCAGCGTTGGCCGGGGTCGATCCCGATCGTGGGTGGGACCGTGGGCCGCGTGGCCACGGTCACCGGAAACGTGGCTGTCACGCTGGCACCTGCTGCTTGTGGCCGTTCCCCGACGCCGCTGGCCAGCCACGACGGGCGGCCATGGCCAGCATCGCGTCCCGGTCCAGCCCATGCTTGGCAACGTACGCCTCGAACGCCTCCGGGTTCTCCTTGCGGCGCCGCAGGGCCTCGTCGTGGCGTGCCTCAAGGGGTGGTGTCACGGTCCGGCCACGATCCGTGGGGGTCGTGGCCACGGGGGTGACTGGCCGTGGCCGGTCGGATAGGCTCCCGTCTTCCCCTGCCTGTGGGCCGCTGGAACCGGTGGTCGCTGTCTGGGGGGTTAAGGGCGGGGGCGTGGCCTCACCCCGGGCTGGTAGCCCTGGGGCCTTTAGCCCAGGCGTCCCCGTAGGGACGACTGGTTGCCCGCCAAAGTCGGCCACGTCCCCCGCCGCTTGCTCGGAAGGCCGGGGGGTCTGCACCTTCCGAGACGCACTCTCCTCGGCGGCCACGGCGCCGCCGTACAGCAGCCAGACCACGAACTCGACCACGGCGGTCAAGATGATCGGCGTGACCGCCGCCGTCACCCAGCCCAGCCACGTCGGCGGGGCCGCGAGCGCCTGCACCCCGGCCGCGACCAGGGTGATCCCGGCCAGCAGGAGCCGCGCCAACGGGGCCTTGCGGTGGTCGCTGCGGGCATCCCAGTAGACCAGGATCAGGACGATCAAGAACCCTTCCAGGGTGACGGGCCACAGGTCCGGCATCGGCCGCCCGCCAGCCTTGGCGGCGGCGGCGGTGGCCTGCCAGCACTCGAACAGGATTGAGATGGCGAGGAGGAACACGAGGCCGACGAGGGCTTGGCGGCGGCGCTGCTGGTTCTTCACGGCGCGCCCTCCTCGTGGCTGGTTCCGAGGGGCGTGGGCACGGGCGTGGCTGGCGTGGCCACGTGGGCCTGGAGCAGGCCACGCAGCACCTCGGAGGCGTTCGAGCCCATGTCGAGGGCTCGTTGCTTCAACCATTTATGCTGCTCACGGGTCAGGTAGTAGCCCGCACGGTACAGCTCACGGTCGTCGCCTCCCACGGCCCCTCCCCCGGTACGTTGGTACGTTGTCACCATAGTCCCGGTCAGGGTGGCACGCTTCGGACACGGTGTCTAGTCCCGACCACGGAAACCGGCCACGGCGTGGCCACGCGCGTGGGCCACGCTCGGGTAGGCTCGTCCGGCGGGTCGGGCAGGGCACCGCAGGGACTGCGGCGGGACCTGTCCGGCAGCCCCCCGACCCGCACTTCCCACGCTGCGGCTACCCATCCTGGCGCTCGGGTATGCTCCCGGGCAGTCGACATGGGAGGCCCGCCCTTATGTCCACCCCTGCCACCGCACACCAGAACCCCGACCGGGTATCGCCCCCGGTCGCCCAGCTCGGCTTCGCCGGGGTCGTCCTCGCCGGCATCGCCCGCGCCCTCATCGACCGCTACGTTGACCCGGCCGACCGGGAACTGTGGTGGAACATCTTCCAGACCATCGTCCTCCCCGGGATCGTCCTCGCCTTCGCCTGGATCGGCGCCCAACGGGCCAAACGGAACGTGACCCCGATCCGGACCGACCTCGGCGACACCCCCCGGAACCTGGACGGCGACCCGCTGGAGCCGGCCGGCCACGGTCCCGCTCAGGGCTACCCGCGCACCACCGAGGAGCAGGCCGAGCAGCTGCAACGGTATCCGCGGGTCGACCGGCGCGGCGTCGACCGCGAACCCTATGACCACTGACCTCGTCGCCGGTCTCGACTGGGAGCAGCGGGCGGCCTGCCGTGGGCTGCCGCTGGAGTGGTTCATCACCCCCGGCGACGCCGACGACGAGCCCTGGGATCCCGACCCCCGCGCCCTGGCGTTCTGCTTGGCCTGCCCGGTCCGACCCGAATGCCTCGACGACGCGCTCCGCCACGGCCACGACGGCACCCGCGGCGGGACCAGCAAGCACCAGCGGCGGCAGCTCCGGCGGGTCCGCCGCCGGCAGGGCTGCCCCGGCTGCTCGGCCGTCGACACCGCCACCGTCGGCGGCTTCCAGTATTGCCTGGGCTGCGGCCTGTCCTGGCGGACCGGTGGCGGATAGGATCGTCGTGCGGAGGCTGATAAGATCGTCGCCGGACCCGGGTGAGAAAGAAACGAAGCCGCCCCACTGGGCCCCAGGGGGCGGTTTCGTCGTTCCAGAGGCTAGCTAGGCCGACCGGGCTTGGCCGCGGTCGAGGTCACGGTATCTGGGGGCAAGCCGCTCCGGGGCATGGTAGGCGAGCAGGACGGTCGCGAACCGAACCGCGAACGGCAACGTCCACCGCTCCCCATGCCGCCACGCCGGCCCCAACGGCATCAGGAACCCCTTCGACTCGTACTGGTAGCGGTGCCCGTGGCACATGCCGTAGGCCTCGACCGGGCGGACACACTCGGGGAACGCGCAGTCCTCGCGGAGCTTCTTCGGCCGCGGCCGGCCCGGGGTGACCGGGGCCGGCACCGGCAGGTCGAGCTCATGGGCTCGCTGCCGGAGCCGGCCGATCGTCGGGCCGGTCGGTTCCAGGCCGAGGGA
>JBKPOX010000104.1:0-4369 GCA_046733335.1 Actinomycetota bacterium | reverse complement strand
GAGCGCTCTTCCCTCGCGGCGGGCGCGGGCGCGGGCTCGCGCTCCGGCGCCTTCTCCGGGCGGTCGCGCCGCTCGCGCGGCTGCTCTTCGCGCTTCTCTCGCTCAGGTGCGGGCTCGTCCGCGACCGCGGGCGAGCCGGTGCGGGAGCTGCGCCGTCGGCGGCGCGGGCGCTCCTCTTTCTCGGTCCCTTTCTCCGCGGGCGCTTCGGCGCCGGCTCCGTTCTCACCGGCCAGCCGCTCGATCAGCTCGGCCTTGGTCAGCATCCGGAACTTCTCGACGCCGGCCTCGGCGGCGAGCAGGTGCAGGTCGGACAGGTGCTTCTTCTCCAGCTCGGCTTTCGTCATCGGCGGCAGGTTATTCGACCGGCCGGTCCCGGCGCTTCAACTGACCCGAGCGGTGAGCGCGGCGGGGTCGACGCCCTCCTGCGCGGCGACCTCGAGCCAGGCCTCTGCCTCGCGCGAGCGCTGGCGCCGCGACCAGCCGAGCTCGGCGCCGAGGATGTCGGCCACGGGGCGCACCGCCCTCGCCGAGCGCAGCTCGGGCGCGGCCAGGATCCCGAGGCGGGTCCGCCGCAGCAGCACGTCGGCGACGCTGCGCGCCTGCTCTGCCCGCGCGGCCAGCGCCACCTCGGCGAGCAGGTCGGGGCGGCCGGGGACGATCGGCCGCGCCAGTTTCGGCTCGGCGCGGGCGATCTCGAGCACCTTGCGGGCGGCGTGGCCGTAGCGGAAGGCGAGCTGCTCGGTCGCCTCCGGCCCGATCCCGTCGGGCGCCTCCAGGTCCTCCCGGCGCGCGGGCATCCCCAGCGGGATCTCGCCGGTGTGGCAGGGAGCCTCGCGTCCCTCCCGCTCGACCAGGCGGTCGACCGTCTGCTTCGCCATCCGGCGCCAGGTGGTGAGCTTGCCGCCGGTGATCGTCAGCATCCCGGAGCTGGTCTCGTAGAGCTCGGCTTTGCGGGAGATGTCGACCGACTTGCGGGGGTCGCCGGTCGAGATCAGCGGCCGCACGCCGGCGTAGGCGCCGACCAGGTCCGACTCCCCGAGCGAGGTGCCGAAGAACTCGTTGACCGCGTCGAGCAGGTAGGCGAGGTCCTCCTCCGCCGGCTGCGGGTGGGCGATGTCGCCCTCGAAGTCGTTGTCGGTGGTGCCGATCAGGGTGCGCCCGTACCAGGGCAGCGAGAAGATCATCCGCCCTTCGCCGGCCGGGACGATGCAGGCGGCCTTCCCCATCGGCAGGTCGGCCGCGTCGAGCAGCAGGTGGGTGCCCCGGCTGGGGGCGATCCGCGGCACGTCCTCCTCCCCCAGCAGCTCCTCGGGGCGCACCTGGTCGGCGAAGACCCCGGTCGCGTTGACGACGTGGTCGGCGCGCACCTCGACCCGCTCGCCGGAGGCCTCCTCGACGAAAGCGACGCCGATCGCCTTGCCGTTCTCGGTGAGTACCTCGGTCACCTCGGCTCCGTTGAGCATCACCGCGCCGAAACGCTCGGCCTCCCCGAGGACCGTGAGGACGAGGCGGACGTCGTCGGTCTGGCAGTCGTAGAAGAGGTAGGCGTCGTTCGGTTCGCGGGCGGCCAGCGCCGGCGCCAGGTCCAGCACCTCGTCGCGGTCGATCGTGCGGTGGCGGTCGGGCGACCAGTAGGCGTCCTCCGGCTCCTCACCGAGGCGCCGCTCGCGGCGGCTGCGGCCGGCGCGCGTCGTCGCCATCACGTCGTACATGTTCAGCCCGAGCCCGAGCCTGCGGTCGCGGCGCTCCTCGCCGAGGGCTGCGACGAGAAACGGCGTCGGGTAGACGAGGTGCGGGGCCAGGCGGACCATCAGCTGGCGCTCGAGCAGCGCCTCGCGGACCAGGCCGAGGTCGAAGTTCTGCAGATAGCGGAGGCCGCCGTGGACCATCTTCGAGGAGCGGCTGGAGGTGCCGACCGCGTAGTCCCCGCGCTCCAGCAGGGCGACCGAGTAACCGCGCGAGGCGGCGTCGAGGGCGACGCCGGCGCCGGTGATGCCGCCACCGATCACCACCACCTCGAAGTGGCCGCCGGCGATCTCCTCGATGGCTCGCGCCCGCGTCAGCATCAGTCGAGGTAGGTCGCGGCGCGGTCGGCGCCGGGGCGCTCGGGAGCCGGCCTCTCCTGGCGCGGGTGGCCGAGGTGGAGGAGGCCGACGAAGCGCTCCTCCTCGGGCAGGCCGACGGCTGCGCGGCCCTCGGCGCTGCGCAGGAGGCCGGGGGTGCGCCAGTAGCCGGCGAGGCCGCGGGCGTGGGCGGCGAGGAGGACGATGTAGGAGGCGGCGGCGGTCGCGTGCAGGTCCTCCTCTTCTTCGACGGGGTCGCCGCTGAGGACGCAGGAGACGACGACCAGCGTGGGGGCGCGGTCGAGCTTGGCGGCGCCCTCCGGCCCAGCCGCCTCTTTCAGGCGGCGCAGCGTCCGGGGTCCGACGACGCGGAAGCGCCACGGGACGGTGAGGTTGTGGTTCGGCGCCCAGCTCGCCAGCTCCAGCAGCTCGTCGATCTGCTCGCGCGGCAGCGGCTCGGGCGCGAAGGCCTTGTGCGTGCGTCGGGTCCGAATCGCGGTCTCGACGTCCATGCGCCGAGGGTATAGCTAGAAGACCTTCAGCCCGATCATCAATCCGATCAAGGTGAGGGTGCTGGTCGCGTTGATTCCGACCAGAACGAAGAAGCCGTGCACCATCGTCTGGCGAAGTTCCTGGATCTCGCCTTCGATGCGATCGAAGCGCTTATCGACCTGATCGAAGCGTTTGTCAACCTCGTTGAAGCGCCGGTTGACGTCCGCTCGGAAGTCGTCGAGCCGTTGGTCGGTCCAGGCTTCCCTTGTCATCACAGCCATTGATCCTAACGTAATTCTTTGTCTGTCACGCGACAAGACGCGAAGCAAAATTCGAGCGCCGGATCTGTGGCAGTTCTGTGACCTGGAGCGATTTCAGAGGCCGTAGCGCCAGCGCATCCAGCCGCGGCGGCCGGCGAGGCCGCAGGCGAAGAGGAGGCAGCCGGCGAGGAGGCCGAGCAGGATCGCGCCGGCGGTGCCGCTGCTCGAATCCTCGCCGCTCTCCGAGGCGGGCTCGCCGGTGGCTTCCACGGGTGAGGAGGGCAGAGGGGCGGCGCCGGGGAGCCCCTCCGGGACGGGACCGCCGGTGGAACCGCTGCCGGGCAAAGCCCCCGGCGGTTTCCCGCCGGGTGGCGCCGCTGGCGCCGACGGGGCGCCCCCGGCGCCGCCCCGGGCGCCTTTTTCGAGCTCTTCGAGCAGCTCCGGCGAGGGTTCGGCGGAGGTCGGCGGGACGCTCGAGGGCGGCAGCCCGCCGGTCGGACTCGGGGAGCCGGTCGGGGTCGCGGCCTTCGGCTGCGGCTCGCGCGGCGGCGCCGAGATCGGGAGGAAGCGGCCGGAGAGCGGCACGAGGACGTCGGCGGTGACCCAGAGGGGCGAGCCCTCCTGTCCCGGCGCCTGCAGGAAGTGGCCGTCCTCGGCCTGGAGGCTCCGCATGTAGGCGAGGGAGCTCCTGCCGGGCCCGAAGCCGGCGGGATCCTTGCCGGCGGCGAGCAGGCCCTCGCTGGCCCAGGCCGTCGCCTGCGCATTCGCGGCGAGGTTGTTGGCGGGGGCGAAGCCGCCGTTCGGGCGCTTCGCCTTGCGCATGTACGCGAGAGCGCGGTCGGTGGCGGCGGAGCCGGGGGTCAGGACCTGGATCACCGCCCCGGTGATCTCGGCGGTGCTGGGGTCGCCGGGCTCGTTCCCCCAGCCGCCGTCCTTGCCCTGGACCTTGCGCAGCCACTCGACCGTCGCCGCGGTCGAGCCCCCCGCGCCGGCCGCCCGCAGCGCCAGCACCGCATAGGCGCTGGTCCCGGGCCACCCCTGGTACGAGCCGCTCCGGCGCCGTTGCGAGAGCAGGCGGGCGACCAGGTCGTCGCCGGCGAAGCTGCGGGGATCGACGCCGGCCGCCTCGAGCGAGAGGATCGTGCGGGCGACGTCGCCGGCGTCCTCGATCTCGCCAATGTGGGAGCGGAGGAAGTCGACCGGGGTGTGCCCGCCCTTCGTCACGTCGAGCGGGTTGCGCCCGGTGGCCGCCAGGGCGATCGTCGCCCAGGAGGTCATTTCGGCGCCGGCCTCGCGGCCGGAGTCGGCGGCGAAGCCCCCGCTCGGCCGCTGCTGGGATTCCAGCCAGGCGGCGGCCCGGCCGACGTCCGAGCCGCGGGCGGCCGCCGGCGCGACCGCGCACAGGAGCAGGACGAGCAGCAGCGCCGCGACGCCGCCGCCGCGGAGGGCACTCTGAGGACCGCCGGTACGGGCGCCGCCAGAACCGGCACCGATACCGCCGCCGGGCTCGCTCCCCGCTCCCCGCCTCCACTCGAACCGCAGCTTGAAGCGCCG